>CAZQQB010000111.1:0-1509 GCA_964595415.1 uncultured Nitrososphaerota archaeon | reverse complement strand
AGGACAGGTCTGAGTGGCGCGAAGGTTGATGTCGGCAGCATATCTGTATTCAGAAAAGCCACCGAACAGTTCAGCATCGCCGATCATGAGGCTCTTAAGAGAGCAGTCTCAGCCAAGTCAATAGGTGAATTGAGGGAAGCCACAAAAAACGAGAGGACCCTAGAGATCTTCACCTACATGACGGAAGGAAGGGGGGGACCAGAGGTAATCCAGAAGCTTACAGAATTGGGGGTCAAGGATCTCGTCGAGGACTCACACTATTTCGAGGAACTCTTTGACGTGATCAGGGCATATGGATACTCCAATAGGGTCAGAGTGGACCTCAGTACCTTGAGAGAGATGAAGTATTACAATGGTGTGGTGTTTGAGATATTTCTTGAAGGACTTGGTCTGCCGATCGGAGGGGGCGGCAGGTACGATGCCATGATGAAGGAGTTCGGTCTAGACATGAGGGCAACAGGATTTGCGGTCAGCGTTGATCTTCTCGTGAGAGCGCTGGAAGGAGCGGGGGCCAAGAGAGAGACCCTTCTGCCAATATACTACACCAAAGGGTTTAGAGATAACGCAATAAACCTAGCGAAGAGCTTGAGGGGTCGGGGCAAAGTCTGTACCGTATCGCCCTACAGGGGAGAGAAAGAAGGGGTTCTGGTCGGAAGGGCGATCTTGGATCTGAAAACCAATAAGGTGATAAAAGAGGAGTCGTTATGAAAGGGCTGATCTTGGGAATGCCGAATAAAGGCCGGCTTAGAGGACCGGTGCTGGAGGTTCTAGAGAAGGCCAACATAAGGGCTCTGGACGAGGACAGGGCATATCTCACGAATACGACCTTGGAAGGCCTCCAACTTCTCTCGATTAGGGCTGCGGACATACCCATCTATGTTTACTACGGGATAGCAGACATGGGAATAACTGGAAGGGATGTTGTCGCTGAGAGCGGACTGGAGGTATACGAGCTGGCAGATATGAAGTTCGGAGAGTGTAACCTCGTTGTCGCCGTAAAATCTGAGAGCGGGTATAAAGATCCCTCTGAACTCCCGCAAGGTGTAAGGGTGGCGACTGAGTTCCCAAACTTAACTAAGCAGTTCTTTAATGAGATGGGTATCCAAGTGGAGGTAATAAAGCTGAGGGGGGCAGTAGAGATAGCGCCATTGCTAGGACTCTCGGACTGCGTTGTGGACCTATCAAGCACTGGAAGAACATTGGAGCGGAACGGGCTGAGGCCTATTAAAGTCATACTCAAATCCACTGCCAAGCTAATATGTAATAAAGTGGCATATAAGACGAAATATGAAAGAATAAAGAGGGTCGCAGACCTTTTGGTGAGGAGCTTATGAAAGTGGTGGACTATGAAGGCTTCAGGATGTGGAGACCCGATGTGATACCCGAGCAGGTTTTCGAGAGCGTAAAGAAGATCGTCAACGACATCAAAGAACGAGGAGACCGCGCAGTTTTAGAGTACACGGAAAGGTTTGACGGGGTCAAGATGACTGCAGAGGAGATTAAGGTAGG
>CAZQQB010000110.1:0-1522 GCA_964595415.1 uncultured Nitrososphaerota archaeon | reverse complement strand
CCACGAGGGGCTGGGGGTATGCCCTCCAGGTTGAACATGCCCAAAGATACGTTGTCGGCAGCCATTGGGCGCTCTCCCTGGAGCACATGAATCGTAACGGCTGTCTGCAAGTCGGCTGCAGTTGTGAAGATCTGGCTCCTCCTGCACGGTATTGTTGTGTTCCTTTCGATTATCCTTGTGAAGATGCCGCCCAATGTCTCAACGCCTAAAGAAAGGGGTGTCACGTCGAGTAGCAGAATGTCCCTGACTTCGCCAGTCAGGACGGCGCCTTGTATCGATGCGCCTATGGCAACAGCCTCCATGGGGTCTACCCCCCTCTCCACAGCCCTGCCCATAAACCTTTCAATCATCCTTTGGACGAGGGGCATCCTTGTGGTCCCGCCAATTAATATGATCTTGTCGATCTGGGCTGGTGTGAGCTTCGCGTCCTCGAGTGCACGAACGATGGTTCTCTCGGTTTTCCTGACTATTGGCTCCGCAAGCTCCTCAAGTTTTGCCCTAGTCAACGTCATGTGGAGATGCTTCGGTCCGGATGTGTCGGCGTATATGAAGGGCAGATCTATGTCGGTCGTCATAAGGGTGGAGAGCTCTATCTTTGCTCTCTCGCATGCCTCCTTGAGCCTAGCCAAGGCAGTCCTGTCTGTTCTAAGGTCTATGCCTGTATCCTTCCTGAACTCTTCAATAACGTAGTCCATCATAGCCTTGTCAATGTCAGCCCCTCCCGTCTCGGTGTCCCCGCTCGTCGACAGGACTTGGAATACGCCCTTTCCGAAATCCATGACAGTCACGTCGTGTGTGCCACCGCCAAAGCTGAACACCAAGATCTTCATCTCCTTATCGAGCTTGTCTATCCCATAAGCCAGACACGCGGCAGTAGGCTCATTTATGATCCTCAAAACCTCGAAGCCCGCGATCTCGCCGGCATCCTTCGTCGCTTGGCGCTGGTTGTCATTGAAGTGCGCCGGGACCGTTATCACAGCCTTCTTTATCGGGGTGCCCAGGTAGGTCTCGGCGTCCTTCTTTATCTTCTGGAGTATGAATGCCGAGATCTGCTGGGGCGTGTATTCTTTGCCAAAGACTTTTGCCTTGTAGTCCGTTCCCATCTTGCGCTTGATCTCGAAGATCGTGCCTTCAGGGTTCGCCGTGGCCTGCCGCTTGGCCGGCTCACCTACTAGTAAGGTCCCGTCTTTTGTGAGAGCCACAACGGATGGGAACATCTTGCCTGCAACAGTAGGCCCTTCTGCGCTAGGTATAACGATTGCCTTTCCGCCCTCAAATATGGCGGCTGCTGAGTTTGTGGTCCCTAGGTCTATCCCCAATACTTTTTCTCCCGGTTGAATTTTACTCATTTTAAACTACCTCCTTTGAGCTTGATTTTTTGGATATTTTTACAACGCTTGGTCTGATTACCTTTCCATCCATCATATATCCCTTCCTCACTTCTTCCAACACAATACCATCAGAATCGCCATCCACAACACATGCAACCTCGTGCATCGAGGGGTCAAATGGTTTCCCAACA
>CAZQQB010000109.1:0-1885 GCA_964595415.1 uncultured Nitrososphaerota archaeon | reverse complement strand
CTTATACTCATAGCTTCTCACGGGAGGAATATGAATAATCGACTTTTAAGCGTTTTCCGAAAGACTAACAATCTGCAGAAATATTCTTATAGTTACTTGCCGAAAACCTTTAAGCAGATTCTGCATCTAACAATATCCATCTTAGGGTTTATTTTTTTATGGGTTCCACAGAAGTATTTCTTCGACATGAAGTAGGTTGCTATCTTGGCGATTTCTTCTTGAACCCTGTATTCGTCGATTTTTTCCCGAATAATGCTTTCAGCCAATTTCTCGACCAGACTCATCACGTCTTCAAGCCCGGCTATTTTTATGAGCACTCCTCTCTCAGAGTTTAAGTATCTGGAGACCGCTGAACGTGACAATCCTAAAAGTTCTGCAGCTTCCTTCCTAAGCATGCCTTTCTCAACTAGTTTGCCTGCAAGGACACGTCTAATTGATGGAACAACGTATCTGCGTGTTAACTCGAATACATCCTCCACTTCAGAGCACCATTATCCTCTTCTTCACCTCATCAGGGTTGTTAACGATTTCAGTTAAATCTTCAACTATCTCGAGCGAACCAAGGTACTCATTATTCTCATTCTTAACTGGCGCCAATAGCACTCTTATTATCCTGTCCCCACTCCTAGTCCAAAACTCTCGATACTCAGCTTCCCCATGCTTAACATCATTAACATTCTTCCTAACAATGCTTTCAAGCCTAGGAGGGTGGCAATATTCTAATCTTCTTCCAATTATCGTCTTAGTCCTGATGAAGCCCTTGCGGAAAACACTTTCAGTGAAAAACTTTACCCTGTCATTCTTATCGGCAAAGGTTATTTCAAGCGGTAGAGACCTGAAGACAGCTTTAATATCTTCAACATTCAGGAAACCCGTGTTCAGGTCAACATCGTCTTTGCCTGCCACCCTGTAAGCGTCGGGCTCAATACCGTGGAAAGCCGCCATCGATCTAAACTCAGGAGGAAGCTTATCCATCTGCTCACCTGTAACCTTTGCCTCAGACTCATAAGGCAACACTGGCTTCGCATCAGTCTTCCATTCTTCTTCAATGTTCACTATGTAACCAAGATGTCTAGAAATATCTGCGATAGCCGCCCATTCCCCTTCGCTGAGCAATGCGTATGCTGCTGGGAATAGAATCTTATTCTCCCTGAACACGAGTTCTGAAGCCTCCCTGGCCATTTCCACAGTCTTCTCCACCACCTCGTTGATCAGGGCACGGTCGAGCGTTTTATCCGCCTTCTGCATGAGTTCGAGCAACTGTCTAAGCTTAATCCTAACTTGGTCCTCCCTACCCCACAGAACCCTAGGTACGGCTGAGATCCCGCGTCTCTCCAAATAGGGAAATAGGAGCATCTGTATCTTTCTATAGTGGATCCTGATCCTAAGCAGTTCAGAAAGAGCAGTCTTAAGTTTAGCAAGACTCTCCTTAGCCTGCTCCTCACTCTCGGCTTTAAGCAGAATCGAAGCATATATTCCAATGGTTTCAGACTGCTTAATTATCCAATCATTTTCCTTCAAGAAGGCATCTAAAGGATGACCTTTAGGAACTCCTTTGAGCTCCCTTGGCTGAAGGTGTTCTCTGAAAAGTGCTACATGGAGGTCGCATAGTTTTAGTATCTCCTCAATCGGAACTCCTTCTTTAACAAGCTGTTGTTCTATCAAAGGGATTTCAGAAGGAGAAACCCGAGAAAGAATATCTCCGAATCTTCTCTTAACCTCTTCAACATCCCCACCATGATGCAGCTCTCTAAGAATCTTCTTGATCTCTTCAACCATTTCTTTGTCGGTATTCTTAGTTGACATGCGTCAACATTTTTCTAAGCTATATTTAAGCGTTTCCCGAAAAAACTGTTACAAAAATTTTTAAAGAAAAACTAAAAAG
>CAZQQB010000108.1:0-2108 GCA_964595415.1 uncultured Nitrososphaerota archaeon | reverse complement strand
GGCTGGGCCAAGCGGCCGTGACGTTGAAACATACTATAGGTTTTAGGATCAAGCTCCCGATAGAGGATTGTTTGACCTTGACGCTTGTTGCGACCGAGCATCGATCGGGTGGACAGACTCCGGCCCGGCAGGTCGTGGGCCCCAACTTAGCTTCACAATCCGAGCTTTGTCGTCATCTGACGACAGCACAAAATACCCAATCCGGGTTTGCCCACGAGGGACGGAGGTGCCACGTTTCAAATCGGGTTGCCTTGTCGCTCCCATAAGGCCCTGCGGCATCCTCCGCCCACCCGGCCAGTGCTCAGGCCGCTACCGATACCTCCCTCGCTCTCACTGAATCATACATCTGCTTCTTGCTGACCAGCGCAAAGTACAGCCTCAGCAGCTTGTTCATCGCTGCCCCCAATACCTGCCCCCTGTGTAGCGACCGGCCTCGCCCGCCCCGATTCTCGAGCCTTTCTGCCAACAACTGGAACTCCTTGTTGCATCGTAACAAACCCAACGCCCCCTGCCACAGACACAAACGCAACACCGGCCTCCCTTTCTTGCTCATCGGAGTCCACTTCCGCGCTTTGCCAGCCGACTCCGCCTGGATCGGGTTCACTCCAGCTAGCTTCACCAAGTCTTTCGCATTCCCATACCACTCAATAGGACCTATCTCGGCCACCAGCCCAGCCACAGTCAACACCCCCAGACCAGCTATCGATCCAACGTAGCGGAACTCCTCAAAGCTCTTGATCAGCTCGACAATCTGCCTCTCCAGTTCCTCGATCTGTTCACCCAATACTTGCTGACGTCTCACCAGCATCTGAAGCTCAATACCTACCCCATCAGCTCCAGCTTTGACCCCTATCGTCGAAGAGGCCAACTCATATAACTGCTCTAACTTGCGGACGCACAGCCTCCTTCCCACATAAGCCTGCCGCACCAACCCTATAAACTGATCCACGCTCAGTCGTGCTATAGCTCCTGGATCAGGACAACTCACTAAAACTGCCGTGGCGGTCAGCCCACAAGGGTTTCTGAAAACCCGACAGAATTCAGGGAAGATGCCGTCCAAAAGTGCTCGGCACAGGTTCACGTTTCGGGTATACTCCCTCTTCATCCGCTGATAAGCCTGATGCAGAGCCCTCAGCTTGGCATAGTCGCCCTCGACCAGTCGAGTATCGGTGAACTTCCCAGTCCTCAGAAGCTCGGCAGCCGCAGTGGCATCCCGATAATCGTTCTTGCGTCGGTTAAGGTCGTCGCCCTCCCGCTGTCTCTTGAGGGTGAAAGGATTGACCAGATGAACCTCGAAGCCTCTTTCGTACAAGTAGTAGCTCAAGTTGCGCCAGTAGTGCCCTCCAGCCTCGACCGCAAAGACCACCCCAGGGGCACCAACTCTGATCGCCTCGGCTTGGACCCTCTCTACCAGGCGCTCAAAGCCTCCAAGAGAGTTATCCACTTTGAACTTACAGCATATGACCGCCTGCTGAGTCATCACCGTCACTGCATGCACTCGCTTGTGAGGATCGATCCCCACCATTAGATGATCCGCCGGGATTTGCGCCAGCCTTCTTGCTGTGTTATCCTTCATTTCGATGGCTCCTTCTTGGAAAGGTTCTGGGACTATGATTTCCCCCCAGCCCATTCTACCAGGAGCCATCTTTATTCCCTATACTAAGGCCACTTGGACGAGTACAGCGAATTGCGCCGGACTACCAGCTGTGGTATAATGAGAAACGCGGTGGAGGATACCGCTCGGAGGGATCGCATAGTTGGTCTAGTGCGGCCGCCTGCTAAGCGGTTACGGGGGCTATAAACCTCCGTCATGGGTTCGAATCCCATTCCCTCCGCCAATGTATACGCGCCCGTAGCTCAGCGGATTAGAGCGCAGCCCTGCGGAGGCTGAGCTTTAGCCAGGAGAGTTCAGTGGTCCGAGTTCGGTTTCCGGATTTTGGCCGTAGTTCAACGTGTCGAGGATTGCCTTCCAAGAGGTCAACAAGAATTAGAAAGAGCGAAAGCGAAGGGAGGGGGAACATGCAGTCGGTTCTAAGGTTTCTCGTAGCAGGATTGCTGATCTTGGCGTTACTCGTCACACTTGTCGGTTGTGCTGCTCCATCTCAGCC
>CAZQQB010000107.1:0-2183 GCA_964595415.1 uncultured Nitrososphaerota archaeon | reverse complement strand
ATACATGGACTATGGCAGAAGGTTCCTTGAAAGCCTTAAGAAAGTTGCAAGGTGAATTATGTTGGCTTTTTTATGGGGAGTCCGCTATTGGTTACGTCTTATAAGGGAGATTATGGCATCGATTATAGATGTTAGCAAAAGGTGCTTCAATGGGGACATCGACCCTATCATTATGTCCATAGATTCCATCTTGACAAAACCAATCTCTCAGACAATGTTGGCGAACAGCATAACATACACGCCAGGCACTGTGACGATCGAGATCGATGTGCCTACTAAAAGATTGTACGTCGGGTCGATCAACCCCAGAAGTCGTGGCGAGGTTATCCCGTTGGAACCTCATATTGCGAGGTGGCTGGAGAAATGATAGACGTATATTTTCTGACAGCTTTGGCGGATGGCGCCTTCTTCTGGGGCGCTTTCACATTCATGGTGGCCGTGGCAATTGCTGGTCTGGGCGCCCTTAGGCTTGCGCTGAAGGGAGAGGCTGTGACATCCCTGATGGGGGTTAGTGCCCTTACCACGGCCGCAGGCGTCAGCCTATACATCATTCAGATTATATTCGAGATAGAGTTTGCGAGGGATACTGCTATTGCCCTACTTGTGTTGGGCGCTGTTGGCACCATAATATTCGCAAGATTATTTAGGATGGAGGAGGGCGAATGATCACCGAATTATTCATTGTCTTGTATGGGCTGGCGGTGATGGCCTTTGTTGCTTGGAACATTAAGAAAGGCACATTCGTGATTGAGCCAAGCAAATTGATCCTTTCATTAATAGTCGTTTTCGTAATATCGGTCGTTGTATTATCTCTGAACGGCGTCAGGCTTGACATTGCCATGAGCGCGGTTGGAAAGATAGGCGCAGGCGGCATAATGTTTGCCGGCACGATACCTATGATTGGTGCTGCAGTTGGTCTTTTCAGATTCGGGGATGAATACGGTCCAAACATCTTCTACGTCAGAAATCACATAACTGGCGTAATAGATACCGTTGCATCTCTGGCTATGATATTTGGAGGCCTTCTCATATTCAGACTTGATTTGGTGGCTGTGGGCTTCTTTTTCTTTGTACTGATCCCCTTCTGCGGGAATGCCCTCGCCAATGCGTATTATTATAGCTATCAAAGGAGGCTTGAAAAATGATAGAACTGTCTTCCAGTTTTATAGTAATGGCCTACGTTATGGTAGTGGCAATAACTGTAGGTGCGGTTGCCGCTCTGCTCCAAAAAGACCTGCTGAGGGCTGCCTTCATATCAGGTGCCGAGAGCATTGCCCTTGCCTTCTTTTTCCAAGCCCTCTTAGCACCAGACCTCGGACTCACGCAGGCGATTGTAGGCACCGTGCTCCTACCAGGAATCATAATTCTAGGGATATTCAAAACAAGGAGGACTGAAGAGGATTGATTGAGGTCACCATTCAGCTCTTGGGTTTTATTGCGGCGGCTGCGCTGGTAATGATAGGCATAGCTGGAATGTTATTCTTGGATAACCTCATAAAGAAGATAATCGCCTTCACACTACTCTCTGACGGGGTCAATCTTCTTCTGGTGGCTGTGGGCTATATTGAGGGCGGTATAGTTCCCATACTACTCCCCGGGATGTCAGTCGTTGAGTTTGCGAGCAGGGCAGCTCTGGTCTTTCCTCTGGGAATCGTTTTAACCAACATCGTTATCGGGGTCAGCACAACTGCCATACTGGTCGCCTTGGCAATAATGCTCTTCAGAAGGTATGGCACGCTGAAAGCTTCCAAGGTATTAAAGGGTGAGCGGCGATGAGCGAATATTCTTCAAACCTTTGGTCAATAGCACTGCTTGTCATAATCCCACTACTCGTCGCTGTTATAATCAATTTCCTCTACAACAGGGCTCGACTGATTAAGTTCGTATCAATTATTTCTGCCATATGTCTAGCGGTAATAGCACTGATATCTCCTTACGGATATCATTGGTTCACCGGTCAACCTGCCTTGCGCCCAGACACTCTGATGTTCACATTCGATCCAGGTATACCCGCTTGGCGTTTGGCGCTGGAATTTTACTTTGGCCCCCTTCAACAAATAATGATCTTCGTCATGGCACTGATCTTGATATTTGTGGTTGCAGCAGCCGCCACAGGCCTGACAAAACGCCAAGGGCCTTACATGAGCATGATCTTTCTCCTTTTTGCCTCGGCCGCCATTATC
>CAZQQB010000106.1:0-2207 GCA_964595415.1 uncultured Nitrososphaerota archaeon | reverse complement strand
GGTGTTGGTACTGGTCTATGGGGGAGAAACGAAGGTATCCCAGACGAGGAGAGCACCTCTGCACATGCTCTTGCAAAAGACTGGGACCCCTTCCGCCCGTCATATCCCACAAACACCCCTTTTTTAGCACGAAGGAGGATGAGGTATTGGGCGATCGCCTCGGAAACGATCCTAACGTTGACATCATTGAAGTCTAAGTCTGTCCTGGATCGCCAGCCATCAGTGCCGAATGAAATTTTGGTCCGAGGCAATCTACCCACCGGTTACCGCACAATAATAGTAGTGCAAGGAAGGCTTATAGCTAATGATATGGTAACGCTGCCCATGAGGATGCCCCGCTCGCCGGAGTACCCTCTTGAGCCAAGTATGGCAAGATCATAGCGCCCCTTGACTGCCTCTTCAAAGATCTCCGACGCAACCGAGCTCTGGTTCCATTCTACGATCCTTAGTATCTTCCTTACTATTAGGCCAAAACACTTACACCTCGACTCGGCAGCCTCCAATATGGACTCTCCCGATTTTTTCATCTCCCCTACTGCCTGTGGAGAGGCATATGCAGGAGGAGGGACGATGACGTGAATTAGGGTGATCTTAGCTCCGTCCCGCATGCCAAACTCCAGTGCGAGATCTAAGGCCCTCATGGAGGCTGGGGACCCATCGACTGGCACAAGTATATTCTTGAAGATCGTTTTCACCTCCCTATACCTAAAGATTCATTTGTGATCCTCATTGATTCCTCCGGATCCTCGGTCACCCTTGTCATGGCTCTAATCGCATCTATGTTTTCGGGAACCACTATTGCCTCCTGATGTACAGCCTGGGTTAAGTAAACTTCTTGACCAAAAGACTTCACCGATTCCTTCCAAACGACCAACTCTGGTAGATCGTAGCGCATCCTACCCAGATCTCTGGCGTATTCAATTATCGCAGATGTGGATTCGACACCATCCTGAGATGTAAGTACCCTTATCCGAGGGTAGTGGGAGAGGGCTTCCAAGATGTCTGCCTCCGTTGCCGGATTTTTAAGCTCAACGTTTAGGACATGAACGTGCATGAGGGTCTCAGGGACGGCGAATGCCATTGTGGTAATGTCTATGTGTGGGAGAACTTTCTGGACATCAGGGCCATGATGGGATGGGATCGTCACAGGGTCTGGGACTATGCTGTTTATTGGACCCTTTGAGTCCTCTGCGGGGTCTGCTCCACGTCTTATTAGGACTGCCCTAACTTTCTTTACACCAAAAGCACGATCCATCGCATATACAGAACGGCAGATACCTGTTGTATTGCAAGAGACCACTCTAACAAAATCTCTGCCAAGTGCACCTTTGTAGTTGCATATTGCGTTGAAAGAGAAGCTTGTTAGATCGTGCTTTTCCCCTCCTTGGAAGATTGCCTTCAATCTGGACTTTTCATAGATGGGTTTGTAGGATGCGCCCACTTTTCCCGGGGTGCAGTCCACAACCAGATCGGCTTCTTTGAGTAAATCGTCCAATGTGCCTTGAACCTTGAGACCGGCTTCCTCGAAGGTCTTAAGGCGATCTTGAGAGGTTGCAAAGAGTCGTATACCTTTGTTAACTGCAATTTTGCCCTCAAAGTTCGGCTTGGTTTTAGTAACACCAACCAGCTCCATATCCTTCTGTTTTAGAATTGCATCGGCAACCCTTTTTCCGATAGTCCCATAACCATTCACAGCAACCCTAACACGCATATTTGGCACCTGCTATTAACTTTATTACTTGTCAGTTTTAAACCTCTGCGCGGACATGATAAGAACCTCAATCGCAGGCAGTTTTTCTCCGGATAGAAATGCAATGAACGCCCCGCCTCCGGTGCTGAAGTAATCTATTTTTTCGGCTATTCCGAGCCTATCAGAGATGGCTCTTAAATGTCCACCCCCTAGCAAGGTTCTAGCACCGCTTTTGACCACAGCCTTAAGAAGTTCCTCAGAGCCCTTAGATAACCTTTGATCTTCTATGTAGCCAGCCTCATAATGATAACTTTGGCACCTTTCATTAGTGTGTAGTAAAGTTCGACTGTTCTGCTGCCAATGTCATATATTGGAGTGATGTCAGGTACGTTACTAAGGGGCAGTTCCACCCGTTCATCAGATCTTAAAACTGCGATGTCCACTGGAGTGACAATCTTATCTGGGTAATTTCTGATCAAGTTTTGGGCTCTGGGTAGGAGTGGATAAAGACCCTTTC
>CAZQQB010000105.1:0-2259 GCA_964595415.1 uncultured Nitrososphaerota archaeon | reverse complement strand
TATATTATGCGTATAGCTTTCCCTATTTCATGAACCGCCATTGACGCTACAATCCATGCGTCGAGCGACTTCTTGTATAATGAAACCCTGTGATCGGCAAGCTTAAGATCTTCCTCCTTAAACTCTCCCTTCTGGAATCCTCCTATAACCACTGAGGGATTCTCCTCCTCGGTTACCATTTCCCCAAACTTATCCCCCTTCATCCTCTTCCCTTCTTCCGTCAGAAATATGATTTTACTGGGTTCAATCTCTTTGAACAGCTCCCTAAGGCTCTTCTTCTCAAACTTCATGAGCCACTTCCCCGTCGGGGGCACCTTGCCCACATCGAATAATTGTTCAATTAGACCCAAGAACCTCAAATAATTCCTTGGGAGTTTTATCTCCGGGTCAACTTTAATTACGAAATCCTTTATGGTATGTACATATACTCTGAGTAGCCCCTCCTTGCTGAGTGGGCTTCCCAACAAGTTCAACAAAGTAACATAGACGATGTCAGGTCTTCCCCTCCTATCCCAGTCTCTTAGTTCCTTCATTGCTGTATAGTGGTAAGACATATCAAGGAGTACCTTATTAGGCTCTTTGCCTCTCCTCTCTGCCCACCTCTTCACTGAGGGATGATCTGCTATCTCTCTTGGAACAGTCTCAAGCGCAGACTCCGCGAGTATTATATTTACCCTTCTCATAATATTCGACTCGCCCTCCCTATAGAAAATCCATCTGAAAACATTTATGCCTTGATTTCCTTCTCTTTATAGGTGCCTACGATTGCCAGCAAGTCGCCACATAATAAAAGACCTGGCCGCCCAGAGGATCGAGAACCTCTTTCGGCTCGCCGAGGCAAATATCAGATCTTCGCCGAACCTCTCTGACAGGTATGTCGAGATGGCCCTCCAGATCTCGAGGAGAACGAATGTAAGGATTCCAAGGGAGTGGAAGTACTTCCTATGCAAGTCATGCCATTCATTTCTCTATCCGGGCATCAGGTCTCGAATTAGAATCTCTCCTCGAAGGAGCCCACATATAGTGGTCACGTGCTTGGTCTGTGGTTCTACAAAGCGATACCCTATCAAAACCCGCAGACGAAGGTAAAAGGATATGTAAGTTCGATTTATCTCTGAAGACGCAAATGGAGAGGAGATATCCGTGCCTCTTGCCCAGTACGTTCCAGCTGACAGACTAATTCACGCATTAGCAGAGTACCTTAAAGAAAATATTAAAGAGGTCTCACCGCTCCCATGGTCTAACTTTGTCAAGGTTGGTCCACATGTTGAGAGGGTCCCTTCGCAGCCCAACTTCTGGTACATTAGGTGTGCCTCGCTCCTCAGACGCATATACTTGGACGGGCCGGTGGGGGTAGAATCCCTAAGGTCAGCTTATGGCGGTAGGACCAAAAAAGGCATGCGGAGGGAACACTTCTACAAGGCTGGGGCGTCGTCAATCAGAAAACCTATCCAACAGCTAGAACATGCGGGATTAGTGACAAAGTCAGGGACGAGAGGTAGGGTTCTCACAGATAAAGGCAAATCTATAGTAGATAGGATCTCCTATAAACTCCTCAAAGATCTCCAAAAAGATATGCCTGCGCTAAGCAAATACCTCCCCAGCAAGGCTAAATAGGGTGATCCCTTTGACAGAATCTCCTGATGAACTAGAGCTCCTTAAACAGAGGAAGCTTGCCGAGATGCAGAAAAAATTGGCAGAGGAGGAGCTCAGGCAGGAGAGAGAGGCCCAAAAGCAGAATATGCTTCGGGTAATACTTACTCCTGAGGCAAGGAGCAGACTGAGCAACCTTAAAATAATTAAACCCGAATTCGCTGAGCAACTTGAGCTTCAACTAATCCAGTTGGCTCAGCAAGGGCGTCTTCCTGTACCACTAACTGATGATCAACTCAAGCAGATCCTGCTTGAACTCCAAAGTAAGAGAAGAGACATAAAGATAACTCGACTATGAGGTGTGAAATTTGGCAAGAAATAAGCACCTTTCTAAAAAGAAGCGACTGATTAAAGCAAATAAAGTGAGCAGTCCAGTGCCCATATGGGTTGTGGCAAAGACTAGAGGTAAATTTAGGCGCCATCCAAAAATGCGACATTGGCGCCGAAGCAAACTCAAACTATGAGGTGAGATCACATGAGTGATAAATCCAAACAACCCGAATTGGGCAGACCAAAAGACAAAACTGAACCACTAACAGCTGATTACGTGAAGGAGGAAGAAGAGGAGGAAGAAGAGGAGGAAGAAGAGGAGGAAGAAGAGGAGGA
>CAZQQB010000104.1:306-2280 GCA_964595415.1 uncultured Nitrososphaerota archaeon | reverse complement strand
CACCGCGGCTGCCCTCTCCTTTGCACTAAGGAACCTGCCCGCCCCTGTCATACTGGTGGGCTCCCAGAGGTCCTCCGATAGGCCCTCCTCAGACGCATACCTCAACCTGAAGGGTGCTGTCCTTGCCGCGGCGAGAGCCCCTTTTGCCGAGGTGGGCGTCCTGATGCATTCCACAACCTCAGACGGAGAATTGGTAATCCACCGCGGAACCAAGGTCAGAAAGATGCACACGAGCCGCAGGGACGCCTTTGCCTCCATAAATGCCTTTCCCATCGCAAGGGTCGTAGAGGGGAGGGTTGAGGTCAAAGGCCCCTTCAAAGAGAGGGGCGGAGATCTTGAGCTCAAAGCCGACTTTGACGAGGATGTCGTGCTGATAAAATCCTTCCCCGGGATACCCACAGACATCTTTGACCCCATCATCCACAGGGGCTTCCACGGCATCGTCCTTGAAGGTACAGGACTTGGCCACATACCCGAGAGGATCTTCCCCGCCATCAGGAGGGCGATCCAGAGCGGGATAGCCGTTGTGATGACCTCCCAGTGCCTACATGGTCGGGTCAACATGAACGTATACAGCACTGGGCGGGAGCTCCTCTCCATGGGAGTCATACCTGCGGGGGACATGCTTCCAGAGACCGCGCTCGTCAAGCTCATGTGGGTCTTGGCCCAGACAAGAGACCTCAAGGAGGCTCGAAGGCTCTTTCTCACTAACATAGCCGGCGAGCTCTCCAACAGGAGCGTTTACACCGAGGTGCCGCAGCCATGAACAGGGGCGTGAAAGTCGGAATCGAGATACACCAGCAGCTCGACACATCAGAAAAGCTCTTCTGCGGCTGCCCGACGGCACTGAGGGACGAGGAGCCCCATTTTACCGTTGTTAGGCACCTGAGGCCGACAACAAGCGAGCTGGGCGAGGTGGACAGGGCTGCGCTCTTCGAATCCGAGAGGAGCAAGGTATTCCACTACCAAGGGTACAGGGACTCCACATGCCTTGTGGAACTCGACGAGGAGCCGCCACACGAGCTCAACAGGGATGCAGTCTCTGTCGCCCTAACAGTTTCACTGCTCATGAACATGGTTACGGTCGACGAGATCCATGTGATGAGAAAGATAGTCATAGACGGGTCAAACACCACCGGCTTCCAGAGGACTGCCAAGGTCGCCCTGAACGGCTGGATCGACGATAACGGCGAAAGAATCTCGATCCAGTCACTCTGTCTGGAGGAGGACGCCGCAAGGAAGATCTCGGAGACAGCCGACACCGTGGTCTACCGGCTCGACAGGCTCGGAATACCATTGGTGGAGATATCCACTGGACCAGACATCCGCAGCGGCGAGCAGGCTCGCCGCGTCGCCTTAAAGCTCAGCAGGATCCTCAAAGCCACGGGAAAGATCAAGAGGGGTCTTGGGACGATAAGGCAAGATCTCAACATCTCCATCGAGGGCGGTGCCAGGGTCGAGATAAAGGGCGTCCAGGAGCTGGGCCTTATCCCGGCTGTGGTAGAATACGAGGCGATGCGGCAGAGCCGCCTTCTCGAGATAAGGGACAAGCTGAAGAGGAGAGGGACACCCCGACCAAAGCCCGAGATCTCTGATATCAGCGATGTCTTTTCCTCCACCGAGAGCAAGGTGATAAAGAAGGCAACGCAGTTTGGTGGCAAGGTCCTTGCCGTTCTGCTCCGCGGCTTCGCTGGGCTGCTCAAAAACGAGGTACAGCCGGGAAGGAAGTTTGGCACAGAGCTCTCCGACCATGCCAAGGTATACGGCGGGGTTGGCGGCATCTTCCACACAGACGAGCTGCCCGCATACGGCATAACCGAACACGAGGTCAAGGTCGTGAAGGAGACGCTCGGCGCTGGAGACGGAGACTGTGTCGTCATGGTTGCCGGGGAGACAAGGTCCTGCACCAGCGCGCTCATGGCGGTGGTCATGAGAGCCGCACAAGCTCTCGAGGGCGTCCCGCCGGAGGTTAGG
>CAZQQB010000104.1:0-281 GCA_964595415.1 uncultured Nitrososphaerota archaeon | reverse complement strand
CCAGGATGTACCCGGAGACCGACGTGCCATCCATAGTCGTGACAAAGGAACTCCTCGAAGAGATAAGATCAAATCTTCCGGAACTCCTCGATAGGAAAATAGAGCGCTTCACTAAGGAGTTCGGCCTGAGCCCAGACCTCGCGTCCCTGATAGTCGACTCCCCCTACTCTGTGACCTTTGAAGACCTCGTCAAGAACGACGGTCTCTCGCCCTCATTTGTCGCCGCCACCTTTGAGTACACCTTCAAGATGCTCAAGCGCGAGGGCGTGGACGTGGACTCG
>CAZQQB010000103.1:2171-2427 GCA_964595415.1 uncultured Nitrososphaerota archaeon | reverse complement strand
ATGTAGGGGCATAATCTACCTTGTTGAAATCGACCCCTCCAAGCCGCTCTCCTAGACTGATTAGATTATCAATCTCGACACTTTCTGATGCTTTCTTCATATCCGAGAGGAGGCTTTTCGCGCCTTTATCTGTTGCTTTTGAAACCATCATACCTAGGCATGTTATCATATCCTTTAAGAAAATGTAATCCTGTGCGATGAAGTACTTGAAAGAATCCTTCTGGAGGGTTCCTTTTCTAAGCTCGTCAAGAAATGG
>CAZQQB010000103.1:1691-2146 GCA_964595415.1 uncultured Nitrososphaerota archaeon | reverse complement strand
AAAATCCTTAGAGATCACCAAAGGCCCTCCTGATAACCCAGTATATAATGGCGGTGGCTATGAATGAAGGTAGTGTCGCTCCAAGGTCTGGTAAGGCCTGATGCACCCAATAGTAAATGACAACCCCGATTATCCACGCAACCAAAGCAACTACGCTGACGCCTTGCCTGAACCAATAGCGCCCTAAGGGCTCGTAAAGGTCCTGGATGCGATACTTCCTCTTCTTCAGTAAGAAGTAATCTGCGACGACTATGGCGAATAATGGCACAAAGACCGCTCCAATGAGGTAGAGGAACTGCACAAAGGCATCGAGCCATGGGAGGAATGCGATTATTATTCCCGCAATGCCTGTAACAACGCTGCCCTGCCACTCTTTTACCTTAGGGAAGATATTTATTATGGACATATTTGCCGAGTATATGTCCAGAAATGTAGTGGTGATCGTCCCAACCCAT
>CAZQQB010000103.1:0-1681 GCA_964595415.1 uncultured Nitrososphaerota archaeon | reverse complement strand
GAGCTATTATCCCAAAAGTAAACCCTCCCACCTGAGTTACATAAATGGTGGGATTATACATACCGAAAGCGAGGGCACACGCAAGTCCTGTTATGTAGAACCAAGAGTTGACACTCCCCTGCCCGAGGAGCGACCCTATGAACCCTCCCTTTGAAGACTTGGCGAAGCGCATGTAGTCGGCCGCGAGAGGGGCCCATGATAAGGGCATAATCAGTGCCAAGTCGAAAGCCATGCCCGGTGGCATTCCCCATGTTGGCTGCGATGCCAACTGCTCCCAACCATAATTTGAGAATACGAAAAAGTTTATCGCAAGCGTCGTTATGACAAGTGCCGAAACCGATGCTCTATTAAATAGCTTCCAACCCTCGGCTCCAAATATTGCGAGTGCTGTACATATTACTCCACCTATTAGGACCCAGAATGGAAAACCCGTGAAACCAAAGAGGATGGATCCGATCTGATCGGCGGCTGAGGCATTTATGAATAGCATCCAAGCGGTCCACCCGATGAGGGTAATGTAATTTAATGCGCTCATGAGATAAGAACCCCTCAGACCAAAGCTGGCCCTCACAGTGACCATCGAGGGTATGCCGAGGTCGCTGCCTATCACCCCCGCCGCCGCGAAGACGACGCTTCCGACAAATGAGCCCAGTATGATTAGCGTGATGCCTGGAATCCACCCAATCGGATATAGATATCCACCACTGTACCAGACATCCACAACTATGGCTGAACCTGCCCACAGTAAAGCCAGGTCGATTCCGGTTAGGACCCTGTCCTTGGGCTCTACCGGGTATATGGCTGACTCCGAATAAGTCTTCAACTAAACCACCTTATGATAATCATGAAGTTAAGAATAAAAATTTTTATATAACTTGGTTATCATAAAAAGTTTTTAGTCATCGACAACCCTTTATTGTATCCCGTAAAAAAGATCCTATGGTGAGGTTGAGGAATTTGCCAAGGATCAACACAAAAAAAGTCGGCTGGGAAGAAGTCGAGGTTTGGAGCAGAAAAGTCAGCGACAAGATCTTGCATTCAGGATGGAAACCGGATGTTATCGTTGCCATATCTAGAGGCGGGTATGTCCCAGCTCGCTTGATCTGTGACCGTTTGGTCGTGGGAGAACTGGTCTCCCTCCAAGTCTCCCACTGGCCATCAGCCGCTCAAGTTGCAAAGGAGGCTGGGGTAAAATATCCGTTACAGTGTGATCTGAACCATAAGCGGTCCCTCATTGTGGACGACATAGCCGATACTGGAGAATCCATTATAATTGCAAAGGATCATATATGGAGTAGGTGCAAACCCGATGAGCTGAGGGTGGCAACGCTCCAGTGGATCTCTGCGAGCAGTAAGATCAAGCCTGATTACTATGCCGAAGAAGTAAAGGATTGGGTTTGGTATCAATACCCTTGGACGCGGTTGGAGGATATAATAGGTTTCTTCAAGAGAATCGTAAATGAGGAAAAAGATAGGGAATCGTGGGATTTGGATTCGCTCACAAGCCGATTCCCTGACTGGTTCGGTGTTACCTTTGATCGTTGGTACTATGAGAGGGCATTAAAATACCTGGTAAATAATGGCTTCTTCGTCAAGCAAGGCAACAAGTACAGGCATCTCTCCAAATAGTTTTATAGCCGTTGACCCATAGCTCCAATAGGTGGTTCTTCTTTGTCTTCGG
>CAZQQB010000102.1:0-2472 GCA_964595415.1 uncultured Nitrososphaerota archaeon | reverse complement strand
TCAAGTGAATGCCCGAGTTCTCTAGAGCGTCCGTGCATTCGATAGCCCACCCGCCCCCTGAAGAGACTATGGCTGCCGAATTTCCGGGCGGAAAGGGCAGGGATGAAAAAGCATGGGCAAGTTCAAAAAGCTCCTCAGTGTCTCTTGCCTGTATAACAGAGAACTGTCTGAATATCCCCTCTAATATTGACGACTCCACTGCTATTGCTCCGGTGTGGGAGGCAGCTGCCTTTGCACCAGCCTGCGTTGTGCCCACCTTCAAGATTATTGTGGGTTTGTTTGACGATACAAGACGCAGAGCCTCTACGAATGACCGCCCATTTTTTACCGACTCCATATAAACTGTGATGACCCTTGTTGATTTGTCCTCTGAAAGATAAAGCAGAAGTTCAGGAAGAGATACGTCGGATTCGTTGCCTATGCTGATGAACTTGCTGAACCCGATACCGGACTTCTTCGCCCAAGCAAGCATCGTTGTTCCGACAGCACCGCTCTGCGATACAAAAGAGATGTTCCCTCGCTTCGGCACCATCAGAGTGAACGTGGCCGTCAGGTTGTTGAAGGAGTTGTATAGACCCATGCAGTTAGGACCCACAATCCTCACCCCTTTCTCTCTCGCTATCCTCAGAATCTCTCTCTCAAGCTCTAGCCCTCTTTCACCCGTCTCCTTAAAACCGGCGGTTATAACAACGGCATAAGGTATTCCCTTCTCTCCACACTCTACTATAACCGATGGAACTATGGGTGCTGGAACCGCCACTATTGCAAGATCGGGGGCTCTGGGCAGCTCACGCACGGACTTATAGCACGTCAATCCCAATATGCTCTCGCATTTTGGATTTATGGGGTAGACCGCCCCTGAAAAGCCGCCGCTCAGGATGTTCTTCAGGATTATGTGACCCAGAGCCTGAGGATCTCTCGAGGCACCTATAATGCACACTCCTTTGGGAAAGAAGAGTTCGTCCATGTACTTCAACCCCTGATTATTTTCTGAGTAGCCTAGCGAGTACTTCGTAGATAGTGATCTTGAACTCCTTCTGTATAAAATCCCTCTTACAAATGTTGAAAACGGGTCTCACAGAAATTATTCTGGGGGTCGAATAGTCAATCTCGACAGACGATCCAAAGGCATCCCTGATGCACTCGAGTATGAGTGTGACCATATCGTCGATTAAGCTGGAACGATTCTTAATCTCGAAGGAAAACGCTTCACCAGTCGCAGGGTCTACAGCGTTGATCTCGTTTATCGCTTCTGTCAAGATGGTGCTTACGATGCTCTCAAGTTCCCAAAGATCGATATAGCCCTCTCTGGAGTATTGCGGGAATGCAGAAGAATATAGCAGCTGCGAGATCTTCTCAGAAGCAGAGTATATGGCCTTATCTACGCCGAGCCGGGTTAGTGACTCTCTTCTTCGCAAGGGGGAGGTTTTTGTCAATGCCAGCCCTCTTAATTTATTGAGTGGTTACCGTATTCAAAAAGTTTCTGGTCGATGCTTGTTATAATGGCATTATGCCTTCTATCAAATAGAGGGCCCATGGGATTTTGGCTTGTCGCGAAGGGCTAATTTTGCATTTAGCAATGTCAACTTAGGCACTGAACTCTCATCCCTGCCAACTCGAGAAAAATTTTAATTTTCAATATGGAGGAGCCAAGGACGATAAGGAAACCTTGAATAGAGCAGTGCTCATGGATATAAATGAGGGATTGCCTTGCCGAGAAGAATTGTGCGTAACAAGATAAAGAGCGGCAGGATGTTTTTTAACGCCAATGAAGTCTCAAGTAACATGGAGTTGAAGGAAATGATGGATATAATATTCACGAGCGCAGACTCGTACAGAGAGATTGCAACAATCCTATTGGATTGGCTAAAGTCCAAGAGCGACCAAGAAAATCGTGGAAAGATCAGGTGGGTCACCACTAGTGAGATGTCCAAATATATTAATGAGAGGCTTATGCCAAGGAGAAGGAGTGCAGCCTATGCCGTCATAAAGAACTACCTTGTGCCCCTAGGGATCCTGGAGTACAGACCATCGGAGTCGAAGTACATACTCAGTAGGGACTTTGCCGGCGCTCTAAAGAGGCTTGCAGAAGCATACATAAAATGGACAGGTTAAAAGCTTATATAACACGGTTATAAAAAGTATAATGTGAGCGTTTTGACACAAAACCCAAAGTGGGCAGGCATCGGTTCCAAATTTGCCCATCTTACGTCCGCGCATCCCTGCTTCGGTGTTAAGGCCCATTACAAAGTCGCAAGGATTCACCTACCGGTTGCACCAAAATGTAACATACAGTGCAATTACTGCATTAGGAGGATCAATAAGTGTGAGCAGAGACCGGGAGTATCAGCTTGCATAATGAATACCAATGAGGCAATCAAAAGGCTTGAAGCCGAGACGAAGAGTGTGCCCAATCTCAAGGTTGTGGGAATCGCAGGACCGGGAGAAAGCCTTGAGAACAAGGCAACCTTT
>CAZQQB010000101.1:311-2540 GCA_964595415.1 uncultured Nitrososphaerota archaeon | reverse complement strand
AGATGAGGAGGTACGCCTTGGACTCGCTCAGGAGAGATGATATCGAGGAGGCTGAGAGGATGCTTAAGGTGATGGATGAAGTCTACGCCTCGCTGAAGGGGCTCGATTATCCGAGGGCAGTTATACCGAACCTGAAGAGGAGGATTGACATGATAAGGAGGCAGGTTGAGGAGACCAGGGCAGACGTGACCCTAGCCTACCAAGGGAGCCTGATAAGGGGCAGCATAGAGGGGGGGATGAACAGGTTCAAGGGGGGAGGGCGTTGAGGCTGAACATAAGGGACATCTTTGAGAGGGCTGAGCGTGACTTCGAGGCGACTTGGAGGGAGACAGGAAGTCTTGTTGGGGGAAAGGGAGTCTTCAGGGCTGGGAAGAGGGGCAGCCCCCATGTACTCGTGGAGACAATCAACAGGTTGAGGGAGATATATTTGGATCTTGGCTTTGACGAGGTTGTGAACCCCATGATAGTTGATGAGGCCGACATATACAAGCAGTACGGAAGCGAGGCCCCAGCCATACTGGACAGGTGCTACTACCTAGCTACACTCCCAAGACCAGACATCGGGATAGGATCGAAGGAGGTTGAGGCTATAAGGAGGGCCGGAGGGCCTGTCGACGAGGAGAGCCTCTCGAGGCTGAGAGGCACTCTGCATGATTACAAGAAGGGGAAGATAGACGGCGACGACCTCGTAGAGAAGATATCCGAGGCGCTCAAGGTGGATGATGTTGTCGCGCTGAAGATCTTGAACGAGGCGTTCCCCCAGTTCAGGAAAATGGAGCCGACCCCGACGAGGCAGCTCTTAAGGTCGCACATGACGAGCGCATGGTTCTTAACATGCGCGGCAGTGCAGCACAAGCTAGAGAGACCGATAATGCTATTCTCGATCGGGCTGAGGGCAAGGAGGGAGCAGCAAGAGGACGCCAAGCACCTCAAGTTCCACCACGCGGCCTCCTCGGTGATCATGGATGAAGAGGTATCGGTCGAGGACGGAAAGATGGTGGCAGTGGAGGTATTGAAGAGGTTGGGCTTAAAGGAGGTCAGGGTCGAGAGGAAGAACGTGACGGCGAAGTACTACGCCCCAGGGAGTGAGTATGAGGTGTTTGCAAAGCTGGGCGCATCGGAGTGGTTTGAGGTCGTGGACTTCGGCCTATACAGCCCCGTCGCGCTCGCAAAGTATGGAATAGAGTATCCGGTGCTGAATATGGGGATTGGGGTTGAGAGGATAGCGGCCTTACTCTACGGATACAGCGACGTGAGGGAGTTGTCTTATCCGCAGTTTTATGGTGAGTGGGTCATATCAGATGCTGCGCTCGCGAGGCAGATCAGGTTCGTGGAGGAGCCAAGAACCGAGGAAGGGAAGGCTGTCGAGGCAGCGATAGTGAGGGCGCTGGAGGAGAACAGGGACGCCAACAGTCCCTGCGAGTTTCTGGCGTATGAGGGGACGGTCGGGGGCAGGAAGCTGAGGGTCAAAGTTTTTGAGCCAGATCCGAACGTGAAGCTTGTCGGACCGGCGGCATTCAATGAGGTCGTTGTGTACAACGCAAATGTACTGGGAGTGCCTGAGAAGGGTATGGAGGGAGTAAAGCTAGTTCAGGAGGCTAGGGATAAGGGCATAAGGACGGGTATCAGGTGCGTGGACGCCGTGGCGAAGGCAGCGGCAGCAAGGATAGAGAGGGACGGGGAGATGGAGCTGAGGGTCAGGATGGCAAAGCTGCTGAGCGACATAAACCTAAGATTGACGGATGTGGGTATCAGGTATATTACAAGCAAGGGTGGAAAGATCGATGTGAGGGGCCCGGTCTTTGTAGGAGTGTACTCGAGGTTGGTTGCCTGAGCATAAGGGGAGGCAAATGGTTTTTGATGTGGAGAACGCCAAATCCGCCCAGAAGAGGCTGGCGGAGATGGTGAGGGAAGAACACCTGGTCAAGGATCCAGATGTGGTCTGTGGCATGGATGTGGCATACGCCGGAGAAAAAGGTTTTGGCGTGGCGGTGGTCCTATCCTACCCAGATCTCGGCGTCCTGGAGGTACAGGTGTCAGAGGGGGAGGCGCCAGTCCCCTATATGCCCACATTTTTGGCTTTCAGGGAGATGCCCTTCCTTTTCAGGCTGATGAGGAGGATTAAGCTCAAGTCAGACGTATTTATGGTGGATGGGCACGGGTTGTGCCACCCTCGCAGGTGTGGACTCGCGACTCACTTTGGCGTAGTCTTCAATGTGCCCACTATTG
>CAZQQB010000101.1:0-208 GCA_964595415.1 uncultured Nitrososphaerota archaeon | reverse complement strand
GGAAGGTTTATGTGAGTGTTGGGAACAGGATAACGCTGGATGAGGGGACCGAGATCGTATCAAAGTGTCTAAAGAGGTGTAAGATTCCGGAGCCCATATATCTGGCGCACGAGATAGCTAATGAGGCTGCGGAGAGGGTAAGGCTTGGATAGTGAGGAGTGGTTCGCCCTGTACTACCTGCTGAACTTGGGTGGGCACAGGAGGCGGG
>CAZQQB010000100.1:2271-2588 GCA_964595415.1 uncultured Nitrososphaerota archaeon | reverse complement strand
GGTCTCGCTGACCAACTTCTCGAGCTTCATACTCGGCGGAAAAACCGAAGACCTCGCAGACCTGATATCGCTGAAAAACCTCATGGAGTACGGCATTAGCGGTATAAAAGACGGCGAGGAGCGGGACAAGTCCCTCGTACTTCTGAAGAAGCTGTTCGCTGTTCTCAAAAAAGAGATAAACAAATCCAATCTTTACTCCGCGGTCCTGTGCGGTCTGACAACGTTCATTTCTGGCATTGTGCCCATAGCCCTTTTTGTCCTGATCCCTCCTCCCTTAGGCATACTTGTATCCCTAATATTCGTCGGGATCGTCGTCG
>CAZQQB010000100.1:0-2261 GCA_964595415.1 uncultured Nitrososphaerota archaeon | reverse complement strand
TGTTCTTAGCCCGGTATAGGTCCAAGAAGATGAAGGTCCGCTGGCGCGTCACGCTCATCGAAACTGTCGCCCTCGTCATTATCTCGGTGACTATCGCCCTGTTGGTCGGGGGCGTTACATAAATAAACTCAGGACTTTCACTTTCAGATCAAAGTATATCTCGCGACATACTGGCAGTATCACATAAATACCATATGAACCAATATGATTACTGTGGTTTTCATGAAGGCGTCTGAGTCTGCAAGTAACGCTCTCCAATATGTCCTCGGTGCTGTAGATGGCGAAAGGCTGGTCGTAATATGCGACTCCACTTCGATCCAAATTGGCAGAGCCTTCGTCGATGGCGCCCTAGATCTGGGTCTCTGGGCTCGGTTGCTGGAGCTGAGGGTAGGTCCAGAGGTCCGCCACGATGTCCCTAAAGAGATCTACAGCCTTGTCTCCAGCAGATCCGCCGACATCTTCATCACCATCTTCCGGGAGAGCGAGAGGGAGACCCCGTTCAGGGTAAAGATAATCGACCTCATCTCAAGGTACCGCAGGCACAGACTCGGGCACTGCCCTGGCATAACTATGGACATGCTCACCGAAGGTGCTTTGGCCCTCTCTGCGGAGGATCACAGGGACCTGCAGGACTCCGCCCAGCGCCTACTCATGCGCCTAGCCGGCGCCGAGGAGATAAGGGTCACAAACCCATCGGGAACAGACGTGTCCTTTTCGGTCTCCGGCAGGGCCTTCTTCACAGACACTCGCTTTGACTGGAAGAGCTTCAAGTGGCTCAACCTCCCCACTGGCGAAGTAGTCGCCGGTCCAGTAGAATCGTCCCTAAATGGGACGCTAGTCTGCGACTTGGCAGTCGGTGGCGTCGGACCCATAAACTCCCCCATAATAATAAGGGCAAAGGACGGAAAGGCAACCGAGATAAGCTCCTCTGACCTTGTTCTCAAGAGCAGGGTCGAGTCCGCGCTTAGTGTTGACAGCATGGCAAGGTACGTGGGCGAGTTCGCATTTGGTCTCAATAAAAAAGCGCACCTATCCGCGAACTTTTTGGAGGCCGAAAAAGTCTACAGGACAGTCCACATCGCCTTCGGGCACAACTCGGACTATCCTGGCGGGATGAACAACTCCGCCACACATATGGACTTCCTCGTATCCTCTCCGACCGTCGAGGTCAGGCTCAATTCAGGGGAGCGCTTCACCATCATGGAAAATGGCAACCTCAAACTATGAACGGTACACAGGACTGGTGGAGCGCTCAATTTATGGTAATTGGCTTGAAGTCTCGGTCATGTGGATGAGAGGAACCTGCAAATGCACAACCACCGTAAATATGCAGGTCACCATTAACACAAGTTACTGTAAGTACCTGTGGCACTTCAAGTATCTAAATTGCTTAAAATGAGCGCCCTAGAGGTCAACCCCCAGCTTTTTTGCCATCTCTTCCCACTGGCTGTCAACCTCCCTCTGCAACCTCTCCAAATCCCCTTCCGAGAGGTGCCTAAACCTCCCCTGAAGCGACAGGTACTCCTTTAAAGTTCTCCTCCTGTTCCTGTCAACAAGCCCCTTAGAGGGTCCTGTCAGCGAATACTTCCCCTCGGTCCACTCGTAAAGTATCCATGTCCCCGTGAGGACTGCCATTTTCCCAACCTCGATGGTACTCTCCACTGGGAACCTCCAACCTGGCGGACATGGTGACAGTAGATGTATGTACTTGAGCCCCCTCGCCGGCATGGATGCTGCCTTCTTCAACTTGGCTGCGAAGTCGAGCGGAAATGCCACACAGGCCGTGGCGACGTATGGAACCCTGTGGGCTATCATGATCTCAGGGACGCTCTTCTTTGCCTCAGTCTTTCCAGTCACCGTCGTGGTTGTTGCAGCCATCTTCGGCGTGGAGCCACTCCTCTGCGTCCCCGTATTCATGTACGCCTCGTTGTCGTAGCAAACGTATATAAAGTTCTCACCTCTCTCAGCCGCCCCGCTCAGCGCCTGCAGGCCAATGTCTGCTGTACCGCCGTCCCCAGCCCAACAAAGGACATTCACTCCTTTCTTGCCCTTCACCTCTAAGGCTGCGGCAACTCCGCTGCCCGAAGCTGCTGTTGAGGCGAAGGCTACGTTAATCACCGGAACCCTGACAGGGGTCTTTGGGTAGTAGCCCTGGATCACTGAGATGCAGCTCGCCGGTACGATCATTATCGTCCTCGGTCCCAATACCTTCAAGGCTATCCTGAGCGAGAGCGCCGCCGCACACCCAGGGCACGCCGCGT
>CAZQQB010000099.1:809-2613 GCA_964595415.1 uncultured Nitrososphaerota archaeon | reverse complement strand
GATTGGGAGCGATGGTAAGTGGAACTTTGACACAATAAGAGTTGACGAAGAAATTACAATTCCTCTGAGGATATATGTATCGCCGTCTTCTTCAGGTCAAGTTTACCAATTGCCCGTATCAATGTCCTATTCTGACTATATCAAATCAAAGTCGGAGACAAGGTACTTGACTTTGATTGTTCCTTTCAGCACTTCACCATCAGTAAACCTAGAGACAAGAATAATTCCGCAAGATCTGAAGGCCGGGGAGGTGAATAAGCTAAAGATCCAAATTTACAATAAGGGAGATAGCGACGCTATCTACGCACAGGTCGTACTGTCCATGCCTTCTGCTACGACGGCAGGAGTGCCTCTGGTCTTGCAGAGCTCAGATGGTCGGTGGCTCATAGATAAGATTCGGGCCGGAGAGATTGTTACATTGGAAGCAGAAGTGTACGTTAGCCCCTCTGCATCGGGCGTTGCCTACCAATCTGCGCTCACCATAGCCTATTATGACGCTCTATCTAGGAGTAAACAGGAGACCCGCTACTTCTCTCTTAACGTACCCGCGGCATACTCTCCATCAACTGTTATAGATGTAAGTTTAAATAAGAATGAACTGAGGTCTGGGGAAACAAACGAATTGAACCTGACAGTGATAAATGTAGGGGACGGGGAAGCCAACTCTTTGATGGTATCGATCACTCTTCCTGGGGCGCAGAGCGTGACGACCTCAATGGCACTTTTGGGTGGTGACGGGAGCTGGTACATAGGCAGACTGGATCCCGGCGAGAGTGTTGTACTGCCCCTGAAGATATTCGCGTCTCCCTCTGCTTCTGGCACCATCACCACGCTGACTGTTACGACATCTTACACAGATGCCAACTACAAGAGCAAACAACAAGTTAATTATCTCGGTTTAATAGTCAGGGGAACTGTTGATTTAGTTATTCTTGACACATCTACATATCCGTCGCAGATTTACCTCGGAAAGCCGTTCTCGATAACGGTGAGTCTGATTAATCTAGGAACGACCACAGCGCAGAGTATCATGATTGCGCCCAGTGCCAATAAAGGACTCCAGCCGACAGGTTACGAAAAGATATTCCTGGGTGACTTGGCGGTAAACGTGCCCTCCTCTTTCACTTTAACCTACACTGCATCAAACATCACGAGCGGTAATTATGTTCTGAATTTAGAGTACTCGTATCGAGATAGCTTAGGTCAGAAACTTGTGGGACTTCTAATAGTTCCTGTAAATATAGTGGTAGGCTCTGCGAATTCGACCTCGACGGGGACGTCTGCCGCGACCTCTTCATTTCTAATGTCATATGTTCCGTATATTGCAGTGATTTTTGTTGTAATTGCAGCATTTGTCTTATACTTAAAAAAGCGCAGGTCTTGAAGATGCGGACTAACGATGTACTCAAGTGGGGAATTAGAGGCATAAGCGAAAGGAAGCTGAGGGCAGCCCTCACCATACTCGGAATAATGATCGGAACCGCGGCTGTCATAGCTCTGGTATCACAGACCGAGGGCATACAGACAAGCATCGTGGATCAAATGAACAAGCTGGGTCCGAGCACAATAAGCCTAAGACCTGCCTCCGGCACCGTGATATTAACAGAAAAGGACGTGAATAGGGTCATTCAGATCCCCGATGTGGAGCTCGTAATACCCATAGTTACCTCCAGCGTGAGGCTGTATGGGATACAATCTTCAAGAACGGTCCAACTCGTTGGCATTGACCCGTCGCAATTTGGGGCACTGGTTGCAGGGTATGAGTTGGACGAAGGACGGCTATATCAGCCACTTAGTTACTCCG
>CAZQQB010000099.1:0-799 GCA_964595415.1 uncultured Nitrososphaerota archaeon | reverse complement strand
TTGTTGGCGCAAACGTCCATCTACCGCAAGACATGACTTCACCGTTTGTAAATGTTGGACAGACAGCAACAATAGAATCCATTTCAAGAACCACGAGAATGGTCGCCAGCGTGGTAGGGTCATTGGCTCCTTATGGAATGACTGCACTCGTCTCGGTCGACGACAGCGTATTTATGTCACTCAAGGGCGCATCTAACTTTCTTGGAAGGACGAGCTACTCTGCACTATTTGTAAAGGCCGTAGATCCAGACGCCGTCGACAGCGTGGTTGATAACATAAGGGCGATCTATGGAAACAGCCTAAACATTATGACAGTGAAGCAGATAACCCAGATAGTTACTTCGATAACTGGGATGTTGACCGTGCTGCTTGGCTCCGTAGCCGCGATCTCGCTCTTTGTGGCCGGTCTTGGCATAATGAATATCATGTTTGTATCAGTCATCGAAAGGACACGGGAGATAGGCGTCATGAAAGCCCTGGGATTCAAAAACAGGAATATTCTTGCGATCTTCCTTTCTGAGGCGGGGATCGTGGGTTTGGTTGGCGGAGCACTTGGTATAACCGTTGGAGGAGCGATCTCTTACGTAATGCCTCTTTTAGTTTCGAGGAGTTTCTCCTCACAATCGGCACAGTTCGGAGGTAGCATGGCATTCTCCTATACCCCGCTAATAAGACCAGAGATGGCTTTCCTCGTCTTTGCATTTGCCATCGCCGTGAGTCTCTTGGCAGGGCTGTACCCAGCTAGGAGGGCCTCAAAGATGGATCCGGTCGTTGCACTAAGGCATGAATGAGGGCGGTG
>CAZQQB010000098.1:0-2654 GCA_964595415.1 uncultured Nitrososphaerota archaeon | reverse complement strand
CATAAACAAGTACGAGTGCCCCAGCGCAGTCGGAGGCGCCCTCCTTCCAAGTGTGCTCAGAGAGGAATAGCCGCATAGACTGCTGAATTGCCTTAGATCTGTCTTGTCCCAACTTTTTTATCAAACCATCGAATTCATCCAGTAGTTCGGGTGGCGCTGAGATGCTAAATCGCTTCACGCCCTTCTTCATAGGTCTTCAATTATTGTGGTTTGACTTCGTTTAATAATGATTTCTATTAGAGATAGATTTAAAATCATCATTTGTAATAAAACATAAGGTCTGGTGGAATGCTTATGGGCATGACTTTAGCTGAAAAGATCATCTTCGGAAAGATAGGGCGGATACCATCCCCTGGCGAGATTGTTGTCCTCTCCATAGACGCCGCAATGGCGCACGATGGAACAGCCCCGCTAATGATAAAAAGTTTCACTGAGATGAGAGCGAAGGGTGTTTGGGACAGGGAAAAAGCCATTTTTGTAATAGACCATATCGCACCCAGCTCAAATGAAGGCACCTCTGCCCTCCATAAGATGATGCGGGAATTTGCGAATAAGTATGGAATAATGTTGTATGATGTGGGCGAGGGCATATGCCACCAGATCCTCCCTGAGAAGGGCTATGTCTTTCCAGGAGGTGTCGTTGTAGGGGCAGACTCTCACACCTGCACGCATGGAGCCTTCGCAGCGTTTTCCACGGGAATAGGCTCAACAGACATGGCTGCGGTATTCGCATCGGGCAAACTCTGGTTTAAAGTCCCGGAGAGCATCAGGATAAACATAACTGGAAGCTTTCGCAGGAGTGTAACTTCCAAGGACGCCGTCCTATATGCGATAGGTGAAATCAAGGCAGACGGTGCAACTTACAGATCTGTGGAGTTCACGGGCGAGGTTGTAGAAAACATGAGTATGGAGAGCAGAATGGTCATGACGAATATGGCAGTGGAGATGGGGGGGAAGACGGGGCTTATCGCATCAGACAGTAAGACCAGGGCGTTTTTAGAGGGGAGGATAAAGGTTCCTTTTAAGGAAATATCAGGGGACAGGAATGCGCATTATGTAGACGAGCTTGAGATAGAGGCAGGTAAATTGGAGCCTATGCTCTCCTGTCCGCATCAAGTTGATAATGTTAAGACAGTGAGGGACCTTGAGGGGAAGCCTGTGGATCAGGTATTCATAGGATCTTGCACAAATGGTCGACTTGAAGATTTGAGGATGACAGCCAAGGTTTTAAAAGGGAAGCGTGTGAAGGCGAGAACTATTGTGATGCCGGCTTCGAGGGAGGTCATGCTGAGTGCGCTTGGAGAGGGGATTATTGAGGAGCTTTTGAGGGCTGGGTGTGCCATTGGCGTTCCTGGTTGTGGACCTTGTGTGGGGGGGCACCACGGTGTTCCATCACCAGGCGATGTGGTAATCTCCACAACCAATAGGAACTTTAAGGGAAGAATGGGGTGTGCTGACGCAGAGATATACCTAGCATCCCCGTTGACGGCCGCCTACTCCGCTATCAATGGAGAGTTTACTGTTCCTGAGGAGGTGCTCTAAATGAGGATAAGAGGCAAGGTGTGGAAGTTTGGAGACGACATTTCCACAGATCTCATAATACCTGGAAAGTACAAATTTAAGACTATAGATTTTGATGAGCTTGCAAGACATGTAAGGAGCGGATCCGAATTTTTCTTCTAAAATCTCTAAGGGCGACATCATAGTGGCTGGAAAGAACTTTGGGTGCGGATCAAGCAGGGAGCAGGCGCCGGTCGTAATAAAGCATTCTGGGATCAGTGCGGTTGTAGCCAAGTCATTTGCAAGGATATTCTACAGGAATGCGTTCAACATTGGATTGCCGCTTGTGGAGTGCAAGGACTTGACAGATTTTGTGAGCGCTGGAGATGTGATTGAGATCTCGTTATCAGATGGCAAGATCTATACTAAAAACGCAACTTTTGAGTTTAAACCCATACCTGATTTTCTTATGAAGATACTCGAAGACGGTGGGCTTGTGGAGCATTACAAGAAGAGAGGACGATTCATATGGGATCTGTAGCGAATCACACGCCCCAAGAATTGATGTTGTAAATTTCAGATGACTCTATGCAACCTTTTATATTATATTTAATGAGATATATAGCTGGGGGATAAATATTACTAATAGTGAGTATGACGCCTGGGCAAAGGTGTATGATATTATATACGGTGGCTACAAGGAAGATCTTGAATTCTATAAGGGTGAAGCTAAGAAGGCTGGTGGCAAGGTCCTAGAGGTTGGGTGCGGAACAGGAAGGATATATCTTGAACTGCTTAAGGAGGGTATAGACGTATACGGAATCGACATCTCTCAGCGCATGCTGGACGAGCTCAGGGGTAAGGCCAAGGCGTTAGGTCTAGAGCCAAAAGTAAGTTTGGGTGATATGCGCAGTTTTATGCTGAGAGAGAAGTTCGCATTAATTATAGTGCCATTTCGTAGCTACCTCTACAATTTGACTACAGAAGATCAGTTGAAGACACTTAAGAATTTTAGAAGACATCTGTTAAAAGGCGGGCGACTGATATTAAACTTCTTCTATCCAGACATTGAAAGAATGATGAGTTTTGGAAAGGAGTCGGAGGATCTGATCGTCACGGACAAAGGCGAGTATGGTGTTAGGGAGAAGTCCTAT
>CAZQQB010000097.1:0-3015 GCA_964595415.1 uncultured Nitrososphaerota archaeon | reverse complement strand
TCTTTGCAAATCCATCGATATCCGCAAGAAGGGCATTTTCTGGAAGACTTGGCGATGGGCAGTTTCTCCTTTTGAATGATGGTTCTTATTTGCCTTATTGTCCATAAGACATGCCTCTTTATGCTATCGGTCAAGGGCATTTCGAAGATTTTATTGCTCTTCTCGTAGTATACATACAGCTTCCTCACAGTGGTTTCAAACGCTTCTTCAACCAGCATTGCGTAAGCTGCCGCTTGATACAGGTGGCCTGGCAGAACCCTCTTGGGTGCAGTCGCCCTCTTGTACTCCACGATAGCGTATCCCTCTGGAGTTTTCACAACCATATCTATCATTCCTGCTATGGCTAGTCTTTCGCTCTTTAACTGGAGGGCTGTCCACTTCTGCTCAACCTTTATCGTCTTGCCGCCGAGCAGGGTTGTCCTCCTCCTCTCCTTCCTGTGGAATTCTCCATGTGCCTCTTTGCCTGCTTCCTCTGAGTCTGTGGTTTTTTCTTCCACACCCAAGACCTTTGAAAAGTAGATTATCCTAGGGCAGAAATGATACTGCTTTATATCAGTCACGGATATAATCTCTGGCTCCTCTTCAGACAATTACTGTCCCCAGCTCCGGAGGAACCGTGTACTTGCCTATCATCTCCCTCAGGGCGATGCAGGCGTTGCATAGGACGAAGATTTGAATGTTGCCTTCAGCTTCACCCAATGTTCTTTGCAACACAGTCTTAAGGTCCTTTCTTGCTGAGCTTACAAGGTCTCCTAAGAAGGCGCTCTTCTGTATCCTAGAGAGCCCAAAGTTTTTGCATACTTCGCTTACGGTGTTTCTGAGGTTGTCGTCTGTTATATCATATATTACTAAAGTCTTCATGCTCACCACCTTTCAGTGTATGGAGTGTAACTAGCGGCCCTGTTCATCAGAAACTCGGAGAGCCTCCTAGCCTGCACGTATGTGTGGGCCTCAAGCGGGAGAACCCTATTCATGAAAGTAACCTTCTCCTCCATCCGCTTATTAAACTCTTGAATCAGCATCTTCCTGCCATCTTGAGTAAGCCTCCCATTCTCAACAAGCTCCTTAGACTTCTCCTTCAGGCTTGACACTATCCTTAGCACAACCCTGTCGACTATTGGCTGTCTAAACTCCTCCATGAGATCCATGACCAAGGCTGGTCTTCTCGGACTATCCTTATGAAGGAATCCGGCATACGGTTCAAGGGACGAGTGTTCAACCGCCATCCAGATGTCTGAAGCCAGAAGACCGTAACCGTAGTTCAGGAAAGTATTGACTGGGTCCTGAGGCATGTCGAACTTCTTCATCCTCTTTGGAAACTCAACATACTCGTTGAACACTAGGCCGATTGCCTCCCAGTAGGTGTCAGCACCCCTAGCCTCTGCAGACATAACCTCCGCCCTAAACATATCTCTGGAAGGATTGGATTGAACTGCTTCAACCAGGCTTGAGAACTCGTAGACTTTACGGGATGCCTCCATTAACTTGGCGGCAAGCTCCGGTTTTGTAGCCTTCCTGTTCTTTGCAAGCGACCTCAGCAAATTAGATTGGTTCATGAGCTTACCCTTAGCGAACTGTTTGGCCAGGTACTCCCCCCGCTGATCCTTCTGAGCCTCAATCTGGTTCTTCCTAAGCTCTATCGCTCCTCCCCTCCTAGTGGCTAACCTTCCAAGTGGAGCACCATAGCCAGACAGTATGACGAAGTCAACCCTATGCTTCAACATCAGCTTCAGGAAAGCCGAGGACATGCTAACCCCTCCGGTGACTACAAGCACTTGAGAAAGATTGCCGGCAGCTATCTCCACCACCCGCTCCCCCGCCTTCTTGACGACGACGCGGTCTCCTTTAACGCCTATGAAGAGCCCATAATCGTTTATGACGAGCCTTCTCATTTCGCCTCAAGTTTAATCAGCATGCGGGTAGCGATATATCTATGCCTCATATCTTAGGCTTGAGCCGAATGGGCTTTTCCACGCAGACATGTCGCTCATGATTATCCGGATAATCCTTATATTCCAGAATAACGGGAACTATTTCATGCCTACGATACTGGTAAAGAGGGTTTCAGAGGCACTGTTAAAAGACTTGAAGAGGCTGAAGGTAGAGCTTGGCTGCAGAACTTGGGCGGAGCTTCTCCAGAGGCTTGTGGAGTCCAAAGGACTTGAGGAAAGCAGAATAGAGGAAATTAGAAAAGGTGTGAAGGGCTTCCTAGACCTTAGGAACACGGTTTCGGAGAAGTGGGCAGGCGCCCCCTCGGTTTCAGAGGAATTCAGAAGGTCAAGAGGACATGAAAACAGGTAGAAGAATACTGACCCTTGACTCTAACGTTTTCGTAGCTGCACTGAAGGCTGATGAACCCTACAGTGAAAAATGCGTTGAAATAATCAGCAAGACCCCGGACTTCTTCCTGCTCTCAGAGCCAAGCATAGTGTATCAAGAGGTGTGTGGGACACTGGCAAGAAGAGTTGGAAGAAAAGTAGCGGATGCTGCAAAGAAACATCTCGACCAAATTATTCCCTCCAGGCTTTTGATAAGCTGCGACAGAGAGTTCTGCACGACAGCATATCCCCTCTGCTCAGAATTCAATATCTATGCAATAGACGCCTTATACCTCAAGGTGGCCATAGACAACAATGCCCTCCTCGTATCCATGGATAAGGAGGATTTCATAGACAGGGTTAAAGAAAGCAGCTACGGCGTGGAAGCATATCACGTCTCAGAATTCCCGTATTAACGTATCGTTTGCTTACCCCTTTGCCGTTAAACCACGAGTTCTAATCATATCTTGCCACTGACACACACCTGATAGTAGGGGCAGAAATCAGGGCAGGCAACTGGTTTTCCAGGATCCTTAGCGTTACTCACTATCTCAAACGCCTCGTCCCTAATCTCCAAGAACTCCCTCCTAAGCTCGTCGCCTATAACGAAGCATTTTGTTTGAATCGTCGGAACCGGTTTCTGGGCGGAGAGCCTCACATAAATAATCATGCCGAAGTTAACAGCAGTCTCCTCATC
>CAZQQB010000096.1:879-3146 GCA_964595415.1 uncultured Nitrososphaerota archaeon | reverse complement strand
CCTTGTTCTCCAAGGGCTTGAAGCCATAAAAAACTTTAAACCTTCTCCAGGAAGACCGATCCGCTCCATGCTAGCCGAGCGTCTCTCATCCCCATCAGACATACTCGATAAGATGGGTGGCAAATGTGCCGTAGAGTACAAATATGATGGCGAACGGGTTCAGATCCACAGAAGCCACGATGCAGGCATAATCCTATTTTCCAGAAGGCTGGAGAATATTACAAACCATTATCCCGATATAGCCAAGCTGGCATCAGAAGGTATAACTCTCGACTCCTACATTGTTGAGGGTGAGATTGTGGCAATCGATCCAGACACTAGCGATCTCTTACCTTTCCAGGAACTGATGCATCGCCGAAGGAAATATGGTGTCGAAGAGGCGATGGAGGCATACCCTGCCTCAATTAGACTATTCGATCTTCTGTATGCTGATGGCATAGATTTTACCGTAAAAACTTACCCAGAGCGGCGAGCGTTCCTCTCAAAAGTTGTAAGGGAGAGCGAAAGGCTTAGGCTGGCCGAACAAAAAGTCGTAGATAACTCCAATGATCTAGAAACATTCTTCGAAGAAGCCATATCAAATGGCTGCGAAGGTCTTGTTGCCAAATCATTGGGGGAGGAGTCAATATACAAAGCAGGGGCAAGAGGGTGGCTCTGGATAAAGTATAAGCGAGACTACAAGAGCGAGATGACTGATACAGTGGACTTGGTGGTAGTCGGCGGATCCATGGGGACCGGCAAGCGGGCAGGCAACATAGGCACGCTGCTTCTCGCCGCCTACGATGAGAACCAAGACATTTTTAGGACTGTCTGCAAGTGTAGCACTGGATTTACTGACGAAGATATAAAGAACATGAGAAAACTACTGGAACCGTATATAATTTCTCATAGGCATGCCAGGGTAGATTCCAAGATATCCCCTGATATATGGGTTGTACCAGAGAAGGTTATTGAAGTCTTGGGCGCAGAGATCACACTATCCCCCATCCACACATGCGGCTTGGGGGCAATAAGAGATGGAGCAGGTCTAGCAATTCGTTTTCCAAGGTTTACCGGCAGATGGAGGGACGACAAGAGTCCAGAGGATGCAACAACTGTTAATGAGATAATTGAAATGTATAAAAAACAACTCAAAAAGCTGACTTAGCCTAAAAACAACCCTCTGAAATATCGTTAAATGATCAATTTATTCTAGTTTGCAAAGACGCCACTCCACAGGGTCAAGGGTAGCCCATCTTCTGAATTGGTTTTAACTTGGTCGGTGGGAGGCAGTTTCTAGCAAGATAACTTAATAAGCAGGGAGTTTCAGAGAAAGCACGGGCAGAAGTGAAGGGACTGACTCAAGCTCAGCTCTTTTTACGGAAGCCCAAAAAGTAAAGAAGGAGGGAAGAAAGTGGGATATTATCGCGAGGGCCGCCAGAGGTTCGGCCCAAGACGTGGTCCAGCCAGCTTTGGTCCGAAGCCCGTAGAAGAGGGCAAGGAATACGAAGTTGACATCAAAGAGCTTAGCAGGCGCGGCGAGGGTATCGCCCGTGTAGAAGGCTTTGTAATCTTTGTTCCAAATACGAAGGCTGGAGACCATGTTAAGGTAAAGGTAACCAAGGTAGCTAACAGGTTCGCTACAGCTGAAGTGGTTCAATAAATCGATAACTGTCATATTGGCAATTTTTATCTTTTTTTTAATTTTTATAAGGCATATTTACTCATATTTTGTAGCATAAATCATGTTACGATGGGTGACTCGATTGATTCACATCAAACAGAGCTTTGGAACAATTCAAGTCTCCGAAGATCTATCCCTTTCTATAAACGGCTCAAAACTCCCTCCAAAATACCGGACTTTAGGCGACATTTTGCCAGTACTTTACAGTCCAAACTCAGTTTGCAACCTACCCAGAGACACGGTACTTTACAGCATGTATCGTGACTTCTTCCTTGATGTGCATGCCAGACTCTTCAAGAGCAAAAAAATCCGATTTGACCTAACAGTTATGGCTGACATGAGGCTAGGTCAAGAATGGAACAAGACTCTAGGTCATTACCATCCTGAGGCGGAAGCCTCTTTTTCTTACCCCGAGCTATACCAGGTTCTTCATGGGAAGGCAACTTACCTGCTCCAAAAAAAGGAGGGCGAAGATATAACAGACTTCGTGGTTGCGGACGTAAAAGCAGGCGAAGCGATTCTCATCCCACCATGCTATGGTCACGTTACCGTAAATTCTGGTGGAACCATCCTCCTCATGGTAAACATGGTCTCAGACTCATTT
>CAZQQB010000096.1:0-869 GCA_964595415.1 uncultured Nitrososphaerota archaeon | reverse complement strand
CAGTCCATATACGATGAATACTTAGCACATAGGGGGGCTGCCTACTATCTCTTGACCGACGGGTCGTTTATACCCAACCCCTGCTATAATGTGATTCCAACCCCTAGGCCCTCATCCAAAAGATTTCCCGTATCAAAGGATCTTTATTCTGACTTTACCTCTTGTCCCTCCTGCTACAATTTCCTCAACCAGCCCTCACTTCTGGAAGACATTAAGCCTTTGTGACCTTTCTGCAAAGTTTTTAAAGGGTTCTTTTCTTAGGTTCGACCGAGGGCTGATAAATGGGCAAAAGTAAGTTCGGATTCTACACAATGGATGACTTTGATTTTGATGGAAAACGAATCCTTCTCAGGGTCGACATCAACTCGCCTATAGACTCACGCACAAGCAGCATAACTGATGATACCAGGATAAAGAGCCACGCTGAGACGATCATGGAATTACTTGATAAGGGCGCGTCTGTGACAGTACTGGCGCATCAAGGAAGACCAGGTGACAGCGATTTTACGACGCTAGCAAGCCATGCCACTTTGCTATCTAAATACATAAACAAGGACGTCAACTATGTGGAGGACCTATTCGGACCTGCTGCCCGTTCTGCAATCTCTTCATCAAAACCTGGCGACGTTATACTACTTGAGAATGTTCGCTTCTACTCCGAGGAGAACATCGAAAAAGTCCCTGAGGCCCAAGCCAAAACATACTTGGTGCGCTATCTCTCGCCTCTTTTCTCCCTCTATGTGAATGATGCGTTTGCCACATCTCACCGATCCCATCCATCTCTAACAGGTTTTCCCATGGTTATGCCTTCTTGCGGAGGACGGCTACTGCAGAATGAGGTAGACTTTCTGGGCGATGTTATGGACACC
>CAZQQB010000095.1:1128-3277 GCA_964595415.1 uncultured Nitrososphaerota archaeon | reverse complement strand
TTGGTGTAATAGGGGGTAGCGGCTTCTATGATCCCGCCATGTTCGAGACGATCACTGAGGTAAAGATACATACACCATACGGCCCTCCATCGGATATAATAACGGTTGGGATGGTCAAGGGGGTAGGGGTGGCCTTTCTCCCACGCCACGGAAAGAGGCATTCGATACCTCCCCACCTCATAAACTACCGTGCAAATATCTGGGCCATGCGTGACCTTGGCATCAAAAGAATACTTGCGCCCTCTGCAGTGGGTAGCTTGAAGGAAGAAATGAGGCCAGGAGATCTCGTTATTCCAGACCAGTTCATAGACTTTACAAAAGGGCGGACTTACTCGTTTTATGATGGCGCAGTGGTAGGGCACTTCTCGTTGGCAGACCCTTTCTGCCCTGAGCTGAACAAGATGTGCGTCGATGTCGCGAGGGACATGGGTTTGTCGTGCCATCACCCAGCGACCTATGTTTGCATAGAGGGGCCAAGGTTTTCCACGAGGGCAGAATCTAGATTATTCCGGAACTGGAGTGCCGATATAATAGGTATGACATTGATTCCGGAGGTCACACTTGCAAGAGAGAGCGGAATATGTTACACAACGCTTGCGACAGTCACGGATTATGATGTTTGGGCAGAAAAACCCGTAACGGCACATTGAAATCCAATGTGGAGAAGGTCAGGAGACTTCTGTTAGAGATCATTCCAAAGTTGCCAAAGCAACGTGGCTGTCAGTGTGGCAAATCATCTGAGGGTGCCCTTGTCTAGGGCGATGAGGGGAAAATCCTGCCTTTTTTCACAGTCCTAACTCAGGCGCCACAATTTTCATACCTTCGAGACCGATCTCCATGAAGTCTTCCAGGGCCAGACCGATCTCAGAACATAGGGCAATTCTTTCCCTACTCGCCCCCCTCGCAAAGTCCTTGCTCTTGAACTTTTTGATCAGTGTCTCTTTTTTTATCTCGGCGATCTTCTTCGACGGCATTACAAGAGCAGTTGCAACAATAAGACCTGAAAGGGCATCGCTTGCCACGAGGGCTTTCTTCATTCTGTTATCCAGTTCAACCTTTGTGTTTTCAAAGTTATGGGCCATTATCGCTTCTATCAAATGGTCACTAATCTTACCTCGAAGTATCTCCTTTGCAACAAGCGTATGATCTGTTATTCCATTACACCTTTCAAAGTCTATGTCATGGAGTAGACCCACAATCTCCCATTCCTGGGCATTCTCTCCCAGCTTCAATGCAAGCTGCCTCATGATTCCGCTGACCGCTATCATGTGCTTCAGGTTATTATCCTTTGAGACGTATTCTCTTAGTAGTCCTATAGCCTCTTCCCTAGAGATCAAGACAACCACCTCGGGGATGAAAACACTCAGATATTGTGGCTATTATGCTCTTCTGTTCTATGTTTGATCCAAAATTAAAAAACATAAAGTTGTGCAGTGGCAATTGCGGGCACAATTGTGACATAAGAATTGCAAAGTTATCTTACACTCTTATTTCATTTTGACCATTAATTTGCGAGGGAGTTGAACTTTTTAAGTACAACTCTGGTGTTTGTGCCTGTAACACCTTTGATTAGCCTGATGTTCTCAAGGACTTCGTTCATCTGTGTTACCGAATCCACGTTAATAAGAACTTCTATGTCAAAGTCACCGCTCACCTCGAGCACTCTTTCAACGCCCTTAATCCAGAGGATCCTCCTTGCCACAGATGTGGTGTAGACATTGGACTCACACTTAACCATGACTATCGCCTCGATCTTCTTCGGAACCTGCACTTCAAGCCTCCTGCCTGTTGCCTTCTCGGCAAGTTCGAGAAGGTCAACATCCCTGTAACTCCTTATCTCAGGTCTTTCCTTGATCGCAGATAGAACCTTCATGAGCTCCTCCTCGCTTAGGGCGACGCCAAGCCTCTTTAATCTGTCCTCCACGGCAACCTTTCCTGCATACTTGCTGATCACGATCTCCCTCTGCCTACCAACAAGTCCTGGAGGGAACGCCTCGTACGTTCTTGGATCAAATATTACAGCAGCAGCATGGACACCCCCTTTATGCGAGAAGGCGTTCTCGCCCACTATTGGTTGTGTCGGCGCGACAGGTATCCCACTGAATTTTTCCACCATAGCCGAGAGCTCCGGTAGCTTGTCCAGTTCAAT
>CAZQQB010000095.1:0-1118 GCA_964595415.1 uncultured Nitrososphaerota archaeon | reverse complement strand
GTGTCCAAGTCGTAGAGCACCTTTAGGGCGACCACAAATGGTTCGATTGCCGTTATGCCAGCTCTCTCCCCGAGACCGTTCACTGTCGTATGTACTGCTGTAGCTCCTCCATCTACGGCAGCCAAGGCGTTTGCAACTGCCATTCCCAAGTCATTATGGCAATGTGCGTCTAACTCAGCGTCGAGATCTTTTGAGAGCCTCATGAATAGATCTCTGATCTTGCTCGGGATCATTGAACCGACAGTATCTGGTATGCTTATCCTATCCGCTCCGCTCTCTATCGCAGCCCTGCATATTCTAACAACAAGGTTGTAATCTGCCCTTGTCGCGTCCTCGGCCGTGAACCTAATCTTCAAGCCATGATCCTTTGCATATTCGATACAAGAGACGACAGTCTCAACAGCATCATCTTCGGTCATCTTCATTGACCTCAGCTTTGCCTCGGTGACGCCGAGGAATATCGCCACACGCTGCACATCGCATTTCACTGCCGCGTCAACATCAGAGATTATTGCCCTACTGTGAGCCAAGATCTCAGCAGAGAGTCTTTCTGAGGCTATTCTCTTTACGGCATCCGCTACATCCTTTGAGACCGCAGGGTGTCCTGCCTCGATCATGTCCACCCTTGCCTCGTCTAGGCCTCTCGCTATCTGCAACTTCTCCTCAACACTGAAGGATACGCCTGGAGTCTGTTCGCCCTCTCTTAAAGTGGTATCGAGTATCATTATCTTACGCATTGAAACGCACCGCCAATATTTGATTTCGAACCTTATATAAATTTTTTCGTCTTTGATCTTACTATATATTTATTTTATTACATGAAAATAGTTCGTATATTTACCGACGTAAATCGTTTTTAGATAGACCTTCTCCGAATATTTTTTAAGCTGTGCCCATATACTCTTAAGGGAGGTCTTAGGGTTGGCTTCTTATCATGTTGTCGTGGGCAAGATCGAAGGTGTGACGAGCACAGATTCGTTTTCAATGGTTATAACCGACGAAAGCTTCGGTAGAAACGATTACGTTGAGGTTGTTCACGAAGGCAAGCTTTTTTTGCTGATGATAAAAGAGGTCAAGAGAAGCGGCGATAAATTACTGGCAAGTTGCATTGTGGTAGG
>CAZQQB010000094.1:1935-3322 GCA_964595415.1 uncultured Nitrososphaerota archaeon | reverse complement strand
GATGGTGTGGCTACCTGTCAAGAAGCTGACGAGGGTGTTTATTGTTGGTAAGCCAGGAGCAGGCAAGTCCTACACGATGGGCGTGATCGCAGAGGAACTCATAAAGAAAGGAGTGCCTCTTGTGATCATAGACGCCCATGGAGAGTACTCCAGCCTAAAGGTACCTGCTGAATCGTCCTCTGAACATTTCAAGGTGGAGCCGAAGTCTTACTCTGAACAGATAATAGAGTTTGCCGACATGATATTCAATCCAGGAGCCGACATCGACATCTCTGCCCTTGAGAATGCTAAGCCAGAGGATCTAGTGTCTCAGATGCAGTGTACCATTGTTAATTTGAGGGGGTTACCTGCCCAGGATCAGTACTCCATCGTTGGAAGGCTATTAAACAGGCTGCTTGAAGCGGTGATGGTCATGCAGATACCTCCTTTCTACCTCGCCTTAGACGAGGCACACCTTTTTGCAGGAAGGATTAGGCAGAAAGAGCCTTTGGTAAAAGAGACCCTTGAGGTTGTGCAAAGGTTTGCACAAGAGGGCAGAAAGTTTGGCGCGAACCTAATCGTCCTGACACAGCGCCCCCAGTTATTAGACATTACAGTAAGGAGCCTCTCAGCAACGTGGATAATTCACCAGCTAACAGATCCAAATGATGTTAGGATAGCTACTGAGAGCGGGGGGCTCAGCAAGGAGTGGGAATATGAGATAAACTGGCTCGAGCCTGGGGATGCGATAATAACCGGGGATGTGGTAGAGCGGATACCCCTCCACGTTAAGGTCAGGTGTCGGGAGACCAGGCACGGCGCCCCAGGCTTCAATCCTTTGGATTTCGTGTCACCTGAAGAGCGGGAGAAGATGCGAAAGAGGATGACTGCATTAAAGGAACGTTTATCGAAGATGAGAGGTGCGCCTGGGGTCCCTCCCTCTTTGCCCCCATCTCTGCCTGCAATATCCCTGCCAGTCAAGGTTGATGAGCAGAACTTACTTGAGATATTGAAGGAGAATCGATCTTTAGACCACGCCGAAGTTGTAAAATCAGACCTTCGGTATATGCCCGCACTATTTGCAGAAGTGAATGTGAATTCGATTAGAAAGACCCCTGCTCTGGAATTTAAAGATCGCCTTAGGCGCCTCATTCCCGCAGAGTCGTCGATATCTATGATCGATTGGAGACATGAGTCTGCCTATAACCTTATGGCAAACGAAGTTGTTGAGGTGGAGTCTTCACCATCACCATCAAGGGATGGGCGACACGAGGTGCCATCCTCTATACTCTTTGAGAGTTCTGGCATTGAGGGGCTTAAGGGACTGCTCAGGACCTTTGCCATATCCAAGCTCACTCAGAGCATATATTACCATAAAGATCTGGGGGAGTATTCTAGACCTGGAGAG
>CAZQQB010000094.1:0-1925 GCA_964595415.1 uncultured Nitrososphaerota archaeon | reverse complement strand
AAACTTGACGAAATCAAGAAAAACAGGACCTCCGAGATAAAGTCCTCATACGCTTCTAAGGTAAAAGAAGTTGAGTCCTCCATTAATGTGGCTAAGGAGGAATACGAAAGTTTAAACAAGTTAGTCGAGGGGATAAAAGACGAACTGCAAACGCTAAATAAGGAGCGGATTCGTGCCGAGAAGGAAGGAAGGTCCCTGCTAAAGATCTCGGAACAGATTCAAACCAGAGAGGCAAGGTTAGTAAGGCTCGAGAAGCGAATTATGGAATTGAGTGCAAGGATCAGTGGTCTGAGAAAGGAGAGTGAGCGGCTAGAGCGACAAATGCGTGAAGAAATCAGTAAGGTGGAGATGGAGGCCGAAGCGCTTCTTGAAACCCCGCTGCAGACCATGGTGTTTCAGCCAAGGCAGGAAGAAGTGGATGCTGAAGTAATGCAGGTCGTCTGGATACCGATGATTGAAGCGTTATACCGTCTGCATTTTGAAGGAACAAGTAGAGACTTTAGGTTCGAGTGGAATGCTGTGAACGGAAGGGGCATCTTCGGCAGCTGTGCAGAATGCGGAATTTCTATAGACTCCTTAGAAGGGTCGTTGATCTGTTTTAAGTGCGGTGAGATGTACTGCCAAGACCATCTAAAGATTTGCTCTATATGCAAGAGGGGGGTCTGCGCCGACCATGTATGGTCATGTTCGAAATGTGGTAGGCCATATTGCGTCGATGAAAAACCCTACATTTGTGCGGCTTGTGGGAAAAAACTATGTTTAGAATGCGTCTCAAGGTGCAGCGAATGCGTTGACAAAGTATATTGTAGAGGTCATTTAATAGAGTGTAAGGTCTGCAAGAATCTATACTGTTCTGAACATTACTCTGCCCATGTACAGAGATGCTCAGGGTGTGGTAAGGACCTTTGCGTGCTGGAGCAGTTGAAGTGCAAGATCTGCGGAAAAACATTTTGCGAAGAGTGCACGGTTAAATGCTCTGACTGTGGGGAAAAAGTATGCAAACCCCATTCATGGAAATGCTCCGCATGTGGCAAAACTTTTTGCATGCTGGAACCACAGTCTAAATGTAGCATATGTGGTAAAACTTTATGCAAATCTTGCTCACTTGTGTGCTCTCTATGTGGTGCAACTCTGTGTGCCAGCGATCTTCAGGTCTGTCCAGACTGCAAACGAGAGGTTTGTTTGAGTTGCATGGTGCAGACGAGGAGATTCGGAGTCTTCAAGAAGACTGTCTGCAAGATCTGCGCGTCTAAATGACCTCTTTTTACATTGAGTGTGATCTAAAAAAAGGGTTAAACTGATTTGCTAAATTTAAAAAAAGGATGCTAGAAACGGCTTAGACCACTAAGCCTTCCAGGCTCAAATCCTTTGCGCTAAATTACGAGTTTTCATATATCGATAATTTTCTCCAAGATCCTGATGGTCATGCCTTTATCATTGTTAACAACATTTTAAATTTATTCACTGCTCTAAGAGCATGAGGCTTATTTGCTGGCATTATTGTGTAATCGCCTTCTCTTAGCATCATGGTCTTTCCTGCGACCATTATTTCTGCCTCCCCTTCCAAAATGTACACTAAGGCATCATATGGTGCAATGTGCTCACTCAACCCTTGACCTTTATCAAAGGCGAAAAGGGCGATGTTTCCCCCGTCTTTGTCCATCAGCGTCTTGCTCACAATAGCGCCTTTGATATCCTTTTGCGGCATTAATTTGCTCCTTCTCGCCCCTCATGATCCCTCCATTAGTCACTCTTCCAAACCCTAGTCAATGTTACAAAGAGCCAAGGCAGCATGACAAAAGACGATATAATTTCAGGGATTGCTACACCGGGTAAAAGATTGCCTTGAAAGTACAAGATCCATACTGGAATAGCGGCAAATACGAGCCACGTCAGATAGCACCTCTTCTCAATGAAATATGCCA
>CAZQQB010000093.1:0-3563 GCA_964595415.1 uncultured Nitrososphaerota archaeon | reverse complement strand
CATCCTTGGATCTAGAGAGGCGTATGGGTTTTGGAATACCATTTGTATAGATCTTCTGAGTTTAAGTTGCTCCTCCCTTGATCCCTTGGAGAATACTTGAATGACATCCTTTCCGTCAAACAGAATCTGACCAGAGGATGGCTTCTCCAGGTGCAAGATAAGTTTTCCCGTGGTTGTCTTCCCACAGCCACTCTCACCGACAAGCCCCACGGTCTCTCTCTCGTTTACAATGAAGGATATGCGGTCGACAGCGTGTACATTTCCGACGATTTTCTTTCGGAGAATGCCCCTTGAGTACACAGGGAAGTACTTTACAAGATCCCTTACTTCAAGCAAGGGTGGCATACTAGTATCTACCTCCTTGTAGTTCGCGCCATCTGTGGCAAGAGATGAAGTGGGAGTTTCCGACTTCCTCCAATGGCGGCTTTCTCTCCCTACAGAGATCTACGGCATATTGGCAGCGAGGGTGGAACCTGCAGCCTGAGGGGGGATCTATAAGGTTTGGAATGTTTCCCGGGATTGAGATCAGCCTTCTGGTCTCGTCCAGCCTTGGAACTGCCTTAAGTAATGCTTCGGTGTATGGATGAGGCCTTTCAAATATGTCGTCTATGCTGCCGCTCTCCATAACATTGCCTGCATAAAGTACAACAACATGCTTGCACATCTCCGCAACAATGCCCATGTCGTGGGTGATCATTACTAGGGTCATCCCGAGTTCTTTCTGAAGATCCTTGAGAAGGGCAATTATCTGGGCCTGAATTGTTACGTCCAGATTCGTGGTGGGTTCGTCCGCAAACAACAGTTCTGGATTAAGCAACAAAGCTCTGGCGATGCAGATCCTCTGTTTCATTCCGCCGCTGAATTGATGTGGGTACTGGTATATGGCATGTTCGGGGTCAGGCATCTTCACTGTTCTAAGTGCCTTAACCACGCGATCCATAGCCTCGTCTTTCTTGACCTTCTCGTGTTCAAGGACAATATCCGCAAGTTGAGAGCCTATGGTGAAGAGCGGGTTTAATGAGCTCGTTGGGTCTTGAAATATCAAGGAGATCTTTTTACCTCGATACTTGCGCATTTCATCCTCTTTTTTGAGGAGGAGGTCCTCGTCCTTGAAAAATATTTTGCCACCGATTATCTTTCCGGGTCTTGGCACGATCCTTAGTACTGACTGTGCCGTGACCGACTTTCCACTGCCGCTTTCCCCGACTAGCCCGACCGTGCATCCCTTTTCCACAGAAAGGGTTATATCATCAACGGCTTTGACTACTCCAGACTCGGTGAAGAAGTAAGTCTTAAGGTTCTCGATCTCAAGAAGGTTCATTTCGGACTACTCCCTTAGCCTCGGATTCAGAGCATCAGAAAGACCGTCGCCAACGAGATTAAATGCTAGAACCGTGAGAAATACCGCAAGTCCCGGGAATACCTCAGCCCACCAGACGGTTGAAAGATCTTGGAGACTCTCCTCCATCAAACGCCCCCAAGTTACGGTGTTGGGATCTCCAAAACCCAAGAAGCTCACGGCAGCTTCGACTAGCACGGCGGTAGCCATGGTAAGGGTGGCCAGTACGATCACCTGAGGTAGAATGTTGGGGAAGATGTGCCTCAGCATGATCCACCTTGAGCTTGCTCCTAGGCTCTTCGCAGCCTGGATGAACTCACTCTCCTTTAGTCTCAAAACTTCCCCTCTTATAACACGCGCATAGGAGGCCCATCCAAAAATTGAGACGATTACTACCACTATTGTGAGCCCGACAGGGATTTTGATTCCAAAAATATTCCAGAAGGGCTCAGCCACCCCCAACTGATAAATCCTAGAGAAAAGAAGTATGAAGAGAAGAGAAGGAAAGACCAAAAAAATTTCGGTTACCCGCATCAGCACATCATCGACAACGCGACCAAAGTAGCCAGAGACTATACCAACTCCGACAGAAAGTGCCATGCTGATCAGAGTGACGGCCACGGCCACATAGATCGTGTATATTGATCCATGGATTACCTCGCTGAAGACGTCTGTGCCCATGACTGTTGTGCCAAATGGATGTTTCCATGATGGTGGCTGAGCCGACTCCCCTTCGTAAAGAGGTTTGAATGCACCGGGGTGAGGTCTAGCAGGATAAGGCGCAATATTATTGTGGAAAGCTGCGATAGCAAGCAGTGTGATTATCATGCCAAGCCCTACAAGACCTGATCGATGCTTCTTAAACCTGCGCCAAGCAACCGCCCACTGGCTAGCGCCCCTCCGCTTTGTTTCATCGTTGGCTTTTCGTCGAATATTCACGTTTTAGACCTCCTAGTCGATAGTTACCCTCGGATCCACCCAAGCGTAAACCAAGTCGGTAACAAGGTTTGCGATCAGAATCATTATTGTGATAATCATTGTTATGCCCATTATGAGTGGGAAGTCCAGTCTAAGAGATGCAGTTACATATGCCCTACCCAAGCCAGGCCAACTGAATACAGTTTCGGTCACGGGTGCGCCTGCAAGCATTGCGCCTATGGACAACCCCAACAGTGTAAGTAAGGGCGTTATGGCATTTTTGAGAGCATATTTATAGAGAACCTTTCTCTCGGGGATTCCGCTCGCCCTAGCTGCTAAAATGTAATCTTGCCTCAAGACCTCCAGCATGCCAGCCCTAAGGAGACGGACATTGTACGCCAAATTTGCAAATGTAAGGACTGTTACAGGCAATACCAGATGGGCAAGTTCGTCCAAAAACTCATTCTTGATCCCGAAAACTGGCCAAAGATAAGGTGCCCCATGCGCACCGGCCGAAGGGAACCAACCCAGATGGAATGAAAATATGAGTATGAGCACTATGCCAAACCAGAAGACAGGCACAGAAATGCCGAATATAGCAACGCTGGAGACGGTGTAATCGATAGCAGAGCGCTGCTTAACTGCCGAGTATATCCCTGCGGGGATTGATATGAAGAACGCAAGAAATATTGATATTAGCTGCAACTTGGCGGTCTCCCACACAAGAGAGGAGATTATCTCGTTAACTGGTCTGCCGCCATAGAGCGATTTTCCGAAGTCCCCGTGGATGAAGTGGTTAAGCCACCTCAGGTACTGGATAGGTATGGGATCATTAAGACCGTAATACTCCCTGAGGAATTGGCGCTGGGCCTCAGTGATGCTGGGGTTTCCTGCGGTGGCAAGTTGGATTGGGTCTCCAGCAGCATACATAACAAGGAAACTAACAAGTGAGATGCCAATAATCAGTGGGACCATGTAGATTGCCCGTCTTATTACGTATTTGGCTAGTCCCAATAAGTATACACCTTTTTTTTCCAACTAATCGAGTTAAGTATTTAAATTTTTGCAGCATCATAAACGGTTTTTATTTTTAAACTTTTGTATTTTCGTATTATTGGGGCATCTAACCCTGTTACGTTAAAAGTAGACCATTCTGCAAGTCGTGATCAGCTAATTGTGCTCTTTATTTTAGCTCTTCGGCAAATATTTCGTATGCCCTTATTAATGCCTGTGTTCCCTTGTCTCCAAGACCCTTTGCCTCTGCGATCCTGAACATCTGGTGCGCCAGACCGGTGGCAAGCAACGG
>CAZQQB010000092.1:3348-3585 GCA_964595415.1 uncultured Nitrososphaerota archaeon | reverse complement strand
ATCTGATGAAGAGCGCAATACATCCAATGGATCAAGATGAGATCATTAAACTAATCACAGTCTCTGACGACATAGCAGCGCACATCAAATCTGCCACTAGGAAACTTCTGTACACATCACCATCAGAAGTCCCACACCACATAAAAAGTGGTCTAATCTCCATAGTTAATACGTTAGTAGATGAGAAAGGCGCGCTCAAGGATACTATAGATGCTCTCTCAACACAGAAAGGAAATG
>CAZQQB010000092.1:926-3317 GCA_964595415.1 uncultured Nitrososphaerota archaeon | reverse complement strand
TTAGGATTATGGCTGAAAAGACGGAACGCCTGGAGGAGTCCATAGATGACATGCGCGTGGACCTCTTGGCTCAGGTTCTGAAATGGGGCGAATCTTCAAAACATGTCAGCAACTGGCTAATGCTTAAGGAAGCCGTTGAAAATATAGAGACCTCTTCTGACAGAATGGAAGACACCGCGGATGTACTTAGGGCCATGGCTATCCTTAGAGGGAAACAATAACCAAAAATGATGCCCCTGTTTCCATTAATTTTAAACGACATAAACTTGGTGTTTTTATAATCTGACATCCCAAAGGTATGGAGAATCAGACCATGTTATCTAATTAGACTAAAATTGGAACATAAAAAAGAAAACGTAGTAAATCACCATTGCAAGCAATATGTTAACAGGTATAGTTGCCATCCAATATAAGAATAGCCTTGTCGTCACCCCTCTACTCACAGCACGAACGCTTTTTGCGGCACCTGCTCCTAGAATGGCTCCAACAGCCGCATAGGAGGTCGAGATCGGAAGACCATAACCAAATATAATGTACGGGACGGTCGTGAAAAGGTAAACTACAAGTGCATTGGCTAGACTCGCGGACAAACCTGTGTTTAGATCTAGTTTTGTCACCCTAAACGCTAATGTCCTTATTACTTTTGGACCAAAAATTATTCCCCCAATAACGATCCCCAAAGAGCCGTAGAGAGATAATATCAACATAGTAGTGGTATCGGGCATCTGCCCCAAGTTGCGTGCTATGGTCACGTAGACCCCTGTTGCATTTGCGACATCATTTGCGCCAAAAGAATATGCGGAGAAAGATAGCGAAACTATCAGCAATATCTTGAATATCTTACCCAAAATTTCGGGCTTGCCTTCGTACCTCTTCACTAAAAAAGATACGAACCTATAGATCCCAAATGCCACGGCAAGGCTACACAGAGGGGAAGTTATCCAACTCAGGACTATGGTTCCGATAATACTGAAGTTCATTCCTGAGAGTGCATATTTTATTATCCCATAGCCCACGACTGCACTTATGATAGAGTGTGTTGTTGATATTGCCATCCCCCTCATTGTGGCGGCAAATATCCAAATATTGGCAGCGAGGATTATCGCTAAGGCACCAACGACATCTATGTTCGGAACAATCCCTCTCCCTATGGTCTTCATAACCATGTGCCCCTGCAGAACGGCGCCGACCGTAGTAAAAATTGCAAACAAGAGAAGGGCTCGCCTCAGTGAGAGAACGCCTGCTCCTATCACAGCACTTGTCGGGTTTGCCGCATCGTTTCCACCAAGATTCATAGCCATGACGAATGCGAGTATGAGTCCGACTATGAGAAATATCAATTGCAGGTCCATGAAACCACCAAAAGTTTAATCATAGCATGTAACGAGTGAAAAATTGTTTCTAAAAAATGTTTCTAAGACAAAGTCATCAGTATTGCAGCTACCCCTTCCCTTATCATCCCTATCGCTATAGCTGCGAGTATGAACGCCATTATCCTTGATATTATTGTCGAACCTGTCTTTCCGATCATCCTTAGGACACGCTCTGAATAGAAGAGCAAGATCCATTGAATTATTACATTGCTGGCTATTGCAAATAATGTGACTCCTGGACCATAAGGCCCCTGCATCAAATATATCACAGTGTATATTGCCCCTGGTCCTGCCATTAGTGGCGTTGCAAGGGGCACAACGGCAACATCTTCGCTGCTTATCCACCTCGCCTCCTCTCTGCCTAGGAGTCCCTCAATTGACATTATAAACAGGAGTATGCCTCCGGCTATCCTGAAGTCGTTGACCGATATATTAAAAACCTCAAAAACAAGAAAACCACCAAGAGCAAAGAATGCCAATATCGCCGTTGCTATTATGACCGACCTGTTAATTATCCTTCTCTTTTTTTCAGCGTCAAGCGTTGCAGTGAACGTATGAAACAGAGGCATGTTTCCAATGGGGTCAAAGATCACGAGAAGCATAACAAAACCTTGAAGAAATATTCCAATGGGGTCGATCATAGAAGCACCGCATGAACTTTTGATGTAGTCGTATATCAGTCGCGTCTTTTAGCCTTTTGGCTGTTTAAGTTTTTTGTGTTTTTGGTCCCAAGTCTTCCCTAATCTTAAATAAATAGGCTGAGAAGATCTAGGCGGACCCTGTATGCCCAAACAAGTATTTGAGCCAATCCCTCCGTCTCCAGTATCCCTTCTTGAGATGGTAGAAAAAATAGAAAAAGAAAAGGGAATTCGCGTAATCCGGTTTGACGTTGCCGAGCCCATGTTTGCGCCTCCATGGACTGCAGTCAAGGGCACCATGGATGCGCTCTTGAAAGGTAAATATCGATACTCCTCGAGCTGGGGGATTTCTGAGCTTAGGCATGTGATAACAGAGTACC
>CAZQQB010000092.1:0-916 GCA_964595415.1 uncultured Nitrososphaerota archaeon | reverse complement strand
CAGGGATACGAGGGGCCTCAGCTATTCCGAGGATGAGGTGCTGGTCACCACGGGTGGAAAATTTGCAAATTTCGCTTTTTTCATGGGCCTCTTCAGACCGGGCGACTCTGTAATTTTAGTAAAGCCTTACTGGACTAGCTTCAAGGCCGTTCCGATGATGTTGGGAATAAAAGTGCTGGAGACATGGGCAAATGAACCCTACCACTTAAACGAGGAGGAACTTAAGAAACTCATGACAAAGAGACCAAAGGGGATTGTTGTCAACACTCCCAACAATCCAACAGGCGGACTTTTGACCGAGTACGACATAAAGCTCTTGAAGGACTTTGCAGAAGACCATAACCTCTATGTACTTTCAGACGAAATAGACTGGGCCTATGTCTATGACGGCAGACGTTTCGTATCGCCCGCATCACTGAATGGTCTTAGAGAGAGGACGGTTGTGACGGATGGGGTTTCAAAGATCTTTGGAATGACGGGTTGGAGAGTTGGGTTTGCGGCTGGTCCAAGGGAGGTATTAAAGAGGCTACACACGGTCCAAGAGCATACTGTAAGTGCACCAACAACATTCGCGCAGTTTGGTTGTCTGTCAGCCCTTGAAGCATACAAGGACCACATAGCCATGGTTGTGAGGACATGTGATGTCAAGAGGAAATTTGTCGTGGAGAGTCTTGGGAAGTTGAGAGATCTTGAATGCCCAATGCCTGAAGGAGGGTTCTACGTCTATCCGCGCCTAAGAACTAAAAAATTTCCCGATACAAAGGTCCTTGCCAAAAACCTATTAGAGAAAGCAGGAGTGGCAGTAATACCTGGGGAGTATTTTGGGGACAACAGGGGACATTTCAGGCTATGTTATGCGATCTCTGACGAAGAACTTGGAGAGGGAATCAAACGCATATTAAATTTGTTGGAATAA
>CAZQQB010000091.1:0-3682 GCA_964595415.1 uncultured Nitrososphaerota archaeon | reverse complement strand
CCACCGCTCGCCGATGACGGAAGAGAAAGACTCGCCCAGATCTGAATAGCTGTCGCATCTCCAAGGTTCTTTACTGTAATGTGCACTTGGTTATTAGTTCCAGCTATAAGGGTTGCATTATCGATACTAACATTAAGGTTCGGTGGTGCCGATGCAACAAGCTGAACATTATAAAAAGGGAAGACTATCAAATAAACCAACGTTGAATATAGGATGAACTTTACCAAATTACCTCGCCTATGGATAGAAAACATTTTGTTCTACCTCCTTTTCAACCAAACCATCTTTCATCCAGAGTACCCTATGGCAGTATTTTATCAGTGCAAGGTTATGCGTGACCATGATAATGGTGACGCCTCTCATATTTAAGTTATGTAGAACCTCTATCACCTCGGCCGCCGCCTTAGAATCCAGGTTCCCTGTGGGCTCGTCTGCTAGAATTATCTGGGGGTCATTGGCAAGCGCCCTCGCTATGGCAACTCTTTGTTGCTGCCCTCCACTCAACTCAGGAGGTCTGTTCTTCTCGAAGTCCTTCAAACCAACTATAGAGAGCAGTTCCATCGCCCGATACCGCCTCTCTCTCGGAGAGGTGCCGGAAGCGATCATGGGAAGCTCGACATTATCCAAGGCACTCAGGTACTGAATCAAGTTGAAGGTCTGAAAGACAAAACCCAGTTTTTTATTACGAAGTTCGGCCAGCTTGTCGCTATTTAGACCTGATATGTCGACGCCGTCTATTATCACCTTGCCCCTGGTGGGTCTATCTAGAGCACCGAATAAGTTTAGAAGTGTTGACTTTCCACTTCCGGACGGACCTACGACTGCGACGAATTCCCCTTTTTTTATTTGCATGTTTATCCCCCTTAGGGCAGGGTACTCCACCTTACCTAAGCGGTAAATCTTCCAAAGGTCTATGGCTGCTATTATTCCCCCAGATGGTTTGCTGCGGTCATCAAGGATCAGGTTTTGGGTCATATCCGTGCCTCAGTCCGCCATGATAATAATATTTATGTTGATATTATTTGCGACATATAAGCATTTATAATGGAGGCAAAAAAAGTCAAACGGGACTTTAGCCAGGAGTTTCCTTGAGGTTTAACTAATCTGAGGCGGCGCTTAATTTTGTCGGCTGTAAGTTCCGTCTGATATAAATGCAGTTAAATGAGTTCATTATATTAAGGCGCAGTTAATGATAATGGTTATAACATATGTGGTATAATGGAAGATGATAGGATTTGACGTTGTTTGAGTCGCTGCTTGCATATGGTTACTTTGGTACATTCACGATTTCCCTATTGGGCAATTTTGTGCCATTCTTGCCTGTTCCATACCTGATACCAATCTTCCTGCTCTCGCAGGTGCTCGACCCACTCTTGGTGGGTCTCTCGGTTGGCCTCGGAAAATGTGTCTCTTACGCCATAGGAAGGGGAGGGCGTGTGATACTTGACGAAAAAAAGAAGAAAGAACTTGAGTGTTTTGGTAATCTCTTAGGGAAGTATGGCGTCATTGTAGTCTACATTTTTGCCTCATTACCTCTTCCAGACGACATAGTTGTGATGCCGTTTGGTATTGTCAAGTACAACTTTAAGAGGTTCTTTGTTGCTTTGCTCCTAGGCAAACTTACGCTAGGCATGATAGTGGCATATGCAGCAAGATACTCATTTGAATATGCCAAGATATTCATCGGAAACGGAAATCCATTGCTTACAATAGCTGTTACAGTAGCATTCGTGTTACTGATGACATGGGTAATATACAAGATTAATTGGATTGAGGCTACAGAGTATATAGAAAAAAATGGTGTTGTTGCGTACATAAGGTTGATGATGAGCAGAGCTGTGAAGAAACAAGATTCAAAGGATTAATTTTTGATTTTTGAATAAATGTACAAATGACAACATTGTTCCGAAAAGTTAAATTTCATAAAATATAGAAGCTATTCGGCGAGAGAATTTGAAGGTAACTCTTTTATCACATACGCCAGATCCGGAAAGGGTTGTCGCCGCTTCTGCCAGGCAGTGTTACTCAAAATTTAGTGCGATTAAGGCAATAAAAGATTTGGCAGAGACAGATGTTGAAAGGCTGCTTAAAAAGGTGATAGAGAGCGGGCATTTGTCTGTTCTGGAGCATGCCAGCTTCACATTCGTCATAGAAGGGATCTCAAGGGCATGCAGTCACCAGCTAGTCAGACATAGGATCGCATCATATTCCCAACAGAGCCAAAGGTACGTCAAATTGGATGAGATAGAGTTCATATTCCCAGACAGCATCCTTAAAGACGAAAATAGGAGGCGTGAGTTTACCGAGACCTTGGAGTTATGCAAGAGCTGTTATAAAAAACTGCTTGAAAGTGGGGTTCCAGTCGAAGATGCCAGGTATATTCTCCCGCAGGCGACTCCGACAAAGATCGTGGTAACGATGAATGCTAGAGCTCTAATGAACTTCTTTGAGCTTAGGTGTTGCATATCTGCCCAATGGGAAATAAGAAGGCTTGCCGAAGAGATGCTATCTTTGGTCAAGAGTGTCGCCCCACGCATATTTGAAAATGCGGGTCCTTTTTGTGTAACAAGAAAGACCTGCCCGGAGAAGAAGTACGACTGCCCCAAGTGGGTAGAATTACACAAAAAATCAGGCGAATAATGCCTTTACGGCGCCTAAAGAGCCCTCCTTCACTATTATCTCGAACTCGTAATCAGATTGTATCTTTAGGGAAGGATCAACCGGAACGAATCTGCCGTTTCTATCCTTGACGCGCAATATCATCCACTCATTTCTGAGAGGCAGATCTCCTACACGGATTCCAAGAAAGGGAGAGTCTTTACCGACCTTTATTCTAATCTTTTGAAGACCTAAACTCGATGGGATCCCTGTGGAGGGTTCGCCTTCTTGAACTTGTGGCATCTCTCCAGTTTTTGTTATCTGGAGGATTTTTTCTGCGGCGGTTTCTTCGGGGCATATGGTGTTGGTGATGCCGAGCTTCGCTGCAATCTTAGAAAGGCGAGGGTCGCTCACCCTCGCGATCACTTTTTGGATGCCTAGCTCTTTTGCCAATAAACAACCCAGTATATTCTTTTCATCATTGCCAGTTACAGATATGAAAATATCGTATTCATTTATATTGACGCTGCTAAGATCGTCTATGTCAGTCACGTCTCCCCTGAATACAAGGACATCAAACTCGTTAGAGATTTCTTTGCACCTTTCCTCATCTATATCCATAACTGCCACATCGTTACCATTCTCCTTCAATTCTCTTATGAGGATCTTGCCAGTCCTTCCAGCACCAGCAATTATTACTTTCATAGAAGAGACCTTTTATATACAGATGCAATTGATTTGAAGTAAACAAATCATAGGTTAAAAACGTTATGCCCGAAAGGGACAAACCATGAAAAATAATTCACATGAGATATTTTCAGGATTTATTGGGCTTTTGTTAGTAACAGGGGTTATAATTTTAATACCATCTTTGCCAGCCCTTATATACTCAGAATACCTAATGCTGCCCTTTTTTGTTATACCGGGGACAATCGCAATTATTCTAGGTTTGTATCTTAATGCCAAGTATCCTCTAGTGGAAGAGTTTTCTATCAGGGCGACTATAATTATCGCATGTGCCGGGTGGCTCTTTGTATCTGCCATAGGTGCCATACCATTTTTAAATGTGGGTATGGGGCCCTTG
>CAZQQB010000090.1:2624-3808 GCA_964595415.1 uncultured Nitrososphaerota archaeon | reverse complement strand
AAAGGGATAGCCACACTGGTGTGATCCGCCAGTGTTTTGGGTCAACTGGGTCAATTGGCATATTCGGTGATTCGTGAAGAATAAATATGGCAGGGTCACAGACCTTTAAGCATCTTGTGCAGTCGCGCGGATCCATTGCGCCTTTTTCCCCGCATTTTGTGTAATCAATGGTTATCTTGGGGCTCTTCTTTGGGAGCAACTCAATATACCCCCTTTAGTCCCGGGTAGTTGTCGCGGGGGACGAGGCTTATCGCGTCATGTTCGCATTCGTGGCGGCACACCCCACATCCGAAGCATTTGTTGATGTCCACGATGACCCTTTGAAGGGAATGGACGAGGCGGAGTACCCCGAACTGGCATTTTGTCACGCATAGACCGCACGCTTGGCACTTGTCCGGGTCAACTTCTGCCACGTATTCCCCTTTGTATACCGTCTGAAGACCGAAGTCATTCCTGAGGCGCAGACCCCCGCACTCAGGGTTCTCGCATGAACAGATGGCGTTTATGTACGGGACTGGCTGGAACCAGACAGTTGCAACATAGCCCTTTCTATTGTGTTCCTCGATGTGGGCTATCGCCTCATCGCGGTCGAGCCGGTACTTTATGTCCTTTGGTATGAATCGCGGAAGCTTCTCGATCACCCCAGATAGCAGTCCGAAGTTGATGCAGCATGCCTCCTTTATGCCGCGTTGCATCCACCTGCACATGCAGTAGTTCTCGATGATTGGTTCTGCAGCCAGATTCCCCAAGATTATTTTTGCCTCTTCCAAGGGGATTACCTGACCGAAGTGGCCGTCTGCTCTGACGGGGTTTCTGTGTCCGGCCTCGCTGTGTATCATCCTCTCTGCGCTCCACCTTAGGATGCGCCCGATTATCGGCAATTTGAGCTTGTAGCCGAGATCAATTGAGGTAAAGCCCATTATCCTTCTGATGTATACCATCTCGAATGCCTTCCACTGCTCTTTGATGTACCATTTGCCGCCAGCCCCATGCTTCATGCACCATTCACACAAGGGTGCTCACCAACAAGATGCTGAAGATATGGGCTTGTGGGCATATAAGAGTTTTCAGAAATATAACATGCGTCCTCGCTTCCATAAACAGCAACTGCCTTGAACCGTTGTCCGTGGATAATCCCGATAAGATTTATTTACCCATAGATCTTTAGAGACTTGAAGGGATGG
>CAZQQB010000090.1:2181-2579 GCA_964595415.1 uncultured Nitrososphaerota archaeon | reverse complement strand
AACAAAGCCTGTTGAGATCGGGAGCCTTAAGGAAGGTAGTTTTGTGGTTATAGACAATGTGCCTTGCAGGGTAGTCTCCATGGAGAAATCAAAGACAGGGAAGCACGGGTCTGCCAAGGCTAGGGTGGTCGCCGTAGGGATCTTTGATGGCATTAAGAGGAATCTTGTGGCACCCGCTGACCAGAGAGTGGATGTGCCGATCGTCGAGAAGAAGGCTGCCCAGGTAATATCGGTGATGCCTGACACCGTTCAACTCATGGACCTAGGAACGTATGAGACCTTCGAGATTAAGAAACCTGCCGAGGGGGATATCCTATCCAAGCTCGCACCAGGGGCAGAGGTGGAGTACTGGGACATCCTAAACGAGAAACACATCGTAAGGGTAAAATAGAGCATAG
>CAZQQB010000090.1:331-2171 GCA_964595415.1 uncultured Nitrososphaerota archaeon | reverse complement strand
CTTACAATTTTTATGGTGTATTAGATGGTTCTTGAGAGTCTCGGGAGCTCGATAAGCAACGCTGTAAAGAAGGTGCTTAGGGCGCCCGTTGTGGACGAGAGGGTTGTCAAGGAACTTGTCAGGGACATTCAGAGGGCGCTGCTACAGTCGGACGTGAATGTGAAGCTGGTTTTGGAGCTATCGAAGAACATCGAGAAGAAGATCTTTGAGGAGGAACTCCCGCCAGGGATCACCCGAAGGGAGTTGGCAGTTAAGGTAGTTTATGACGAGATGGTCTCACTCCTCGGAGGGGAGAAGTTGCCGCCCCCGAGGTACCCAAAGGGGAAGGCAACGGTTTTATTGCTCGTAGGGATTCAAGGGTCTGGTAAGACGACGAGTGCGTCGAAGCTTGCATGGTACTTAAAGAAGCAAGGCTACTCGGTCGGATTGGTATGCGCGGACAACTTCAGGGCAGGGGCATACGACCAGCTGAAGCAGCTCTCAGAGAAGGCAAGCGTGTCCTTTTACGGGGATAGGGAAGAGAGGGACGCTGTGCAACTGGCGATTAAAGGAGTGAAGAGGCTGAGGGAGAGCGGGACAGAGATCATAATAGTGGACACGGCCGGGAGGCACAAGAACGAAGGTGCGCTCATAGAGGAGATGCGCCAAGTAGCAGAGGCTGTCAAGCCTGATGAGATCGTGCTGGTACTAGACGGTACCATAGGTCAGCAGGCGGCCCAGCAGGCAGAGGCATTCAATCAGGCAACAAAGATAGGTACGATACTGCTGACGAAGCTCGACGGTTCGGCGAGGGGCGGTGGTGCCCTCTCTGCGGTCGCAGCCACAAAGGCTCCAATAAGGTTCATAGGGACTGGGGAGGGAATTGATGAGATCGAGGTCTTCAACCCCCAGAGGTTTGTGGGCAGGCTACTGGGCATGGGGGACATTGAGAGCCTCGTTGAGAAGTTCAAGGAAGCCGAGATGGCTAAGACCGGGAAAGAGACTATGAGTGCCATAGCCTCTGGGAGGTTTACTTTGAAGGATTTGTACGCGCAGATGCAAGCCATGAGAAAAATTGGTCCTTTCAGCAAGCTGTTGCAGTCTATCCCTGGTTTTGGGGCCAATCTCCCTAAGGATGCCATGGACTTGACTGAGGAGAGAATGAAGAAGTGGATGGTCATAATGCAATCAATGACCGAGGAGGAGCTCACGGAGCCGCACATTATAGACGGTTCGAGGGCAAGGAGGATAGCAAGGGGTTCTGGCACGACGACAAAAGACCTCAAGGATCTATTGAGCCAGTACAAGATCAGCAAGAAGTACATAAGGCAGCTGGTCAAGAAGCAGAAGAGGATGCAGGGACTAAGGGGCTTATTCACAGCGAGGTAAGTGTTTTGCGTGAAGCGGTCCTGATAGTTCCATCAAAGTTTCTGAACACTGAGGATATAGGCGTGGTGACAAGGTTTGTGGTCGGAGCAATGCTGCTCTCACATGGGGTCCGCGCCGATGCGAGAGCGCATATAATATTCGACAGGGAGAAATGCATAACCTTTGACGGAAAGAGTATGAGAAACGTGAGGCCGGATGAGCAGTCGCTTTCCGGAATATTGAGGGCGGGCATTGAAAGGGCAGGGAGCAGGACTGAAACCAAGGTTATGAAGGGCATTTCAGCAAGGAAAATAGAACTTGAGCATTTTTTGAGCGAAGGGAAGGGAGCTAAACTTTACTACGCAGGGCCATACGGTAGGGTCGAGGAGGTACCTAAGGACTTCTTTGTGGTCTTCGGGTATCCCAAGTTAGAACTTGAGGAGGCACTCTCGAGGGCAGGGTTCATGCCTTTGAACCTTGGTAAAGCCAAGTT
>CAZQQB010000090.1:0-321 GCA_964595415.1 uncultured Nitrososphaerota archaeon | reverse complement strand
GTGGTTGTATTGAACAACAGGTTGGATTGTAGACTAATGAGGTAACAGGATGAAAGTCCTCAGGGAATTTAGATTAACTTAGATTTCCTTGTCTTTTCGATCTCGTTGGATCAGCAGCAGAAGTGATATGGGGCGAAGGGTACCATTTTTTATAAGAGGATGCTTAAGAGAGGATGGCAAACGATGTAATTTGGTGATCTGGATTGATAGTCGACGAAGCGAGGAGGATGCTTTCGAAGTATGTGCTTTGCGATAGCTGCTTAGGGAGGCAGTTCGGAGGGTTGGTAAAAGGAGTCACCAACAGGGAGAGGGGGAGGGCTA
>CAZQQB010000089.1:0-3832 GCA_964595415.1 uncultured Nitrososphaerota archaeon | reverse complement strand
CCTTTTTTGTTATCTGGCCGGTGGCTCGCTGCCCAGATTGCCTAGCATCAGACCGCCTCCGTTGATGCTGCTAGCCGGTACGACACTCAGCCACCTTGATGGCCGGCACCTACGCAAAAATAAATCTGTCCCCTTTTCTCCATGGGCAGACGAGCCCCGGCTACGACGAGGCCAACCGAAACTTGGCCAATCCAAACGTGGGATAGCGATCACACAGGAAGTGGCTAGGCGCTGGTACGCCCGTTGATGAGCCAAAACTAAGCACTAAAAATAAAAGCCCACATAGGGGGGGTTATTGTCTCAACAAGTCGCTCAAGGAAGATACCATTCAACCATATTCCGAATATACATAGGAGCCTCATATATCGAGCTCTTAAATATGATGTCAGACTCAGATATGGAGCGGATGTATGGAGTGATTTCAGCCACCTCTTCAGGCGGAAAACCATACCGCATCAATAGCATATGCATCGCATCATTAGTTCCGAATCTCAGCAGCTCTATCATTTTATCCGTACGAGCATCACCGCTTATTTCCTTGTAAATCTTAAAGGCCGCAATAAAAACGTCGGATAAAGAAAATGAAATAACCTGATCTAGGTAATCATACGTATCGAATACTATAGCATCATAGCTGACCTCCCGGGCCGGAGTCCCTTCTTTATATAATGAGAAAGCATTAAGCCCAATGTTGGGAAGCTTGTTAGCTGGCTGAGAGAATCTAGCCTCTCCACGGCGTCCTTCGCTGCGACGAGAAATAAAGCTATACCGAATTCCTACGATCTCCTTAAACGATCGCCCTTGGAAGGTTTGCAGCATAATACTAATTGCGTTCTCGAATACATTTAACTCGCCCTTTACAAGAGGGCGCCCCAAAGAGCCCTCAAAAATAACGAGAAAATAATCATTGAGTGCGGCCCTGTTTGAAGCATTTCCATCTCCGTAGAGTATTTCTTTGAAAGCTATCCCGGGCCTATATAGTATGTTTAATATGCTGGCTGCAGCATCAAGCACGTCAGAGGATGAAAGGCGATCAATTTTTGAGCTGGGCAAATGTAGTTCGTCGTTAAAAGTGCCATCCTTTATGGCGTCAAGGAGCTCAGCAATATCATCGTCATCGTCGTAGGGTAGATCAACTACAGACTTCTCATTCAAACTAAAGCCGTGATTAATTCTCTCGATGAAAAGCTCGGGGCTTCGTGTGAAAATATAGCCATAGTCAAATTTTGCTTTGTTCGAGAGCCGCCCAGCTCGCCCTATTAGGTTTTTGAAGGACAATGATTTCTCTGCATCTCCCTCACCCTGGAAACGCATATTATCCAGCCAAACAATATCAAAGGGCATATTAACCCCTTGCGCCAAAGTGCTAGTGGCAAAACAAATTCGCGCATAGTTAGCTCGAATAAAATCCTCCACCATAAAGCGAACTTCTAGCGGAACAGAGCCGTGGTGGATCACGACCCCCTTGCGGAGGAGTTCAACCATTCTAGAGCGATGACTCTCTTGATTAGCACCTAGCAGGTTCGCTACCGAATTAATGATTTCTTTGGCTTTTGGCTCAACGATCTCAGGAAATTTGGCTATATATTCTTCATAGCCGTCAAGAAACGTCCCGTTATAGATTGATGTTTTGGAGACGTATATTAATATTGAGTGCTTGCCATTGAAGGCGAAAGTGCTAAACCCTCCCTTAAACTCTACGCACCCACGAATTTTATGGCCGCCTTCAGAGAAAGGTGAGAAAATATAATCCTTCCCGTTCTTGTGCTCATACACGCAAACCTTTCCCACGGTACCATGAGTATAGGACCTGGCATAACTACTCTTCAAAGGTATGCCGTGCTTCTTAAACTGCGCATCTGGATTATCCACGAAAGGATGTGCAAATATCAGGCGAGCGGTAGGAAATGCTTTCTGGATACGCCGGACCAAAACATCAAAAACAACGCCGCGAGCACGATCTTCCGAGACATGTGCCTCATCGAAAAAAAACACGCCTACGTTTAGCTTGGCGCTTGAAGTAAAAAGGTCCCTCGCCCGCTCCGGCGTAAGAACAAATATTCGACGTAAGTTTCGATTGGTGAAGACAGCGTCAACAAAAGGCGAAATCATGACCCCTTTGTCGCCCTGAAAACGATCCCGCATTGTATTTATATATTCAGCGATAAGCGCCCTGGATGGGACAACTACAACAGCGTCTCCCTCATGCTCTGCAATAAAGTCTCGAATTGAAAATGATTTTCCCGCGCTAGTAGGCGCAGAAATCGAGACAAATTGCTTCTCATCGACAGCGCGTCGAACGCTAGCCTGAACTGGCGTTAAATACTTGCCGTACGCTTTCTTGTGAGCCTCCCCAATGGAGCTGAGAAGAAACGAGTAAAGGTTTTCTGGATTTTCTATCTTATAGAAAAGGCCCAGAGCAGAAATTATACGCTCCTCTAGAAGCACGAAGGCATCTGGATGAAACACTCGATAGCAACTAAGTGTTTCAAGGATGTCTGAGCTAATGGGGCCGTGGCGATGCAACTCATCAAGTACGAAAATTAAATCCTCATACGGATCAGTGCTATTGCTAATCTGCTTAATCTTCATGAGTTATTCCCACCATGTACACAAAGCTAACGCCTTTCTCTTGGGCGAATTCAACAGCTCGTTGCAGCGCATTTTTGTATACAGTGAGAGGGTTTTTTGCATGAACCGAAAACGCCGCGACTACGCCATGAAGATTATCATTCAGCTTTTGAATACTTGCCGGCGAACAAAGATTCCTTAAGTGAACCCAATCTCTTTTGTGCTTTTTAGTGTCCAAGAAACCACCTGCCTGATCCAAGGCAACTCCATAGGTGGTGCTGCTCGACGAGTATTTTGCCTCTCCAAAATTTATATGGTCAGCACTACAGATACTATGAAAATCAAACCCTTCATTCTGTTTTGCTTGTGGCTTCCAGAGTTCAGCAATTGGTATCAAGGTATGGCTAAACAAAATCTCTAGAGACTTTGCAGCCCCCATTGAGACCATGAGCTCCCCGAACTCATCTACCACGCTGCCCGCATCCTCTGCAGCCTTAAATATTTTAATAAGTATTGCTGCAGTCTCTTGTACAGTATATTCGTATGCCTCTCTAGCCCCCTGATCCAGCCCAACCATCCAAGAGGTATCCACAACAGAAGTGGCAAGCCGCTTTGATATTTGCGATATGTCCGATATGTGCACATGGCAAAGTTTCACAAACTGTACGCCAGTTGAGTTTAGGATTTCAGTGAATTCGCATCCCCAAGACGCATCAGGAATCATTTGCCCATAGCTTATGGTCATATAAATACCTTAAAGAAACCGATTGCGGGATGAGCGCATCCAGTTTTTTTCTCATCTGATGGATTTCTAGATAAAAGGAGGGGAAGGCTTGATATCTGAGGAGAAATGCACATCCGGCAGCTGAAGTGCCAGAAGAAAGAACAGCTCATATACTGCTTATGCGAAGCTTCCAGAACAATGATCATCCCGACCCCAACCGCTAATCCTTGCATTGGCACATTGCCAGTAGGGTCAAAAGCTAACGCGTGATTGCGATCACGTAAAGTACGGAAGGTGACTACATTGGTCGCTTTTTCTGGAATGGACTGGTCTAGACAGGTAAGGGAGGGCTGGGGGCCCCGTTTGTGGGGTTTTTTGGTGAAGCCGGGCAGTTCGTAGCGGATTCGTATTGCTCCGCTCGCTTGTCCAGCGACATCCACTAGACATCCCAAGGCGCCTGGCCAAAGCTAGCCGCCTTTTTTGTTCCTTCTGTTTGCTGTTCCGTTTACCGAGGTAAACCATGCGTGAGCGTTTCGA
>CAZQQB010000088.1:1424-3866 GCA_964595415.1 uncultured Nitrososphaerota archaeon | reverse complement strand
TATAGGATCGGCGGACCTCAGGCGATCGCAGCTATGGCCTATGGAACGGAGAGCGTTCGCAAGGTGGATAAGATAGTGGGTCCTGGCAACATTTATGTAACAGCCGCGAAGATGTTGGTCAGCTGGGATGTTGCCATTGACATGCCAGCAGGACCAAGTGAGCTAGTGGTATATGCTGAAGATTCCAAGTTCTGTGAGTGGTTGGCAGAAGACCTGCTTGCTCAAGCGGAGCATGACCCGAGGGCTAAGGTCATATTGGTCACGCCGAACATCGACGTTGCAATCCGTGTCAAGGAGTTTATTGAGAGAAAAAATGAAGTCTCACAGAGAAAGGAGATCTTAGATGAGAGTCTCTCCAATGCGTGCATTGTTTTGGTCAGAGACAGGGATGAGGCTTTGATGCTGATAAACGAGATCGCCCCTGAGCACCTTGAGCTTGTGTGCGAGGGTGCCGAGGAGATGTTGGAGGGGGTGGAGAACGCGGGGGCGGTATTCGTCGGAGAGTACTCTCCAGTCGCAATTGGCGACTACACTGCGGGAACGAACCATGTGCTACCAACCATGGGATGGGCTAAGAGGTCTTCGCCCCTCTCGGTAAGAGATTTCCTAAAAGCTATGGAAGTTGTGAAGTGCACAAAGGAAGGAATTACGAGTATAGGGGAGGATGGAAAGTCGCTTGCAGAGGCTGAAGGTCTGCTCCACCACGCAAGGTCAATAGTGTTGAGGATGTGATCGAGATGGTAGTTGACAATCTTGTAGACAAAGGCTTGAGAGAGTTCCTAAAGGGTAGAAAAGCGAAAAAGTTCTACGAAGACCTCTCAGAAGTTGCCTTGAGGATGAGCCTCAACGAGAATTTTCTCGTTGACAAATTCTTCTCCCACACAATATTGATGGAGGCGTCCCAAGGAGTAGATATGAGGAGGTATCCTGCTACGAAGGGCAGAAGGGCTGTGGAGGCAATATCAGAGGAGATCGGCATTTGGGAGGATGAGCTTATTGTAAGCAACGGCTCTGATGAGATCTTAGATCTCGTTGCTAAGGTCTTCGTCGGGAGAGGTGAGGCGATAGTCGTTGATCCCACCTTTGAGATGTACAAGTTTTACGTGGGGATTGTGGGGGGCAGTGTGAGGAGTGTACTAACAGACAAAGAAGATTTTGAGATTTACGCAGATCAGATCCTTTCGGCTGTGAGCGACAGGACAAGGGCAATATTCATCTGCTCACCCAATAACCCTACAGGCAGGCAATACCAGAGAGAAGAAGTGTTGAAAGTGGTCGAGGAATTCAAGGGTCTTGTGGTTTTGGACGAGGCTTACGTTGACTTCGCCCCGTACAGTCTAACAATGGAGGCGACTAAGTACCAGAACCTACTCGTGCTCAGAACGTTCTCCAAGGCATTTGGTCTAGCGGGCTTAAGAATAGGCTATGGCGTCGGAAACAGTGATCTGATCGAATGGCTACGGTCGGCCCAGAGTCCCTTCAGCGTCAATGCTGTTGCGCAGGAGGCTTGTAGACTCGTTATCAAGAACAAGAGAATATACGAGGCGTTCATCAGAAGCGTAGTTCAAGAAAGGGAGTATCTTATGGCAGAGCTTGAAATGGTTAAAGGTGTAAAGGCATACCCTTCCAGCTCCAACTTCATTCTGGTAAGAATAATCGACCCCAACATGTCTTCTTCGGAGGTCTGTGATGCGTTGAGGGAAAAAGGGATAGAGGTAAGGGACAGGGGAGATCTTCCATTATTGAATAACTGCTTGAGGGTAACCGTGGGGAGGAGGGAGGACAACCTGAAGTTTGTTGATGGTTTAAAAAGAGTTTTGGGAGGTGGGTGATCGAACTTGAGGAGGGGAGAGTGTAAGCGAGAGACTACTGAGGTGAGCATACACGTGACTGTTGATTTAGATGGTGAGGGCATCTTCGAGGGATCCTCCGGAGGTGCATTCATGGACCACATGTTGAAGACTCTGGCGAAGCATGGTGGCATGGACATTAAGGTGAAGGCGGAGGGAGATCTCAGACACCACCTGATAGAGGATCTTGCGATAACCATGGGAAGGGCAATTCAGTCAGCACTTGGGGACAGAAAGGGAATTGCAAGATTTGGGTACGCCTATGTGCCCATGGATGATTCGTTGGCTAGGGCCGTAATAGATCTCGGAGGGAGGGCGTACAGCAGGCTTGAGTTCGGCGTGAAGGGCGAGATGATCGAGGACACTAAATTCGAGGATATCAAACACTTCTTAGAGACCCTGTCGCAGTCCCTGCAGTGTAACATACATTTGAGGGTCCTTTACGGGTCAAATGACCACCACAGGGTTGAGGCTGCAATCAAGGCGGTTGCCCTTGCTCTTAAAGATTCCCTGAAGAGGGTTGGAGGGGGCGTTCCGAGCACGAAGGGTGAGATTTGATGAACGCTGCAATCCTCGATCTCGGCCTTGGAAA
>CAZQQB010000088.1:522-1414 GCA_964595415.1 uncultured Nitrososphaerota archaeon | reverse complement strand
GGGGCTTGAGAGGGCCGGGGCAGAGGTCGCTGTGGCAACCAGTGAGAAGGAGGCGACCTTCGCTGATGCTTTTGTGATTCCCGGTGTCGGTGCGTTCAGAGACGGCATCCAAGCGCTAGAGAAGTTCGGAGGGGTCGTTGAGGAGATCAGGGCGGGGAATAGACCCCTCCTCGGAGTGTGCCTCGGCATGCAGATCCTATTTGAAAAGAGTTACGAGGGCGGAGAGTACAAAGGACTCGGGTTGATCAAGGGAGAGGTTGTCAGGTTGCCCAATTCCGTTAAGGTACCTCACATGGGCTGGAATGATATAACCTTGGTAAAGTCCTCCCCGATATTGCAAGATTTGCATTCTAAGGATTATTTTTACTTCGTTCACTCCTATTATTGTCAGACTGACGAAGATGTTGTGCTTGCCTACACGGATTACGGTGTCAGTATTCCAGCCATTGTAGAAAAAAGGAATGTAGTCGGTACCCAGTTTCATCCTGAGAAGAGCGGCAAGACAGGCTTGCTGTTTCTAAAGAATTTTCTGAGTTGGTGCAGAAGTTGATCAAAATCATACCTGCTGTAGACGTCTCCGGCGGAAGGTGCGTCAGGCTGAAGAGAGGTCGACTAGAAGAGGCTACAGTTTACTACAACGATCCGCTAGAGGCCGCCAAGAGGTGGGAGGATGAGGGGGCAGAGATCCTCCATGTTATCGACCTGGATGCAGCCATCGGAGTCGGGGAAAACAGCGAGGCTATAAAGAGGGTGATATGTGGGATCAACATACCTGTCCAAGTAGGAGGAGGCATTAGGAGCATAGAGAGGGCCGAGGAATACCTGAGATCTGGAGCTGAGAGGGTGATATTTGGTACGGCTGCATTAGAGCTCAGAACGATCAGGGAGGCAC
>CAZQQB010000088.1:0-512 GCA_964595415.1 uncultured Nitrososphaerota archaeon | reverse complement strand
CTTCATGGGCAGGGTTGCGATAAAAGGGTGGAAGGATTTGCTGGAGCTGGATGCCAGAGTTCTGTGCAATAGGCTTGTAGAGGCCGGAGTGCAGAAGATTATGATGACTTCAATTGAGAGGGATGGTATGCTAAAGGGACCAAATCTGGAGCATTCCCTCAGGGCGACTTCAGAGCTTAGGGTGGAATTGTATTTGGCAGGGGGATTTTCTCGCATGGAAGATCTCTTGCCTTTGAGGGGGACTGGGGTGGCTGGAGTGATAGTCGGGAGGGCACTTTACGAAGGAACAATAGACCTAAGGAGGGCAAAGGAGGTCCTTGCCAATGCTTAGCAAGAGGATAATACCATGTCTTGATGTTGACAAGGGAAGGGTAGTGAAGGGTATAAAGTTTAAAAATCTCAGGGATGCCGGGGATCCTGTCGAGCAGGCACTGGCTTATGAGGCGCAAGGAGCTGACGAGATCGTGTTCCTTGACATAACAGCTTCTTTTGAAGATCGGGAGATTCTGTTA
>CAZQQB010000087.1:478-3905 GCA_964595415.1 uncultured Nitrososphaerota archaeon | reverse complement strand
GGCGCTTTGAGGGAGGCTGGCGTGGACAAGGCAAAGCCCTACCTTACGCAGAATGATGGTACCCTGATGTCCGTGGAGTATGCGAAACGATACCCCATCAGGACAATAGCCTCAGGTCCGACAAACAGCTGCAGGGGAGCCGCGTTCCTGACAGGGCTGAAGGATGGTGTTATCGTGGATATCGGCGGGACCACAACCCTGGTCAGCATGATCGTGAAGGGATTCCCCAGGGAGTCTGCGATCGCGGTTGAGATCGGCGGAGTAAGAACAAACTTCAGGATGCCAGATCTGATCTCAATAGGTTGTGGCGGGGGGAGCATCGTCAGGAGGATAGATAAAGGCGTGAAGATAGGTCCGGACAGTGTGGGTTACAGGCTGCCAGAGGAGGGCCTAGCGTGGGGAGGGAAGACCGTGACCAGTACCGACATAGCTTTGGCGGCGGGTTATGCAAAGATCGACGATCCAAAAATCGACTTGGGGAAGCTGAGGGTGCTCGATAATGGGCTTGTGAGAGAGGCCGTTGAAAATATAATCTCGAAGGTGGAGGGGTGCATCGATAGGATAAAGACGGGACCAGAGGCTGTGCCAGTGGTCCTGGTGGGGGGCGGGGGGATAATAATACCGCCCGAGGTCTATAGCAGGCTAAAAGGGGCTTCAACCGTAATAAGGCCGGAGCACTTCCAGTTTGCCAATGCGATCGGAGCGGCCATCGCCCAAGTTAGCGGAGAGGTGGACAGGGTCTTCTCGCTGGAGAAACTGAGCCGAGATGAGGCGCTCAAGGCTGCAAAGGAGATGGCTGTCAATGAGGCTATTGAGGCTGGCGCCAGGCAAGACACGGTCGAGGTTGTTGAGGTCGATGAAATACCATTGGCATACTTGCCGGGGAATGCCATAAGGATAAGGGTCAAGGCCTGCGGGAGCCTTGCGATTTGATGCCAGAAAAATAACGCCAACAAATAAAAAATTCAAACAGATAGAAAATTCCAAATCATAGAAAATTGCAATACTTACACCTTTCTTTTGAAGAGGCCCGCCGTGTCTTGTAAATTTGTAGATTAGCATGCATTTCGTATAGATTAAAATATGATCTTACGGGATAGTTATTTATGAAAGGGAAACCGATTTTGTAACCGTCGTTTTGGTTTTGATCCTCGTAGCGGTAATCGCATTTACGCCAATCGGTCAGACAATTTTTAACCAGGCGTCCATAGCCGAAGCCGGACCAGACAAGACTTATGGTTAAAAAGCCGCTCACGTTCGATGGGACGGAAAGCATGGATCCGGATGGTTCAATAACGAGATACCTATGGAACTTCGGCGACGGTGCCTCCAAGTGAGGGAGGGGTTGTTTCGCACGTATATGCAAACCTGATTTGGCAGGAAAAATCTGACGACCGACCTTCCAGAGTGCTTGGTCAATATCGCCTATAAGGTGAACAATTACGGTACCGCTTCGGACATAGTGAATTTGTGCCTATTAATGGAAGGAGTCACGGTAAAACAGCAGTCATTCTTGATTAACCCTAGGGAGACGATCTATGGGCAGAGCGTGACGATAGTTGGATACGATACCTCACACCTGTTGGAGCTGAGGGCAGAGTGTGAGAAGACGAGTGATTCGTGCAGCCTTCGCTTCACTGCCGCCTTGCCCAGATTCAATCCGTTGGATTACGCGAAGCTATTCATAATGCCCAAAGGTCCCATGGTCATCCAGAAGGAGTCGGAGATAACGATGAACTGGGTCTTGCCGGATATTATGGAACTGAGGGACTGGGTTACCCAGAATATAAGGTACAGGTATGATGAGACCGCACACGGAGTCTCTGATTACTGGCAGCTGCCCTGTGAGACACTCGCCTTAGAGACGGGCGACAGTGAAGACTTTTCCATACTCCTCTGCTCGCTTTTGAGGGCGAATGGCTACGGGCCCAACGACGTGTATGTAATGGTGGGCGAATCGAACACAGGGCAAACTGGCCACGCATGGGTCGTCTGCAGGACCGACTTGGGCACATGGTGGACCATCGAGCCTCAGAGAATTACTGGTATAGACGTCATCTGGAATATTTTGAGCGGGCAGATAGCCGATCTCTCAGGCTACAAGGCTTACTGCAAATTCAACGATGCAGAGTTTCATCGCATATACTGAGAATTTTCCTAGAAAAACTATTAAAACTTGACAAATAGAAACACTTGCGGAGGTTATTTTGTTGAGCCATGAAGAGATCCTTAGGAGTCTGGCGGAATCGGTCATAAATGGTGATGAGGAAAGGGCCCGAGACTCGGCCAAAAGAGCACTTGAGGCGGGCATTGATCCCTTGACTGCGATAAATGATGGTCTGATGAAGGGGATGAGCCAAGTAGGCGATGATTTCAGCAAACTCAAGATCTACCTGCCGGAGGTTATGATGGCAGCAGAAGCAATGAAGGCGGCTCTCTCAATACTCGAGCCAGCAGCCCTGCAAAAGAAAAGCGACGCAATAAGGAAGAGCAAGGTCGTGATAGGAACCATAACTGGTGACATACATGACATTGGAAAGAATATCGTGGCGATGCTGCTCAGGGCGAACGGCTTCGAGGTCTTCGACCTGGGTAGGGATGTTGCAATAGATGACATGATCAGAAAGGCCGAAGAGGTCCGGGCAGACATAATCGCGGCATCGACGCTCCTCTCCACGTCTATGCCTTACATGGAGGACCTGCTCAGCCTACTGAAGGAGAGAGGGCTGAGGGAGAAGTACATCGTTATGGTAGGAGGAGGACCTGTCACCCGGGAGTGGGCAGAGTCGATAGGCGCCGATGGCTATGGCGATGACGGCGACGAGGCGGTAAGAGTCGCAAAGGAGCTCGTTCAAAGGGTGAAGGGTACATGAACTCCATATGGGAGGTAATCGACAAAGCCGAGACTGGCCCATATATGGAGGAGAGAGACTTCGACCTTAAGGTCGTGGCAAAGAAGTGCAGCTACAGAATGGATGATGTGACGGGGAGAGCGTTTAGCGGACCTTACATGGAAGAGAATGACTTTGACATGAAACTCATGAAAAGAGCCAAGGAGCTCGTGAAGGAGTACGAGATAAGGTTCGATCCTAACGAGATAGTTACGACGGACGACTCTATGGCAGACGATGTCTACGAGGCTGGGATGAGGCTCGCCCTCGAGGCAGGGATATATTGCATAAATACGAAGAGGATCATAAGGTTTGATGAGGACGAGATAAGGGAGGGAATAGTCTCGGCGCCAAATGAACTTGTCATAGGTCAGGGGAGGGACTCCCGAATTCTGTATGCGAGGGGCATAGAGGACAACAGGCGCGCGATAATCTGCGGTGGACAGGCCGGCGCGGCCATACCAGAAGAGTGGTACCTCCCAATGTCCATCTCATACGCCAAGGAGCCTTTGGTTGACATGATAAATAACGGCGGG
>CAZQQB010000087.1:0-468 GCA_964595415.1 uncultured Nitrososphaerota archaeon | reverse complement strand
AAAGGTCAGGACGAATACGCCGCTCGAAATTCAGGCGACAAGGAGGGAGCTCGTCATGCTCAGGGAGGCGGCTGCCCGAGCAGGTCGACCTGGGATTAGCCTCATAGCGGGGGAGAGCAGCGTTTCAGCCCTCGGGGATCTGGCGATAGCCTCAGACCGATACATGAGGACCTCAGACGCGCACCTCGTGGCGCTCCTAAATGAGCTAAAGACGGATTACGACAGGATCTCTAAGGTCGTCAACTTCACGGAGTACGGGGCATTCAATGTCACTTTGATAGACCCTATAATAGGTGGGTACGCGGGCGGACCCGAGGGCGTGGCTGTCTGCTTCGTAGCATCTTTCTTGCTCGGGAGGGCAATGTACAGGTCGGATTACCATGTATGTCACCCAATCCACTTCCGCTACATGAGCACGAGCGCCGTGGAGTGCATGTGGAACTTGAACATAGTGGGTCAGGCTATGGC
>CAZQQB010000086.1:0-3986 GCA_964595415.1 uncultured Nitrososphaerota archaeon | reverse complement strand
CAAATTTATGTTTACATAGTTTGAATCACAGTGTTAATCTAGGCCGGAGCACCATATTTTAATTCAAACTCAGGGATCTGAGTTCCATTCTTCTCCAATGTCTCTTTTGCACTTCTTTGTGCTTCTATCCCCAAGCATTCCATTAGCTCTTGCACGATTTGGGATTCGCATTTCACACCATCACTTTAATCTTTAGAGGGGCAGGTTGGGTCTGAGCTTGGGGCATGTATTTCGTCAGCATCTTGACCATTTTCGGCATAATCTTCTCTATCGTCTCTAGAAGTTTCTTGTTGAAAGTGTTCAGTTAAGTCACAAAACCTTAATTTTTGGGTGAAGATATGGCTAAGAAATTTTTAGGATTTCAAGGTTTGTTTGATTCCTCGAAGAACCAATTTTGTACGTTCTGACTTACAACAAACCTTCCCTAGTCTTTCGCTTTTCTTCTTCACAAAAAAGCAGGGATTTTGGGACTATTATTTCTCTGCTTGGAGCTTCGCTTTAAGCTCGGGCAGTGTTAGTCTATCAACCATCCAGTTTTCAGCAGGAACTTCGTGGATGATCGCCCAAGTATAGTGTTGAGGTTGCTTTGTTTCTTTGACGATTAGATCTGTTGACTTTTCTGGGTAGTTCAGCCTTATGCTAGTCTGTCAGTGCGCCCTTGCCAAAATACATCTCAACGAGGCAACATACTCCCCTCTTGATCAAAAAATTGTGGTTTGTAGCTCACACCATATAAGAACCAGTAACCCACTTCTTCCTAATAAGCAGTCGTTATGTGTTTCCATCTTTCTGCGCCTAGGTTTAAGATGGAATTTTTACTGAAACGAAACTGTAAGCAGCCCAGTTTTTGGGGTACTTTTTTATGTATTTGCATCGTATAGTTTTATAAGTTGTGAGCTGCCAAAATGCATGATGGGTTCTTAAAATTAAAATGGTTACTTTTTACTTTACCCTTAGTCTTTCGCCTACGTTAGGCACTATGGATTCGACCCTGAAAAATCTTCTTATAGAGTCAGACATTCCAATGCATTTGGACTCTTCTCCATGTGCGACTATAACATGTTTTGGTCTTGGGGATAAGTTATTCACAAATCTCAGAAGTTGTTTCCTGTCGCTGTGACCCGAGAAGCCATCCATTGATTTCACATTCATTTTGACTTCTACGACGCTTAATTTCCCAGTCGGATCGCTTAAGGGGACCTCTCTAACTCCACGAAGTATTGACCGCCCGAGCGTGCCCTCGATCTGGTAGTTTACGAAGATCATGGTGTTTTTTGGGTCTGGAGCCAGGAGTCTGAAGTATTCCAGAGCAGGACCGCCAGTCAGCATGCCTGAGGTTGCCATGATAATGCACGGACTGCCCTCGGCAATATCAGGTCTCGCGCTTTTATCGTCTACGCTCACAAAATGCTCAGAGAGAAATGGATTCTCCCCCTTGTGGAATATTCTGTTCTTCAGGTCGCGGGCCAAGTCTTCTGGATAAGCCGTGTGTATCGCGGTGACCTCTTGGAGCATTCCCTCGATGTAAACGGGGATTTGGGGTATAGCGCCCAGTTTTATGGCTTCGTCCAGTACAAGCATGATCTCTTGGGCCCTGCCGACTGCGAGGATGGGGATCAGGACCTTGCCGCCCTGCTGAATTGTGGATGTGATGTATTCCAAGAATAGACGCTCGGTATCCTCCCTGGAAGGGACTATATCGTTAGGCGCCCCGTATGTGCTCTCCATTATGATAGTTTCGGCCCTAGGGAAGGAAGATGTTGCAGGCTCCAGTAGACGTGTCCTGGCGTACTTGAAGTCGCCCGTGTAGACTATGTTATGGAGACCTTCTCCAACATGTAAATGAACCATCGCGGATCCGAGTATGTGTCCTGCATTGTGAAGGGTGAGGCGGATGTCTGGAGAGATATCTGTGACCTCGCCGTACTCAAGGGTGATGGTGTTCAAGAGTTCCTTCTTAACCTCTTTAAGGCCGAACGGGGGCGGTCTGCCCTCCTTGACTGCAACATCCAAGTAGTCAAGCTGAAGTAGGATCATGAGACTCTTTGTGGGCTTTGTGCAGTACACAGGACCATCGTATCCGTATTTGAAGAGCAGGGGGACTAGGCCGCAGTGGTCTAGGTGCGCATGAGTCACGATAACGGCGTCTAGGTCCTGCACCTCAACTTCGTCGAGCCTTGGGAATTCGTCGAAGGGGCTCTGGGCTCCGGGTTTGACTCCACAGTCTATGAGGATCTTGCTGTCGAGGGTCTGTACCAGTATGGCTTGCCTACCGACCTCTCTGAACCCTCCCAAGGCAGATATCGGGACCCCCTCGCTCTTGTAGAGTGGGGGGCGGTGTATCCTCCTGCCAACCCTCCTGAGAAACTGTAGGCGGTACTCGTTCTCCTTATTCATGTAGTATAGAGTCTGCTCCACTATCCTGGACTTCAATGGTGGAGATCTGATGATGGTGGCCCTCCACCCAGTGTGGTAGGCAATGTCCTTTAGGGTGGAGCCGCCCTTGCCTATGACTAAGCCGGGCTTCTTTGCGAGTATGGTAACCTCGCCTGTCCCAGCATCAAAGTTCATGTCGGTCACTTCGGCTTCCTTTGGTATGAGCTCCTCGATGATCTTCTTTGCTCCATCCTCGGTCTTCCTCGCACTTGGGTCGGCCCTAATTATAATGCGCTTCTTGATCTCGTGTACAATCCTCTTTACTGGTTCACTGTTCTCAATGAGGAGGTTCGGGTTCTGAACGTAGACCACGATTGACGGACCCTCAAACTCCACCTTTGTGAGCCTGGCCTCAGCCGGTATCTCACGTAGGATAACCTTTCTTATCTCTGCAAACGTGTCTAAACTACCCTGGTTTGCCATTCACGGCACCTTTTCATCTGATTGGAGGGGTCATTGCAAGAGCTTTGAGATCTCCTCATCGGTGAACTCCTTTATGCCCTCCTTCGTTAGGACCATTATATCTATGCCTTCACCGCTACCGGGGTCCCTTTCAATAGCAGATTTTACTGCTTTTGCTATGACGGGAAGGGCCTCGGATAGGGAAGAGTTGCTTTTTAAGGTCGCTTCTAAGACGCCGACAGCGTACGGGGATCCTGATCCTGTGGATACAAACCTCTCTTCTGTCAGCGTGCCAAACCAGTCGAGGACATAGATCTTGGGACCGGTTTCATCAACACCTGCAACTATGAACTGCACTATGTAGGGGAAATAGCGCGAGTTGAAGAGTATGTTGGAGGCAAGCGTGGCGACCGCCTTTGTGGGCACGGGTCCTCTATTGGTGAGTTTCAGCACATTTATTTGGGATCGCAGAAAGTCCATGATCATCTGAGCGTCTGCGACCAACCCAGCGATTGTCGCAGCCTTGTTGTCGTCAAGCACGAAGAGCTTTCTGCCTCTCTTGTGGGCCACGTACAGACCCGAGGTCACGCGGCGGTCAGTTGCGAGAACTATCCCGTCTCTGCAGACCACACCGACCGTAGTTGTCCCCTTCTTAAGTCGCTCATAGTGAGCGAATTTGGCTTCTATGTCCTGTGGTGACAATATGTTGACCTCCGAGATTATGGAGAATGAGCGAGAGTCAAGTTTAATCACAAATATCCATATATTTAAGGGTGACGTAGGAGAGATGAGTAGTTTCTTGTGATGGTGATGTGGCATGCACATTCATGCAATTAACCTGCCGAGGTTTGTTATAGTCGGGCCAAACGTGCTGCCGAAAGTGAAGGATGTGTTGAATGGCCTCAATTACAAGGGAGACGTGTTGTTAATATGCGGCGAGACCTTTACGCGTGAGCCGGCAAAAATAGTGATGGACAGCACAGAGGATTCATCGCGCATGATCCACATGCTGAGCATAAAGGATGCCACCCAAGCCGAGGTGGAGGCGGTGAGCTCGATGATAGAGGAGACCAGGGCGGGAATGGTCGTTAGCGTAGGTGGTGGGAAAACCATTGATGTCGCAAAGCTGGCCTCGTTTAATAAAGGGG
>CAZQQB010000085.1:0-3990 GCA_964595415.1 uncultured Nitrososphaerota archaeon | reverse complement strand
CCGCAGCGTTCAGCTCATTCATATACTCTACTGGTGGTTTGTATGGAAGCATGCCCAATGGAATTCCGGCCCTGACGCATTCAACCATTGCTTCTCTTGCAGCATTGACGGAGGCGGGGTTTCTCTTGTCAAAAGGCGTCATGCACCTGAGCATGCCGTAGTGGGCGCCTTGGTAGTCTGTGAATCGAGTTGCTGGCGATAGCCCGTGTCGGATGTATATCTCCTTCCACTTCTCGTACAGGATTGGCCAGCTCTTGCAAGGCGCAAAAGTCCCTGGCCATGCAAGTCCTCCACCGCATGACTTGGAGTAGTTCTTAGTTGAACCGACGATCCTGCTTGGTAACTCGGTTCTGCCCCTCTTGGCCTCTTCAGGATACTCAAAGTCTATTAGTTTTGTACCTCTAGCCTTCTCTTCTTGTATGACATTCTTCCACATCTTGCGCTTGTAATTGAGCTCTTCCTCTGACCAGCCGCTTATCACCGTATAACTGAACCACTCTGGGGCATCCTTCGGTTTTTCCTTGTAGGGGAATGTGATTGGTATCTGTGCTAGCCACCAGCTCACGGCTGTTACCTCGTCGCATAGTGAGTAGTGGCGCCAATGAACCATGTATTTAGTCATGTCTTTAGCGCTCTCCGCCGCGATTGTCAAAACATCTCTGTATGGCCTTATTGGGAAGATCCATAGACCCAGTTTTGTAACGATACCTGTTGTCCCAAGCCAGCCTGTGAAGAGGCCGTCCATCCTAGGGAGAGGCAAGAAGGAGTGCCATGAGTCAGAGTATGCACAGGACCCGATCTTGACGACTTCTGCTGTTGGTAGTACTACTTCCATGCTCGAGAGTAGTTGGCTGTTAATGCCAATTCTTCCGTTTAGGTGCCCGATGCCATGGTTTATTGCCATGGCTAAAACTGATGCTGATGCGGGGTGTACACCCCAACCAAACTCGAAGCCCTTCGAGAACTCGACTCCTTCCCATTGTGGATTTGCAGACTTAAGAGCTGCAGACAATTGAGCATGACTGACGCCTGGTTCTATGATTGCATAGCATGTCTCTGGGTCAATTTTGAGGATCTGATCCATCCTCTTAAGGTCCATTATTATGCCGCCCTCTTCTGGCACGCATAGTCCGCCGATGTTTGTGGCGTTCACGTATGGAATCACCGGTATCTTTTGATGGTTTGCGAGTCTCAGCACTCGCTGAATCTCTGTGACGGTCTTAGGCATCACCACGTAGTCAGGCATTCTCGGCTCCGCCCATGTCAGGTCCCAAGAATATGGTATTAGATTGGCTTCCTCGTTGCTAACGTATTCCTGCCCAACGATCTGCTCGAGCTTAGCAAGAATTTCCTTATTTCCTCTAGCCAATTTCTCACCCTCAAATTTAAGTTAGGGATAATGAATGCTCATATATAAGATTTGAGTAATTGAATGTCTGAAAGAAAGATAGCTAAGTTGCACTACGATATAATCACCAAAGCTTTTTGTGAAATCTAAATAAGAGGGAGATCCGAATTTTTGAGTTTAGTTGTGTGTAACTCGGCAAGACTAGAGTTAGGAGATCTGAGTGCTTTGAATTCTTTTGTGGTCTGAGTTCTTTAAGGTAAAAAGAGAGAATTTGGCATATTTAATGAGCTAAAAGACGAATAAACCGAGTCTTTTAATTGCGGTACAAGATACGGGATTTAAACCTAAGAATCAAATAACATTCTTCTAATGTTAGTGTGTAAAAATGTCAACTTCGGTTTTTATTTGTTAAAGAGGATAAAAAAACATTTGCCAGAAAGATCTCCATCTGGCGAATTCGTTTAAATCCAATAACAATTCACCCCAAGAATGAAAAACATTGGTGCCATTTTTTAGTCTTTTGTAAAGCAATACATTTTTAAATGTATACATCTCTTTTACTCACTCCGTTGGTGTAGGTGTTGCTAAAGGTCATTGACACAACAATTCGGGATGGGCAGCAATCCCTCTTTGCCACCAGAGTCAAGATTGAAGATATCCTGCCTATATTGAAGAAGATGGACGAAGTCGGATTCTACGGGCTGGAGGCTTGGGGAGGGGCAACTTTTGATTCATGCATAAGGTATTTGAACGAAGATCCGTGGGAAAGGCTGAGGAGGATAAAGAAAGAGCTGAAGAAGACCAAGGTTGTCATGCTCTTGAGGGGCAGGAACCTTGTGGGTTATAAACACTACCCTGAAGAAGTAGTTGACGCTTTTGTAAAGAAGGCATATGAGAATGGTGTAGATGTCTTCAGAATATTTGACGCACTGAACGATGTCAATAATTTAAGGAGGGCAGTCTCTTCGGCAAAGGAGGTGGGCGCTGAGATCCACGGTGATGTGGTTTACACCCTTAGCCCGATTCACACGGTGGATCACTTCATTGATGTGGCTAAGAAGATAGCAGAGTTGGGCGTAGATGCCATAAGGATAAAGGACATGGCCGGGCTTCTATCGCCCAGGACTGCGTACGATATTGTCAGGGGGATAAGAAAGGAGACCGGGTTGCCTGTTGGTCTTCATTGCCATTATACCTGTGGCTTAGCATCTTTGTCATATATAAAAGGAATAGACGCAGGTGCGGAGTACATAGATACGGCACTATTTCCCTTTGCCTTTGGGGCGTCTCAGCCAGCCATAGAGACTTTGTATGAGGCGCTTCGCGGGACAGGTCAGTTGGCACATCTCAACATTGAGCTAATAAACGAATGTTCCGACTATTTTGAGAGGGTGAGGGAGAAGTATAAGGGCTACACCTCGGATGCGACAGAGAGGATCGATCCGAGGGCATTAAGGCATCAAATACCGGGTGGAATGCTCTCGAATCTGGTAGTCCAGCTAAAGGGGTACAACGCCCTCTCGAAGATGGACGAAGTGTTAAAGGAGGTGCCCATCGTCAGGAGAGACCTCGGTTACCCGCCTTTGGTAACCCCGATGAGTCAGATAGTGGGCACCCAGGCTGTGATGAACGTGATTACAGGGGCTAGGTATGGAACTCTTATAAAGGAGCTTGAGAACTACGTTAGAGGTTTTTATGGCATACCCCCGGGCGAGATTAGTAGAGAGTTGCTCGAGAGGATAAAGCAAGCTGATCCGCCAGAGGATATCTCGTTTGGCGATATACCAAAGGATGTAATTAGTGTATTTAAAAAAGAGGAGGACGCGCTCACGTACCTTTTATTTCCTCAGATCGCCGTACCATTTCTTAAAGGCGAAGCAAGGACTTTGACGCCCGAGATTAAAGAGAATAGAAAGGACATAAGGTGGTTTAAGATAAAACTCGGCAAAGAGGAGATTGAGGTTAAGATCGAGAGCGAGGATTGACCCGTGGAAATATGTTAAATACTCGGATTATTCAATATTCCTAAAAACATGGGGTGTTAAGTTTGGACATGGATCTCTTAAAGAGGGTGAGCGAAGCTCCAGGAATCTCAGGATTCGAATACGGCATAGCCAAATTACTAAAGAAGGAGCTCGAAGGTATTGCGGATAAGATCCAGGAGGATAGGTTTGGTAATCTTTATGTTTACAAAGGGAAAGGTTCCAAGACCATCATGATAACAGCGCATACGGACGAAATAGGACTGATAGTTAAACATGTGGATGACAGGGGATTCATCAGGTTTGCAAAAGTTGGAGGCGTGCCAGACCATGTTCTACTCGGTCAGAGGGTGCATGTTCATGGCAAACATAAGAGGCTAAGTGGCACAATAGGTTGCAAGGCGATACATGTCATGAAAGAGGATGAGAGGAAACAGTTAGTGACCTATGATAAAATGTTCGTGGATACTGGTGCCACGAAGGAGCAGTTGACAAAGTGTGGCGTGAGGGTGGGCACCCCGATAACTGTCGAGAGGGGGATAACGGAGCTCGAGAATGGGCTTATAGTTGGAAGGGCTATGGATGATCGAGTCGGTTGTTTTATTTTCATTGAAGCTTTGAAAAAGGCAAATCCTATTAACAGGATAGTGGCAGTCTTCA
>CAZQQB010000084.1:2759-4082 GCA_964595415.1 uncultured Nitrososphaerota archaeon | reverse complement strand
ATCTCCATTTTTCTTCCGACAAACGCCTTAAATATGTCAGTACCGCTGAGGAGGCCTATTAGCTGTCCATTGCCGTTTCTAACCGCGAGCCTCCACACATTCCACCTTCTCATGAGTGCTGCAGCCTTTGAAATATCTTCATCTTGCTCAACTGTGAGCAGCGGCGTTGACATTATTGAGCTCAATGAAACATCCTTGCCAAGACTTCCCAAAGATATGACTTTGTATAGGATGTCTCTAATCGTAACGATCCCAATCGGAACATCCCCGTCTGTAATGATCAGGCTCCCCACATTCGAATCTTTCATGTATTTCGCAGCTTCATAAGCAGAGACCCTTCTGTCAATGGTCTTTATGTCTGCCATCATCAGGTCTTTAACCTTAACCTGAGACAGCACCCTGTTCAGAATCTTTCCACTAGGGGTTCTCGGTATGCTGCTGACAAACTCGTATACTCTAGGAACCTTAAACGCTGCCAAGTTACTGCGGCAGAATTCGTCAAGCTCGTTCTGAGTAACAGTGGCGCCATCCTTCAGCACTATGAATGCCTTTACGCTTTCCCCCCTTACAGGGTCTGGTATTCCGACGACGGCCGCCTCCCTCACCTTCGGATGGATGTGTAAAACTTCCTCTACCTCCCGTGGGAATATCTTAAAGCCCCCTGAGATTATCATTTCCTTCTTCCTGCCCACGATGTGCAAGTAGCCCTCTTCGTCGATCTTCCCCAGATCTCCGGTATGGAACCAACCATCTCTGAAGGCTTCTTCCGTTTCATGAGGCTTGTTCCAGTACCCCTTCATAACATTTGGTCCTCTTACCACTATCTCCCCAAACTCGTTTGGAGGCACCTCATTACCATCGTCGTCGACAATCTTAACCTCAACCCCTGGAATGGGCTTTCCCACAGATCCAAGCTTTCTCTTTCCCCGGAGCGGGTTCGACGCTATGACAACAGCAGTCTCGGTCATACCGTACCTCTCCAAGAGCTCAAATCCGTACTTCTGTCTGAACTTCTCCATAGCCTCAACAGGCATCGGCGCAGATCCCACCGTCCAAAGCCTCATACTCGAGAGATCACATTTACATTCCCCCACCTCAAGCAACTTAATGTACATTGTTGGGACGCCCATAAACACCGTGCACCTGTACTTATCTATGCCCTCTATCACTTTTCTGGCGTCAAACCTCTCCAGCAGTACCATTGTGTAACCACAATACACCATCCCATGGACTGCGATACCAAGTCCATGGACGTGGAACATGGGCAGTGCCATCATCAACTTGTCCTTATCTGTAAGCTCCCACAAATCGGAGAGTGTACTC
>CAZQQB010000084.1:0-2711 GCA_964595415.1 uncultured Nitrososphaerota archaeon | reverse complement strand
ATATCCTCGTCAGTATTGTATACTTTTGCGGGCTCATCTCTCCCCTCTTCCAACAATCTATGAAACGACTCACATCTCTGAATAACATCAGGCGATGTTACAATTACTCTCTTTAAAGACCTTATCTCGTCCTTTACCTCCATCACGTGGGGAAGATTGCTCTCAGAAGTTACCATTATAGTCGCGCCAGAATCGTTCACCATGTGCACAAGTTCACGCCTTCTGTACATCACGTTGAGAGGAACTGTGATTCCTCCTGCCTTTAGAATTCCAAAGTGGGCAATTACGAACTCCGGCGAGTTTTGCATAAATATGCAAACCCTGTCCCCCTTCGTGAGTCCCATCCCGAGAAGAGCATTTGCAAAACGGTTACTCATCCAATCAAGATCTCTGAACGAATACTCCTTTTCATTCCAAATTATAGCCGTTTTATGCCCAAACCTTTCCGCACTTTTTGAGAGCATCTTGTCAAGAGTCATATTGGATCGTTCAAGATCCAATATAAATATTAATAAGCATTGTTAATAATTATAATTGTCTCATTATAGATTAAAGGTGGAACTTCTACGTCCTCTCTGACATCACCCCAAAAAGAGATCATGATTGCTTTGATAGAGCTCTATGAAAAGAAGAAGTCCTTTGTAAAAAGCAAGGATATCGCAATAAAAACAGGTCGGGACGAAGGAACTATCAGAAACATAACCCCGGTTCTGAGGGCGCTGGGCTTAGTTGAGGCTGTGCCAGGTCCAAAGGGCGGCTATATGCCTACAAGTAAGGCTTATGAGAGCTTCAGCATACCAAAACAGTTCCGGACCCTTAAAGTACCAATTTATAAGAAAAATGGGGAGGATACAGGAGTAACAGTGACTGACATCCTGTTTAAGAGCGTATACAGTCCTGACTTCTGCCAAGTCCTCCTCAAGGTTATAGGGGATCTATCAAAGTTGGAAATTGGAGAAGATGTTGTCATTGGTCCCACGCCTTCTGGAAGGATGGTGATCGAGGGAAAGATAGTTGGAAGGGATGAAATCCACGGAGAGATCCTTTTAGAGATCATAAATATTGTTAGTATACCAAAAGAAAGAGCGCGAAATCTAATGTCGAAGAGGCTTGTCTCCCTGCCTCCAAATATGCCAATAAAAGAAGCAGCAGGAATCCTTTATAGGGAGTTCATAAGGGCCGCGCCTGTAATAGACGGATCCTCCTTGATAGGCATAATCACAGGCTCTGATGTGGCAAGGTGCGCCATCGAAGATAAGCTCAACGTCACCGTCGGAGAGGCCACGAGCCGTAGACCTATCACAATTGGTCTCGATGAGGACATACTAGAAGCAATGAATAAAATGCGGAGATCTAGCATTGGTCGGCTTGTAGTAGTAGACGAACAGGGCAAACCCGTCGGCATAATAACAAGGACAGATCTATTGTCCAGAATGCTGAAACCTTTCGAGACCGTTGAAGACGCTAAAAAATAGAGATTGAAATTGAAATAAAAATAGAAATAAGAATATATAATTTTGTCAGAAACGCGATTACAGTGACAATAATTCCTTTAAGAAGTAACGCTAATTTTTGCAGCACATGAATTACATAAACAGGTGCCCAGATAGCCCTCACAACCATGTGGAGCGTGCACGTCAAGTCCTTGCAAGCGCCTCTGATACTGCCTTAAGGTCTGGCGGAATCTCCACAGGTCTGCCGCAGACCTTAATGACCTCTTCTGGGTCCTTCAAAAGATGGCCTGTACAGACACATACGACCTCGTCCCTCCCTCCTAGCATTCCCTTCGAAACAGCCTTCTTTACTCCTGCAACAGATGCAGCACTCGCGGGTTCGACTCCTATTCCTTCCAAGGCGGCTATGATGCGCTGAGCCTCCACGATCTCATCATCAGATACAGAGTCGAATATCCCATCAGACTCTCTTATTGCCATGACTGCTTTCGGCCAGTTAACAGGGTTACCGATCCTTATCGCAGTTGCCAAGGTCTCTGGGTGGGCAACGGGTGCTAACACCTCTAGATTCTTTTTCAGCATATTTATTACTGGAGCGGCCCCCTCAGCTTGAACTCCAAACATCCTTGGGAGGGCATCCGTGAGCCCTGTTCTATTAAATTCTTTGAACCCCTTCCATATTGCTGAGATGTTGCCACAGTTTCCCATAGGCACCGCTACAAAATTTGGCGCATGCCCCAATTGATCCACGATCTCAAAAGCCAGCGTCTTTTGACCTTCTAGCCTCCACGGATTCACACTATTTAAAAGATAGATCCCCATTTTTACAGAGAGATCCATCACCAATTTCAAGGCATCGTCAAAGTTCCCCTTTACAGATATGACCTTAGCGCCATGCATTAATGCTTGGGCGAGTTTTCCCATGGCTACTTTCTCTGCTGGCAGTAATACGTAACAAGTAAGACCTGCCTTTGCAGCGTAAGCAGACAAAGAAGCTGATGTGTTCCCTGTGGATGCACAGGCCACTGCCTTTGAACCCAAGCTCTTTGCCTTTGTCACACCTAGGGTCATACCACGGTCCTTGAAGCTTCCTGTCGGGTTTGCCCCTTCGTACTTTACATAGAGCCTTCTCACACCCGCCCACTTAGCCAACCTGTCGCACCTGTAGAGCGGGGTGCCACCCTCCTTTAGAGTGATTATCTCAGATCCTTCCTCAATCGGCATAAACTCCTCATAACGCCAAACACCTAGGGGTCT
>CAZQQB010000083.1:0-4131 GCA_964595415.1 uncultured Nitrososphaerota archaeon | reverse complement strand
GACTACTCTGAAGAAGAATGGCATGCAGTGTGGCCAGTTCCAAGCCTGTGGGAACCAGAACCCGTTCTCCTCGTTGGGCCAGCCAACCCAGTGGGCTTCACAGTATTCATACCATGACGCGCCGTAGAACATAGGTACTCCAGGTATGTCCCTAAGCCAAATCTCCTGCAGTTTGCTGTACATCGCCCTCACCTTTACGGGATCCGTCTCCACGGGGAGCGCGTCGATCAGTTCGATTACCTCTGGGTTGTTGTAGTTCTCCCAGTTTCCTGACGGGTGGGTCAACCTCGGGTCCATCGTTGACCTAAAGGCGTTCCACGGATGTGCATATCCAGGCGACGCATCGGCCCAGCCTATGACCATGTTGAAGTTCTTATCGGTTAAGCGTTGCCACCATACAGCGAAGTCGGGAAACTCCGGTTCGACATTTATCCCTATTTCCTTGAGGTTTGTCGATATCATGTCGCACATCATCATCCAATCTGTCCATCCATATGGAACCTGTATTGTATAAGGACCGAGCTCGGTGCCATCGGGCAGCTCCCTCCATCCATCCCCATCCTTATCAACTATACCTGCATCATCCAGTATCTTCTTCGCTTTCGCTACGTCAAAGGACCAGCCGTAGCTGTTTAACAAGGATTGGTTTATGTAGACAGCCGCCGGGCTGGTGTGTAATATTGGCACAGGCTTAGCCTGTAAGCCATAGTTGTAGTACGCCTTCTCTATCATTTCACTTAGGTTCAAGGCATGTGCTATAGCCCTCCTCACCACAGTGTTATCTAGACCCTTCGTTTTATAATTCATCCAAAGGAAGACTATGCCCCCGCCAACATAGTAAGGCGGACGCGCATAGTATGTCCTAACCGGCAACCCTTTGACCTCCCACATTTCCCATATCTTAGGGGTGAAGTGAGTCATATAGTCGAGCTCTCCCTGCTCGAACGCTAAAGCGGCAGCCACATTGTCCTTGGGTATCCAGATGACCACGTACTTAGGGTTGGGAAGGCCAAATATGTCCTTCCCCCACCAGTCATCAACCCGTATGTACGAGAAAGTCGACTCTGAAACCGTATAGGCTTTATATGGGCCCGCTCCGATAATATCCTCAGGCCTATCATCCTTGAAGTCGGTCGTTAACTTTTTACCATATCTGGCTTCCAGCGCTTCCCACCTGTGCTTCGGCAGAATTATTTGCTGGAGGACGCCAAGTAACTGGAAGTAGTTTAGCTTCTTCTCGCTCGTCCTGAACTGAACTGTTTTAGAGTCGACAACTACAACCTCTTCCAAATAGGTCCAGAACGGTGTTGTGAATGGAATGAACATTCTATTTCCGAGATCCCAAGTATACTTTACATCATCAGCGCTTACCGGTTTTCCATCCCACCACTTTGCCTCATCCCTTATCTTCACTTCTAAAGTATACTTGTCGACCCACTTATAGCCCGAGGCTGCATACGGTATCCATTCATCCGTGATAAGGTTGTACAAGTAGAAGGATGGATATTGAATCTGAGTCATCCAGTTCGTGTCACCCATAGTCGGGTTCCAACCGGGTATGGACCAAGGCGAAGAGATGTAGACCGTTTGATCCCTCGGAAATATTTGTTGAGCCTTTATAGGTTTGAACGGGAGAAAATTCAGAAGCAAGATGAAAGACAGCACGAACAATGAGAACATTCTTCTTTTCATTTTACATCAATAATGATATTTTCTGGAAAGCGATATTTAAGCTTTTATTTAACATCAGTAAATAGACTGCTGGAAAGCGATATTTAAGCTTTTTCTATAAATGTCCATGCGAATAGCACGCATTTTCTATGACTTTATTTAAAAACCAATGGGAACTAGGTAGAGGTTTGAAAGTCGAAGCTTTCAATCCTAAAAATATGAGAACTTTCAACTAGTGGCATAACCTGTCCTTATTCTAGGGTCAATATAAGAATATATCAGATCAACTATGAAGTTTGCAAGTAGCAAGGTTGATATGAGCAGTATGAATGTTCCCTGAATCATTGGATAGTCAAGCATACTTAGCGATCTGAATATAAGATAGCCTGTGCCTGGGTAACTGAAGACCAGCTCCGTTATTAGAGCACCACCGAGAATCGTTCCAAAGTTTAGGGCCAACCCAGTTACTTGAGGAAGCATCGAGTTTTTGAAAATATATCTTAAAATTTTGCTGTCCGATAAGCCGAGAGAGTCAGCATAGCTCACGTAGTCTGCGCCAAGCTCATAAATTACCATTGAGCGCATACCGATAGCCCAGCCACCTATGGCGGCGAGGACTATGGAGAAGAAAGGGAGCACATAATGGTATATGAAGTTCACTATGAATGTTATGGTGAGAGAAGGCATAAGGGCTTTGCTATAAGCTCCTCCAAGTGGAAAGACTCTGAAAGTCACAGCAAACATGTAGAGCAAGATCATCGCAAGCCAATAGTAAGGCGTCTGGGAAAGCGTTAGAAAAACAGTCAGCAAAGCGTTGTCTACTGCGGTTTTTCTTTTGTAGCCTGCTAACGCGCCTAGAAGATTGCCAAGGATCCAGGAGACTAGCGTAGCAGGTATTAAGAGCCCCAGGGACCAAGGTAGGTAAATGAAAACCAGATCAGCGACTTTTCGAGGGTAAAATGCTATAGAGGTGCCCAAGTCTCCTTGGAGCAGTCGGGTGAAGAACTCTATCACCTGCTCGTGTAACGGCTTTCCTATGCCGAACTCCTCCATAAGCTGTTTATAAACCGCCTGAACAAGGTCCGGGTTTGTCTGGGCCTGTTGGAACATGCGATAAAGAATCTGGGCAAGCGGGTTTCCAGGTATTGCTCTCGGCAAGGCGAATATTATAAGCAGGAAGGCGAAAAAGGTTGTTAAGAGAAATGAAACGCGTCTGGCAATGTACCGGAGTAACGGGTTCAATCTATACCAGATTTGTCTTGGGCGAATTTAAAAGCTTTGCGGTAGGTAGATCAGGCCTCGTAGCTAAAAGCCTTCCCACTTCTTATACAAAAGCGGTACGTCAGACCTGAGCCTTTTAGTGTACTCGGAACACGCATGCTCCAATATTTCTTCAGGCGGTCCCTTCTCCACTATCACACTCTTATACATTATGAATATTTCGTCACTAACATAGTAGGCTAGGCCTAGGTCGTGAGTTATGAATATAACCGAAGTTTTATACTCGTCTCTTAAGTTTGTGAAGAGCCGGAGAACACTCTTCCTAGTGGAGGCATCTATCATCGAGACAGGCTCATCGGCCAGTATGAGTCTAGGCTTAATCATGTAGCATCTTGCTACCATGATCCTTTGCCTTTGCCCGCCGCTGAGCTCATGCGGATATTTACCTAACACCTCATCCCAGTTAAGGTCGACTTCCCTTAATGCCTCGCGAATAGCCCTATCCTTATCGATATCCTTATCATTCATGAGCTCAAAAGCTTGATAGAGTACCCTATCCACCTTCTGAAGAGGGTTGAACGAGGCATACGGGTCTTGGAAAATACCATGTACTTTGCGCCAATATTCTCTTAATTCTTCATGCTTTCGGAGTTTGGTTACATCTTTGCCTTCGAACAAGATCTGGCCAGAGGTTGGTGGAAGTAGCTTCAGAATTATCTTTGCCGTCGTTGTCTTCCCGGAACCGCTTTCACCCACCAAAGAAATGAACTGGCCGGGATTTACTTGAAATGTCACGTTCTTTACAGCAACTATCTCCTTCTTCCTAAGCAGTCCGACAGTGAAAACCTTAGTCAGGTTGTTTACTTCAAGAAGCAACCTTATCCTCCCTCCTTAAGGAAAAAAGACGGCATGCTACAAGAGTTTTGTCTCCTACCTCTAATAGAGGGGGCTCCTCTTTTGAACATAAATCCATTGCAAACTTGCAACGCGGGTGGAAGCGACACCCGCTAGGCGGTTTCAAAAGGTTCGGCGGCTCGCCAGCTATAGAAACGATTCCCCGTCTCCTGACTTCGGGTTCGGGTGTGACAACAGCGTTAATCAATCCGATAGTATATGGGTGCTTGGGGTTGTATAGCACGTTATCAGTGGAACTCAGCTCGACTATTTTACCTGCGTACATGATTCCGATTAAGTCGGCTATTTGCCTGAGGACCGCTATGTCGTGAGTGACGAATATCA
>CAZQQB010000082.1:0-4228 GCA_964595415.1 uncultured Nitrososphaerota archaeon | reverse complement strand
CCACACTGCGCAACTCTGGGCGACAGCGATATTATCAGGTCCCTCAGCATCCCGCTGCCCACGTGAAAGCCGAACCTTGTGAGGTCGACCACTGAGCCGAGAGGGGGGTTGTGAGTGACGAGCATGTTGACGATACCTTTGGACTCAGCGAATGCCTTTTTTAGGTTTTGTACGAGGTCCTCCTCCCTGACCTCAAATGGCGTATTAAATGGGGTTGGTGTGGACCCTCCCCCACCAATGACAGTGATGCCGGCGATGTTTAGAGAGCGGGATTCTATGCAGGTGCCGGGGGAGTCAATGCCCTCTTTAAAATCTGCCGGGTCGCAGTTGCCAAGTATGTATACAAAGGGCACTCCGGTCTCGGCTAAGATGTAGAGCATCCTCCGTAGATCCTCAATGGTGCCGAAATGGGTTATGTCGCCAGAGATGGATATGGCGTCTATTTTATACGAGTTCAAGGTGGAGGCAAGGATGGACCCTAAGGAAGACTCTTTGCCATGGATGTCGGAGAGGGCAAGTATGTTGATTGGGGGCATTGGAATCACCACAAAGTTTTATTTAGAGATAATAGTTTTTGGTTTTTAAGGTGTTTGTTTTTGTGTCTGGCAATACCTGCTAGGGTTATCAGAATAGATGGGGAGAAGGCAGAGGTGGACATTGGCGGAGTCAGGAGGGAAGCATCCCTCGCCCTAGTCGCGGACGCGGGTATTGCTGTGGGGGATTACGTGCTGGTCCACACAGGTTATGCCATAGCCAAGTTAAAGGAGGAAGAGGCGGAGGACATCCTGAAGACATGGAATGAGGTATTATCTGTGGGGTAATGGTTGGTTGTTTTCCAAGTTTAGGGACAGGGAGCTAGTGAATAAGGTAGCCGAGAGGATCGCAGAAGAGTCGAAGGGTCTCTCGGTCAGGATAATGCATGTCTGCGGGACTCATGAGTGGACCATCACTCACTTCGGGATTAGGGACCTTCTGCCGAGTAATGTGGAGGTTGTGGCAGGTCCCGGATGCCCCGTGTGTGTGACCCCGGGAAGCGAGATAGACGCCGTAGCAGAGCTGTCAATAGAGAAAGGGGTCACGCTGACGACTTTTGGGGATGTGGTGAGGGTCCCAGGCAACAGGACTTCACTTTTAGATACTAAGGCAAAAGGAGGGGATGTAAGAGTGGTTTATGGCGTGGGTGATGCAGTAAAGATAGCTAGGCAGGAGAGAGGGAAGAAGGTCGTCCACTTCTCAATAGGGTTTGAGACAACGGCACCCATGGCGGCGATGGAAATCCTGAGGGGACCGCCTGAGAACTTCAGCATATTCTCCACGCACAAGCTGATACCGCCGGCAATGGAGTTTCTGCTGAGGGCAGGCGTGAGTCTGGATGGCTTCATCTGCCCAGGGCACGTGTCTACCATTATAGGTATCAGACCGTATAGAGTGCTGGCTGAGAGGTACCATAAGCCGATGGTGGTGGCAGGGTTCGAGCCGCTAGACTTTATGCTGGGGGTCTTGAACATTGTCAGGCAAATAAATGAGCGCAAGTGGGATGCTGAGAACGAGTACGGGAGGGCCGTGAGGGAGGAGGGAAACAGGATAGCGCTTAAGGTGATGAGCGAGGTATTCGAGGTTACGGATGTATGGTGGAGGGGGATAGGAAAGGTCGAGGGGTCGGGGTTAAGGCTGAGAGGGGGCTTTAGGGAATTTGACGCCGTGGAGAGGTTCAATATTGAGGTGCCGACCGGGGATTTTATGCCGGAGGGGTGTGGTTGTGGGGAGGTGCTTAAAGGAGTATTGAGGGCGGAGGACTGCCCGCTGTTTGGTAAGGAGTGCGACCCGAACCACCCGGTGGGACCATGCATGGTTAGTCTTGAGGGAACTTGTGCAATAGCCTACAAGTACCGCAGATTTGTTTCAAAATAATTTGATGTGCCCCAGGGTTATTACAGGGGCATTATTGTCAATGATTTTGTAAAATGTTGCACCCTTCATGGGTCGAAAGGTTTAACAAAAATCAGAGATCCCTTAGGATTGGATTGGCGGCGCTGATGCCAATACCTGGCGGCGCAATATGCCCGAGCTCTTGAAGTGATGACTCCAAGGCAGAGATTGTTGTTAGGACTTCCTTGGGAGTTATTACGCCCATATTGCCTATCCTGAATATGGACTCCTTTAGAGCCCCAAATCCTCCGGCTATGACGACACCGTATCTCCTGCGCATTATTTCCCTTATCTCCTTGGATGAAATCCCCCTTGGAGTGTTCACGGCAATTACGACGTTGGATCTGCTTTGCTCCTCAGCGAAGAAAGAGAGACCCATTCTGGATAATGCAGAGTAGTAAGCGCGCGATGCCTTCTTGTGGCGCTCTATCCACCTCTCGAGACCGTACTCGAGGATCATTTGGAGGGCCTCGTCTAAGGCGTAGAAGAGGTTAACGGCAGGTGTGAAGGGCGTCTCCTTCTTCTCGTCCCTGAACTTTCTGTATTTGATGAGATCGAAGTACTCTGTCCTTGGCTTGGCTCTCTCTATGAACTTCCATGCTTCGTTACTGACTGAGATTAGCGACAGCCCAGGTGGAGTAGCCAGGCACTTCTGGGTTCCAGTGATGCAAACATCAATCCCCCATTTGTCCGTGGGTAGGTCGTCCCCGCCCAGCACGGATATGGCATCCACTATGAATATAAGCCCCTTGTCCTTGACTGCCCGACCGATCTCTGGCAGGTCCCTGACGGTTGTGCCAGTGGAGGTCTCGTTGTAAACGACAGCGACAGCTTTTATATCGGGATCATTGTTGAGAGCCGAGGCGATCTCCTCGGAGGTCGGGGTTCTTCTTGCATCGACCTTGATCTCGACGACCCTAACCCCGTATATCTTGAATGCGTCAGAGAGCCTCTCGCTGAAGGTTCCGGACACTGGTACGAGGATCTTTTCGCCTGGCAATAGGATGTTGCTCGCAGCGCACTCCACCGCTCCAGTCCCAGAAGATGTGAGGACAAATAGGTCGTTATTGGTCTGGAAGACTTTCTTGGCATTTTCAAGTAGACGAGCAAAGAGCTCGTGGAACTCAGGGCCCCTGTGGTTTATCATGGGCTTGCACATTGCCGAATAGACCCTTGGCGGGACGTTTGTTGGGCCAGGAAGCATTATTAGCTGAGGTAGGCTCAAATATGGCACCTTGGTATGAGATCAGACATGGCGATTATATAGGTTTCGATTGAGGTGGGCGGCATGTTTGTGACGCTGACCACGGACTTCGGGGGACACTATTTAGGGATTATGAAGGGTGTGATCAAGAAGATCGCGCCGGTTGTTGATGTTATAGTCTTGAGTTCGAATGTGCCGCCCTTCGACGTGAAGAGCGGGGCGTTTGTGCTTTATTCCTCTTATAGGTTCTTCCCAATAGGTACGGTACATGTGGCAGTGGTCGACCCAGGGGTCGGTTCAGAGAGAAGGGCTGTCGCAATAAAGAGCAAGAACTACTTCTTCGTCGGGCCTGACAACGGGATTTTGATACCGGCTGCAAGGGAGGACGGCATAGTGGAGGTCAGGGAGATCACCAACAGGGGACTCTTCTTGGAGGTGGTCTCAAGCACCTTCCATGGTAGAGATGTATTTGCACCTGTGGCAGCTTTCCTGGCAAGTGGAGGGAAGTTTGAGGAGGTCGGAAGGGTAACAGAAGGTTACGAGAAGGTTGAGTTCTTCAAGACCAAAAGGGAGGGCAGGGTGGAGTGTGAGGTGGTATTCGTGGATTGCTTCGGGAACCTGGTGACGAGCCTCAAGGAAGGAGATATCGTCCTCAATAAAGAGGTCACGGCGGAGGTTTGGGGCAGGGCATATCAAATGAGGCACGTGAGGACTTACTCCGAGGGGAGGAGAGGCGAGCTCCTGATATTAAAGGGAAGCAGTGGTCACTACGAGGTATCGATGCGAGAAGGAAGCGCGAGAAAACTGTTGGGTCTGGGCGTAGGGGGCAAGTTGTCTATCGCGGGTAATTGAGTATGGACGAATGCAATAGAAAAGGCGGCTGGTCGGCACTAATCTATGGCGATACCGTTAAAGCCATGAAGATTTATTATGGATTTATGGGTCGAGGTTGTGCAAGATGAGGGCCCTCCTGATTGGTAGGTATCAACCTTTTCACAAGGGGCATTTGGAGGTTATAAGGTGCATTCTCAGGGAGGTTGACGATCTCATCATCGGAATAGGAAGCGCGCAGATAAGCCACACGGTAGACAATCC
>CAZQQB010000081.1:2756-4266 GCA_964595415.1 uncultured Nitrososphaerota archaeon | reverse complement strand
AATTGTGGTGGACAAGGATCCTCATTGCCCTGCAAGTAAGATTGTACGCCTCGCCTGCACTGACCCCTCTCGATGTGGGCTCGGATCAAGGCTAATTGTGGATGATGCAGCGGTTCATGTTATGAAGCTCATGAAGAGCGGAGATCCCCCCGATGTCATCGTGCCCGCAGTGCCGGGAAATCTTATGGCTCAACTGTTTTTTGAATGGTTCTCTGACCTTGGCTTTGTTGTTGAGCCGGACCGAAAGATGCTTGAAAAGGCTATAGTAGAGATATCAGAAGGAATCATACTGAAAACAGATCCATCGGCGGCAACATTAGTGCTTTCTTATGCAAAGGACTTCCTTTGCGCTCCGCGGTGCAGCGAGCCAGAGATCTGTCCAGTAACTGGTAGACCGATCCCAGAGCCCATACATTCCATGTTTACCCGATTTTCATACTGTGCCTTCAATAAAGTCTTCAGGAGTGAGCTGGTGGCTGATGATGTGGGTGCCGTAGATGGCAGAGAGGTATATGATGTGCTGAATGAGCTGAATGAGGGCGCCAATAACTTTGAAAGTTTGACTTTCTGCGTAGGAACGGCATGCAAGTGCCACGGAATAGTGACCTTCTCAAGATGTACAAGAGCGCGGGGTGAAAAAACTAAAAGATAATAAGATATGAAGGGTAAAAAGTAGGTGTTATAAATGACGGCCCTTAGGCAGCGGCTTATGGAGCGCGTTTTTTATGATTTTAATGTTTGACGGCTTGTGTGAGCCCTACAACCCGGGCGGTATTGCGATTTACGGATTTGTTATTTACCAAAATGGAAATAGGGTGCACGGGGAGGGAGGTTTTGTAGGTGCAGGGGTTTTGGGCGATGACGTGTCCAACAACGTGGCGGAATACGCAGGTTTGATAAAGGGAATGGAGTACGTGTTGAAGATGGGTTACAGAGGAATTTTGAGGGGGAGAGGCGACAGTCAGCTGGTGATAAGGCAGATGCGAGGGGATTACGCCGTGAGGGCTAGGCGTTTGGTCAACCTCCATGCCAGGGCTAAGGAGCTTACCAAAAAATTTGAAGAGGTTGTTTTTGAGTGGATCCCACGGGAGGATAATGCCGAGGCCGATAGGCTGTGCAGGGTTGCCTACGAAGAGTTTGCCTCAAAAATCTCCGGGATAAGGAAGATAGGGAGAGCATAAAGCACTCATTTGTTAGAGGGAGCAAGCAAGGTACAGAAAAACCAAGAGGAGGGACTTGGTCAATATCTAGTGGAGCACAGCAGGGTTGAACGTTTGCTTGTTACAAATTAATTCATAAATATGTAAAAATTCGAATTTTTAAATGTGAAAGTGGGCGCCCTTGATAAAGTTAGTGGCGTTATTCGGATTGTTCCTTGCCATAGCCGCAGCCGGTCCTATCATCGCCGCTAATAATGGCGGCGGGTTTGATGGGTTTGGCTACAATTATAAGGCGCGGATCTTTGTCGGAAAGGCCGATGGGGCAGATAGGGTTTTGGACGGAATGGTCT
>CAZQQB010000081.1:0-2745 GCA_964595415.1 uncultured Nitrososphaerota archaeon | reverse complement strand
CGGAGATGTCCCTGACGGCTCTGGAGAGGTCTGGCACTACAAGATAATATGGGTCGGTCCTGAGCTGGAGAGTAGCCCGTACTGGCGCGAGGGAGGCTACCCCATTTGGGGTCAGTTTGAGGTCATAATGGATCATGGCGCGGTTTATGGTGAGCACAGCTGGTATGCGCAGGCAACGCCAAACGGTCTTGGCGGTCCCTAGGATAGCACACCCCTCTCCCCTTTTTTTTTCTATTTATGGGGCAATGAAAAGTCTAGATAGAAAGCACATGCGAATTGGCGATGGTGGAACGACGTGAGTTGTTATCGTGCCTAATCCTCTTGCTTATTTCATGATTTGTGTAAAATGAAAAATAAGTCATTAGAATAAAAAGGGATGTTCTAATTTTTAGAATGCGCTGTTCAATTCTATAGAATAAAATAAGTCGGTACCAATGGCAGTATTGGTAAATGAACATGAAGGCACCATATAATCATAAGCGTCTAATTGTTGCGATTCCCGTAATCGTTCTCATCTTTGCAGTATCTGTATATGTTTACGCATCAAGCCAACCTGCAAGCCCAAACCTCAAGCGTTTCTCAAACATGAGCGAACTTGAAGAGTACTTGAAGAACACTTCTGTATGGCCGAACATTTACTTTTCCAAAGATCTCGACTTATCTAATGGTATCGCCTTGTATCAAGCCACCATAACCAAGGAGGGCACCACATATTATTCTACGACCAACATCCAAGTAGCTGGAGTCGATGAGGCCGACATCGTCAAGAGCGATGGGAATTACCTGTACGTGATCTCTGGCAACATCGTATATATAGTAAAGGCTTATCCGCCAGATGATGGTAAGGTTGTTGCAAAGATCGTCCTCGAAAGGGTGTGCTCTCCTCAACTCTACATAAACGGGGACAGGCTAGTGGTAATAGGCAGTTGTTATTCTGTGGTCGCGTTCGCTGAGAAAGGGATTGCACTGCCGACGACTAAATCGTTTGTAAATGTCTACGACATCTCTGACAGAAGCTCCCCTGTTCTAGTCAGGGAGGTGTCAGTAAACGGCAGTGTGAGTGGCTCCAGGATGATAGGCGATTACGTTTATGTGGTTTCACAGAAATCGCCTTATCTCTACGACTATTACGTCAAGGATAGCAAGGTTGAGCTCCCATCATACGTCTGTGACGGTGCGGTGAAAGAGATCAGACCCGAAGAGATCTATTACCTAGATTCAGAGGCGCAACAGTATTCGTTCATCACAGTAATCTCGGTGAACGTGATGGATGAAAGCCATCCACCGTCAGACGAGACATTCTTGGCCGGGGCTTCGTCCACAATGTATGTCTCTGCGGAAAACATGTACCTTGTTGCTCAGCGATATTACGCGATAAGAATCACAGCGGGTACCTCTATAGCTAGCAAGTGGAAGGAGGAAACGCTTGTTTATAGGCTGGGTCTGAAAGACGGCAAGATAACAGTAGAGGCGGGTGGTTCCGTGCCCGGTTATGTCCTGAACCAGTACAGCATGGACGAGTACAATGGCTACTTCAGGATTGCCACGACCAAGTGGACTGCGGAGGGCACCAAAAATGGCATCTATGTCATGAATATGAGGATGGGGGTCGTGGGTTACCTCGAGGACATAGCCCCTGGTGAGAGGATCTACTCCGCGAGGTTCATGGGAGACAGGTGCTATCTCGTTACGTTCAGGCAAGTCGACCCGTTCTTTGTCATTGATCTGAGCCAACCGTCCTCTCCATCTATTCTGGGCTACCTGAAGATACCCGGATACTCAAGCTACCTCCACCCATACGATGAGGAACATGTAATCGGCGTGGGTAAGGAGGGGAGCAACGTAAAGCTCGCCCTGTTCGATGTGAGCGATGTCAGTGCACCAAAGGAGTTGGCAAAGTTCGGCTTAAATTGCGCTTACTCAGATTCTGGGGCGCTCTACGACCCAAAGGCGTTCCTGTTTGACAGGGTGAGGCAACTCGTCTCCATCCCAGTCAGTTGGACCGAAAGTAAAGGAACCTGGAAATACCTTCAGGGCGCCTATGTATTCAGTATAAGTCCTGATGAGGGGTTTGTCCTCAAGGGAGTAATACTGCACCAGTCAGACCAAGATTCGGGCATATGGCGGATACTCTATATCGAGAATGTGCTCTACACGGTCTCCAACAGCCAAGTTTGCATGAGTGACCTCGGTACATTAAAACTGATCAAAACCATAGATCTTCGCTGAGGTTTGGCGACACCAATCACAACTCCTTAATTCTGCACAATTCTCCCTTGGCATAAGCATTGATCATATTTTCATTGCAAACAAAACAGAAAATATAACATTTGAACCACTCAATATTGATACTGGTGGTAGTTTGGAGGTAAAGGTTGGCACATGTGGATGGAGCGTGAGGAGCGGAAGGTCAGTCTATTACAGAGTATTTGACTGTATAGAGTTGCAGGATACTTTTTACAGACTGCCCAAGGTCGAGACTGTTGAAGGGTGGAGAAGGGACGCGCCCGAGAGCTTCGAGTTTGTAGTGAAGGCATGGCAGGGGATCACTCACCCCTTGACTAGCCCAACATGGAGGCGGGCTGGTGGTCCACCAAAGTGGGGGAAGGCGGAAAATTTTGGGTTCCTGAAGCCCACTGAGGAGAACTTTAAGTCCTGGCAGGAGGTACTGAAGATCTGCGAGGCGCTCAGCACCAATTTAGTGGTTATCCAGACCCCTCCCACCTTCAGACCGTCCCCAGAGAA
>CAZQQB010000080.1:3454-4281 GCA_964595415.1 uncultured Nitrososphaerota archaeon | reverse complement strand
AGGCTGCCAGGAAGGACCTACGTTTAGTTATTGCCACATCATCGAAGTCTACCATACCAAACGCCGTACCCATCGGCATTCTTCGGTTTGTGGACGACGAGACTTTGTTTGTCGTAGACAACTACTTCCTCAAGACTAGACAGAACCTCGAGGATAACCCCCATGTAGCCATTTCGGGCTGGCACATGGAGGAGAAGGATGGGTCTCTCAAGACAAAGGCTGGCTACCAACTCAAGGGCAGAGCCACGATCGAATCTTCAGGTCAACTCTACGAAAAAATTAAGGCAGAGATAAAATCCAAACGCCCAGAGCTTCCTGTGAGGGCCATTGTACTAATCAAGGTGGAAGAGATATACAACTTAAAGTCCGGTCCGGACGCTGGGAAAATGATTACAACTTGACTCTTGGCGCGTCAAGACACCTTAATTTTTTTATTAAAATTTGCCGAAAAAATTTTAAATCTTATAAACTATTTTTAAATCATGCCAGTTGTTCATGTTTACGTTTGGAGTGGCTTTTCAAACGAAGCAAAGAAGAAAACAATTGCTGGCATAACAGGAGTCTTTGCCAATATGGGCATACCTAAAGAGGCGGTCGAGGTCATCATCCATGAGATCTCCAAGGAAGACTGGGGAGTGGACGGGGAACAGGCCAGCGAGAAACTAAAACACATGCGCCCACCATAGACATTCTCACATGTCTGTCGATACCACAGAATCCCTCCAGTTATTTGGAAAAGTAATCTGGAAAAATTTATTAAAAGGTTATATCAACAATTAAAGGAGGCTATCTAATATGGTCTCTGTAAAAGTTGATTCGGAGAAGTG
>CAZQQB010000080.1:0-3444 GCA_964595415.1 uncultured Nitrososphaerota archaeon | reverse complement strand
TTTGTATTTCCATATGTCCGACAAATGTATTCGACTTTGTCAACAACAAGGCCGTGCCGACCAGAGAGCAGGACTGCATCCTCTGCATGGCTTGTGTATCCCAGTGCCCGACACAGGCAATAACTGTACAGGAATAAAGTTTACTTTTACTTTTCCCTCACTTTTTTGTAATATTGGCATCCTCCTTTTATCAGGCACGCCTCACACTTTGGTCCGACCGGCTTACACACCTCCCTGCCGAACCTCACGAATAAGTCATTGATCTCTCTCCAGAACTTCGTAGGTATCCTTTCCATAAGCTCCTTCTCGGTCTCTTCAGGTGTTTTTGTCCTCACAATTCCTATCCTGTTGACAATCCTATGCACATGCGTGTCCACAGGTATGGCATCCATATTGTAACCATAAACAAGCACACAGTTTGCGGTCTTTCTGCCAACCGATGGCAGTGCAAGAAGTTCCTCCATGTTCTTAGGCACTACACCCCCATGCCTGTCTCTAATGATTCTGGCAACTTCCACAACCCTCTTGCTCTTAGTCTTGTAAAACCCGACAGACTTTATGAGCTCTGCGACCTCATCAGGTCTGGCCTCCGCAAGCTCCTCCAATCCCTTGAACCTATTGAAGAGATTCCTCACAGCCTCGGCGGTCTTCTCATCTCTGGTCCTATGCGAGAGCATCGCCCCTATTAGGACCTTAAAGGGATCTTCAGAATCATCTTCTATCTCCATGAGAACGGTGCCCTCTCTCTTATTGAGCATCCTCTCAACCGCCGATATTATCTCATCCACCCTCATAGGATGCACCAGCAAGTTTAATATTGAATACGGGGCAACTTTTATCTGTGAATTGTAATGCCCGATGACCTGACAAAGAGATGGCAACCCGAGGATAAAAAACCGATCGGTGAAAAAATCAAAGAACGAGTCTCGCCCCCTCCGCCGCTCAAGGAGCGGCTCGAACTTGCAAAGAGGCGTCTATCCGAAGAGATCAACTCCCTCGACAGGATCTCAAAGAGGCTGGAGGCGAAAGACAGGTCACTCTATGAAGCCATCCTCAAGGCTTATGAGAATCATGACACCACCAGGGCAGCCGCACTGGCTAGCGAACTTGCCGAACTTAGGAAGATAGAGAGCAAGACTCAATATGGCAAGTATGCCCTTGAGAAAGCATACACAAAGATCGAGATCGCAAAGGACTTTGGCGAAATGGCGGCTGCCATGTCCCCCGTTAACCAAATATTAAAGCATGTGAAAGGCACACTCGCCGAATTCCTGCCTGCTTCAAGCACCGCCATAGGCGAATTATCCGACCTCATGTCAGAGACGATGACCTCCTTCTCAAATATCTTGGGAGAAACCTCGCTTACGACATCCTCCTCTGAGGAGGCTGACAAGATCCTCAAAGAAGCAGCAGCGGTGGCAGAGAGCAGATTAAAGGAGAAGCTTCAGCAACTGGGCGAAGAGAATCATGAGCTAAAGGAATAACTTGCCCATCCTCGGAAAATTTCATGTTATTACTATTACCTCTTTGTCCGTTGTCAACAATGTGTGTTCTGCTTGGGCTATTGTCCGACCACTCCTCTCCACGAGTACCGGATACTCATAGAGGAAACGCCCTGCCACAAGCACCTCTGTTAGCATATAGCCCTCTGAAAGCGATAGCCATCGCCTGGCAAATGGCAGGGTCTTGTAACTCCTCCATAGGTTATCAAAATACCTCCTCGCAAACTGGTCCTTTGGTCCCTTCAACTTTATAATGTGCAAAATATTCCCTGGTGGTCCATTGACTACCTCTCCCGATGCATCTGGGAGAGTCACAAATGGCTCAATTGCATAAACCGACCAAGGCTCAAACCTGCAATCATTTTTCGTCGCAACATTCGGGACACTCACACCCGCATGGATTGTGTACTTTGAAATCTGGTGCCCTGTAAGGTTTGAAATTGGTTTATAACCATGCGATTTTATCGTCTTCTCAACCACAACCCCTACCTCAGAGATCTTTCCACCAACGCTCACCACCCCGATCGCCCTCTCAAGCGCCTCCTCTGCCACCCCAATCATCTCCTCATAATCTGAACCGAGTGAAACTGTCACGGCAGAATCCGCCACAAAACCATTTACTTGGGCCCCCAAGTCCACCTTCACTAGGCTTCCAGCGGAGAGGAGGCTCCAGTCTTTTGGCGGGGAAGTGTAATGGGCACCGACGCTATCAATCCCCACATTGGAACCTTTCTCCTCACTTCCTTTACAATCCTCCCCGCCCTTAGTATCTCCTCGACATCTTCTTTTATGAACATAATCCAACAATCCCTCTTCAGTAACCTTGGCTATGCATACTGCGTCTATAAAATTTTCTTCCAATTATTGCAGGAAAGGCACCGATTTTAATCGTTTAGTGAAAAAGCGTCCCTGCCGACAGAGTTAAAAATACATCCTCTCAAATTGAGTAGAGTGATATCTATGTGCGTTCTGGGCAAGGATAAACTCTTAGAGTTAAACAAAAAGTACAAAATAATAACCCCATTCAACGAGTCCCAGCTCGACGGCGACAGCTACATCCTCACAGTCGGGCAAAACACAACACTCCATTACTTGGAACACCAGAATGTTATCTCTTACGAGATAGTTTTTACACCTCCAAGCTTCATAGCCTACCTCACAGCCAAGAGTAGATACGGAAGGATGGGTCTCTCTTTCTTAAATGCTGCCAAGGTTCACAGCGGTTTCTGCGGACGGCTTGCGCTCGAGATCGTTAACCTAAGCAATGACAGGAAACCCATAACCATAAAGAAGGGCGACCCATTCATGCATATTGAGTTCATTACACGAGAGGGCTCACCATCACCGTATGATGGTGAGTACCAATTTCAGTACATGACGAACGAAGAGATCAATCAGTACCTCCCAATACTCGAGAAAACCCTCCCCAACTTCGAAACCCTGTCAAAACTTTGGCTAAAGAAGAAGTTGAACCATTAGCCTGCATTCCAGGAATGAAAGCTACATACGTGTCTCTGTAAAATTCCAGAGCTCATCTCCAACATGGTGTAAATTTTTTACCGCTTTCCCTCTCTTTTTATCTCGAATGTCCTTCAAATCCATCAAGAGCGTCCCGATTGCTAATGGCTTGCCGTACTTCTCCTCCACGATGACAACAACACCTCCAACAGAAGCCTCGCCCACCACTCCCCTTATGCCAGGCGACATCACATCAGCACCATTCACTATGTGCGACACCGCCCCCATATCCACCACTACCTTTGGCAGGGCTTCTAAGACCTCCTGCGATGCACGCAAGCACGGCACAACCTTATTACTCACATTAAAAAGTAGGGGTCTGCCCTCCTGCAGATAGATCGTTTCTCCCTTAGCAGTCTCTATTACCTCGATAGCCTTCTTTCTGTCCATCTTTTCGTAAATTCGGGCATACTGCTGCCTGACC
>CAZQQB010000079.1:0-4447 GCA_964595415.1 uncultured Nitrososphaerota archaeon | reverse complement strand
CTTGGGGGACAGGCTGACACAGGACCAGAAGGAGAGGATCGACAAGTCGGTTTCGGCTCTCAAAGATGCCATGAACACAAAGGAACTTGATAAGATTAAGTCCAAGATGGACGAGCTATCCCGTGCACTCCAAGAGATCGGCGCCTCCGTTTATCAGCAACAGGCGACTCAGAGGTCAAAGCAGCAAGGACCTGCCGAGGGATCCTCAGAACCCCCGCCTAGCGGCGAAAAAGTCGTGGACACCGACTACAAGGTAAAATAAAGATAAATGACAATACTTGAGTTCTTAACATTTTTTATTGGTGGGTGACATGGCCAGCAAGAAAGACTACTACGAAATCTTGGGCGTCCCAAGAAACGCTACGAAGGATGAGATCAAGGACGCCTACAGAAGGCTGGCCATGCAGTACCACCCTGATAGGAATAAATCTCCAGACGCCGAGGAGAGGTTTAAGGAGATCTCTGAGGCCTACGCTGTTCTATCGGATGACGATAAGAGGCGACAGTATGACCTTTTGGGCAGGGCCGACTTCGGTCAGTACTACACGCAGGAGGACATATTCAGGGGGGCCGACTTCGAGTCCATATTCAGGGAGATGGGATTCGGCTTTGACATCGGCGACCTCTTCAAAATGTTCTTCGGCGGAGATTTCACAAGGGGAGCCTATACCAGACAAGTAGTAAGGGGCAGAGACATTAGCTACGACCTTGAGATAACACTTGAGGATGCCTTCCGGGGGACTGAGAGGGAGATAGAGGTTCCGAGGACTGAGAGGTGCGACATGTGCGGCGGATCCGGAGCGGCACCAGGAACATCTCCCATTAGGTGCAATAGGTGTGGAGGGACCGGTCAGATCCAGAATGTGAGGACCACTGGCTTCGCCCGATTTGTGACCGTCACACCCTGTAACGTCTGTAAGGGTTCCGGCACTGTGGTTAATACACCATGCAGGGAGTGTCAAGGTTCTGGAATCATTAAAAGGCGGAGAGTGATAACGGTCAAGGTTCCAGCAGGTGTGGATGAGGGTCAACAGCTGAGGCTGAGTGGCGAAGGAGAGGCTTCTCCAAATGAAGGCCCTCCCGGGGACCTTTATGTGAATATTGCTATAAGACCCCACCCATACCTCAAGAGGAGAGGTGCAGACCTCTATTACGACCTGAACATAGGCTTCCCTCAGGCAGCACTGGGAACAGAGGTCACAATACCCACGCTTGACGGCGATGTGGTGGTCAATATCAAGCCAGGGACACAACCTGGAGAGATCTTGCGCATAAAGGGAAAGGGTATGCCAAAACTGGGGGGTTATGGCAGGGGAAACTTACTGGTGCGGGTCAATATTGATGTCCCAAAGAGCCTTTCCCCGAGGCAGAGAACACTGTTGGAGGAACTGGCAAAAGAGTTTGACCAAGACGTGAAGCAGAAGAAGCACTTCTTCCGTCTCTGATACACTATGCTTTATTAGAGGGCATTTGGAGATTATAGGGTCTGATCGTCATGCCCGAAAGCATTCTTTATTGGAAAGGGTGTATGTCTAGGTTCAGGACAAAGAGCATTGCAGATTCTATAGAGAAGCTCCTATCCCTTATTAACATAGACTATGCAACTCTGGGCGAGGACGAGGGCTGCTGCGGCTCTGTCCTTTACAGAACTGGTCAGATCGCAGATGCTGTACACGTCTCAAGGAAGACTTTAAACAAAATAAGTTCTTTGGGCGTGAAGGAGGTGGTCACAGGCTGTCCGGGCTGCTTCAGAGCGATGTCTCAAGATTACGTGAATGCCTTCAAAGCCTTGCCCTTTGGTGTCCGCCACATCTCTCATTTTCTCTTTGGAATGAAGGACGAACTTAGACCACACCTTCGCCCCTTAAAAGCTAGGGCGGTGTATCATGATCCCTGCCACTTGGGCAGGCACATGGGCGTATACGAGGAGCCGAGGAAACTGATCAGATTAATACCTGGTATAGAACTCGCGGAATTCAAGTATAACAGAGGCAAAGCCCTCTGCTGCGGCTCAGGCGGTGGCGTCCGTTCGGCATTCCCTGAGGTATCGTTAGAGGTGGCAAAGTCCACGCTCGGGGAGCTCCCAAAAGATGTTGATATTCTTGTAACCGCATGCCCCTTCTGCAAGTATAACTTTGCTGAGGGCAACGCGAAGAGTCTCGAGGTTATAGATTTGCCCGAACTACTGTTAAGGGCTTGGAGTGGGTAGAATGTCTCAAGATTGGCATTCATCCAAAAGGGACGAGTTCATGAGATGGCTTTACGACGAGAACAGGAGGAGGGGAATTTCAAGGGCCGTAGCCTCATACATTGAAGCGAGAGACTATGCCCTATCATGCTTGCCGGACCTTGAAAGGATCAGAAAAGAAGTGCGAAGGGTCAAAGAGAGCGCTATCGAACGTATGGACGAGCTCAGAAGAATGGCATCAGAGAGGATCGTCGAGTCACATGGAAATGTGTATTATGCCAAAGATGCGAAAGAGGCAAGGGAGATCTTCATCGATCTGGTTGGCAGGGGCAAGACCGTTGTGAAATCAAAATCGCTAGTCACAGAAGAGATAGAACTCAATGAGGCATTAGAGGATCAGAGAAACCGCGTATTCGAGACAGATCTCGGAGAGTTCATAATACAAATACGGGGGGAGAAACCCACACACATAATCAATCCATCCGTTCATGTGCCAAAGGAGGAGGTTGCCAGAACCTTCTCTGAGCTTATTGGGAGAGAGTTGAAACCAGATATCCCAGAACTAGTGGGCGTAGCCAGGGAGTATCTCAGAGAAAAATTCTTTAGTGCAGATGTCGGCATCACTGGAGCAAACGTAGTCGCTGCGAATACGGGGACGCTCTTCATAATTGAGAATGAGGGCAATGCCAGGTTCGTCAGCAACGCCCCACCTGTCCACATCTGTATCACTGGCATAGAGAAAATAGTCCCAACATTGGAGGATGCGTTCAAGGTCGTTCAGGTCCTGCCACCCTATGCCACAGGTGTACTAATGTCTGCCTATGTATCAATGGTGACAAGCCCGAGCAGAACTGCCGATATAGAGAAGACCTTGGTTTATGGTGCGCACGGTCCCAAGGAGCTTCACGTAATCTTTTTGGATAACGGGCGGAGCCGGATGCTAAAAGATCCAATATTGAAGGAAGCCCTATACTGCATAAGGTGTGGTGGATGCATGTACGAGTGTCCTGTCTATAGGGTTCTTGGCGGATCATTTGGCCACAACTACTTCGGCGGTATAGGGATAATCTGGAGTGCATTTACCCAAGGTGAGGATAATATTGCAGCCGCAATCGACGCATGCACCAAGTGCGGAAGGTGCAAAGAGGTCTGCCCCTTGGACATAGACATACCTAAGATGATCGAGTGCCTTAAGGCAAGATTGGTTGAAAAAGGGTACCTTGCATATAGGCACAAGGCAATTAAGGAGAACATACTCAGAACGGGCAATCCATTCGGCGAATGATGGGGGAAGGTAGCTCAAACTCTCAACAAGACATGCGGATCAAGTTTGTAACTCCTCTTTCTCTTTGGCCTCTTCGATGCTTGGTACCTTTGGAAGCGTCTTCGATAGATCGATCTCAGCCATCTTTGCAGCCGTTTTCAAGATCCCTTGTCCCTCCTCTGTTATGTATGATGGGCTGATTATGCGATCGGAATACTGGGAGGCTTCTACCATCAACCCGTCAAGAACATCTCCCAGTTTCTGAAACGACTTTTCCGCCTCAGGCATGAGCTGCGTGATGCCACCGTAGATGTTCTTGACAGCAAACAGCGCTGGAGCAACACTTGCAGCGACATCCCCATACTCCTTAATGGTGCTCAGCCTGACTCCTATCTGCTCAAGGGCAAGTCTGGCAGTGGCTATAAGCTTGGCAAGCTTTCTTACCTCTGAAAGTTCGCCGGCGTACATCTTGGCTCTAGCGAGGTCTCTTCTACCGTAGTGGTATACCACCCGCTCGAATAGAGCTTTGTCGTACTCCTTTATCTTTGCACCCTTGAGATCAAGCCTCTGCGACTGGAGGCTGATGATCTTTATGGCTTCCTCGATTTTGGGCTTGAGTGGTCCCTTCACATTAGAAAACTTTCTCTTCTCTTCCCACTTTTTTAAAAAACTCATAAAGCCTTCATCGGCTATTTTTTGTTCCATTACATATAAAAAGTTTTGATCTGAAATCATTTAAGCAGAAAAAGGAAGACGGTCCCCTTGACTCTCTCCACGACTATCTTCGGGGACTTTCTCGCCGAATATTTGTAATTGACATTTAAACTTTCAACACGTCGACGGACTGTGGCAAAAATTCTGACGAAAAGTCAACCAACATAATAGGGTGAATAAAATACTTATATATCTAGTTACGAAATGGATCAGAAGGTCGTTGAAATATGTTAGGAACAGGTCATGTTGCTATATGGCTTGCAAGACAGACTGAGAAAGAG
>CAZQQB010000078.1:3195-4644 GCA_964595415.1 uncultured Nitrososphaerota archaeon | reverse complement strand
AAAAGATAACGTATCTGGAGCCAGGAGATACCTCTCCATAACCTTGCCGTTCCTGATCATGACTCCCTCTTTGCGAAGAAAAGACTCTTTTATGTGGGAGCCGGATTTGCCCAAATAGCCACCCAAGGAAAGGTCTGACTTGATAACCCTGTGGCAGGGGATTATGAAGGGAAATGGGTTACTTACCATGGCATTTCCCACAGCCCTCTGAGCCATCGGTCTTCCAACAGCCCTAGCTATGCTACCGTAAGTAGTCACCCTTCCTCGAGGGATCATAATAGCAACAGTAAAAACCTCTCTGTAAAAATGGGGGATGCCCTCGAAGGAGAGTTCAAGGTGGTGCCTACCGTTGCTAAGAGCTGATGTTACGCCTTCAATAATGGAAGGGTCTGGTGGAGATTCAACATAGTCGCGGACCCGCCTAATGTGAAGGGATTTTAATAATGAGCTTTTACACTGGAGTTGGTCCTCGCAAGGGAGGGTGTTTGCAAAGAGGCGCAGATCGTCGTCGTATGCCACGGCGACCCAGTCTGAACCCCACCGGAATAACGAGACTTTTATGACCATGAAGTTCACAATATCTTTAAATTTCACACATAGAAAAAGTTAACCCATGCCCACAGTGCTGGAGATAGATGGATCGTTTGGCGAGGGCGGGGGGCAACTCCTGAGGGGCACTGTGGCGCTGTCTTGCCTGACTGGCATGCCCGTGAAGGTCTTCAATATAAGGGGGAAGAGACCGAGGCCAGGGCTGCAACCACAGCACTTGACTGCCTTGAAGGCTGCAGCTGAGGTATCAAAGGCAGAAGTTCAGGGAGCATCTGTTGGAAGCACGGTGGTGTACTTCGAGCCAAAGGAGGTCAGGGGTGGCAGGTACCAATTTGACATAGGGACTGCGGGTAGTGTGACGCTTGTTATGCAGACGCTGCTGCCCATCCTTGCCTTTGCAAAGGAGGCCTCGGATGTGACAATTATAGGGGGCACAGATGTCCCTTGGAGCCCGACCGTAGACTACTTCAAGTACGTGGCTCTGGACGCCTTCAGGAGGGTTGGCATGGAAGCATCGCTGGAGCTTTTAAGGAGGGGGCACTACCCCAGAGGAGGGGGGAGGGTTGTTCTGAGGGTCAGACCTTCAAAGGCGATATCCCCACTTGTGGCGGTGAAGAGGGGGCAAGTGCTGGCGGTTAGGGGGATCTCCCACTGCACAAACTTGCCAGCCCACGTGGCAAGCAGGCAGGCCTCGTCAGCACTTCGTGTCCTTAGAGAAGGGGGGGTAAAAGATGTCAGGGTGGCCGAGGAGGGAGGCGAGGGGGAAGGTCCGGGCAGCGGGATAGCGCTTTGGGCAGAGGTGGAGGGAGGGCCCAACCTAGGCGCAGATGCCATTGGGGCTAGAGAGAAGAGAGCGGAGGACGTGGGGAAAGAAGCAGGGGCTAAGCTCCTCGATGAACT
>CAZQQB010000078.1:2561-3185 GCA_964595415.1 uncultured Nitrososphaerota archaeon | reverse complement strand
ATAGGCACCTTGGAGATATGCTCATAGCATACATGGCGATGGCAAGAGGTCGTTCTGAGGTGGGCGTATCATCCTTGACTCTACATGCAAAGACCATGATCTGGTTGACTGAACGCTTCCTTGGTCTTAAATGGTCTGTCGAGGAGGCGCCGAATGGGGCGGCCGTGCTGCGGGTGAACGGATCAGGTCTCTTCGAGGTCGCACGGTGAGTCCTAAAATCGAGCAGATTCTTGACGCCTGCTGTGCTGCTATGGGGGAGTCGGTTTTGGGCTTGAGCGAACTTTGAGGTCGACTTGTGCGCCATATGTTTTTTCTAACGCCTTGAAAACCTCGTTGATGAACACGTCAAGGCCGTGACCCTTGGCAGCGGACATCCTGGCGCATGAGCCGAATAAAGACTCTGCGGTCGTGATCTGCGTATTTGTGGAGATGTCAGTCTTGTTAAAGAAGACTAGGATCTTACTCCCGCTTAAGGTTTTCCTCAAGTCCTCATAGAGAGACATCTGGTCTTGAACTGTAAAACCGTTGGACTCTGAGACGTCTACTATGAAGACAACAAGACCGGGTAGTCGGGTCAGCGCAGAGATTGCAAGGAGCTCTGTCTTGCTCCTCTTCTCAAGCGGT
>CAZQQB010000078.1:0-2551 GCA_964595415.1 uncultured Nitrososphaerota archaeon | reverse complement strand
ATCTGTAGCTGCCTGTTCCCCATTTTAATGTGCCCGATTACAACCTCTTTCGTGGTAAAGGGGTAGGACCTAACCTCTGGCTTGGCGGACGAGATCGCCCTTACAATCGTGGATTTCCCCACCCCTGGATAGCCCGCCAGTATGACTGTTGGTACTTCTGGATCGGCCGCTGGGAGATCCTTCATCTTATCTCTGATCGATGAGAGGGCATATAGATCGCTGTCCAACCCCCTGATCAGGGAGGAGAGGCGCCCCATGAAAGACCGCCTAACCCTTGCCGCCTCGCTTGGAGTCGAGACCCTCCTGAGGCTGGAGACTGAGGACTGGCTGACTTCCCGGATTATTCTTGCCGTCCTGCTTAGGCGCCCTAAGAGGGACTTGGCGTTCGCTACACCGAAAGTTATCTCCAAGATGTCCCTATAGAAGGGAGGGATCTTCTCTACTGTGGGAAAAGATCTCACGATGTGCTCGAGGTAACCGGCGGAGATCCTCTCCGCGGCTTTGATCCGGGCGGCCTCCCTCCTCTTAGCCTTCACAATAGCGGGCATCTTCTGCGGCATTGAGACCTCGACCTTTGTGGACTCGCGGAGCGACTTATTTATGAGTACCTCCGCTGTCAGGACGGTGGGCATATTTTCGAATGGTTGTCTCATGGCGATCTCCTACTCCAGATTATCTCTTCGCCCCTCCTTATACATAGGATCCTGTGGTATGGGATTACTGCGTCCTCGCATATCATCGCCCTAGGGGCAATATCCTTGATCTCTTCCCCCTTTATTGTCTTCCTATCGTCAGGTGCGCCCCTGTGGACTATGACCACCTCTATGCCATTTAGGCCATCAGGGGAGGTCCACTTTATCCTGTTTAGCGTCTCTCTAATAGTTGGCATTTTTAATCAACAGGGTAAAAGCTTATTTAATCCGCTATTCATCCTTTGAATGCTGAAGGGGGATTTTAAATATTGCCCGAGGCGCAAATAGGATATCCACCGGTTGGTGCAACCACAGTCGGGATAGTGTGTAAGGATGGCATTGTTTTGGCCTCTGAGAAGAGGATCTCTTATGGTCATTCCATAATGAGTAAAGCGGGGAAGAAGGTATTTTTGGTGAATGATAGGATCGGGGTAGCCTTTGCTGGACTTGTCTCAGACGCCCAAGCGATTCTGAGGAGGCTCGGGGCAGAGGTCAGGCTCTACGAGCTTGATTACCACAAGAGGATGAGCGTCAGGTCTGCCGCAAAGCTCTTGGCAAACATACTCTACTCGCAGAGGTACTACCCTGTGTTCACTGAGACAATTGTCGGGGGAGTCGATGAGGAGGGAAACAAGCTATATGTTCTGGACCAGCTCGGATCCCTGATCGAGGACAAATTTGCTGCGCTGGGCACGGGAGGGGCGATGGCAATAAGCGTTATTGAGGAGGGCTACAAAGACGGGATGGGCGTCAGCGATGGGAAGGAGCTCGCGGTCAAGGCTGTTAGGGCAGCCATATCAAGGGATGTGGCATCGGGAGATGGCGTTGACGTCGCGGTGGTTTCTAAGGATGGCGTAAAAGAGGAGTTCTTTCCCGCTAAGTAGTGGCTGGTAGTTTTGGGGACAGAGCCATTCAGGACGCTGAGGGCACAGGGTTACCAGATAGTTGGCAGGCACTCCGGGGTAAAAACTTGCCACTGGGTTAGAAAGGCCCTTACGAAGGGCGCCATCTGCTATAAGGGGAAGTTCTACGGCATAAGTACCCACAGATGCCTGCAAATGAGCCCAGCGGTGGTCTATTGTACCAACAGGTGCGTCTACTGCTGGAGGCCGCTACCGGGCGAGAGGGGGTTCGACTGGGCAAGCGGCAGCATTCCTTTTGAGGACGAGCCAGAGGCCATAGTCGACGGAGCGATAGAAGCGCACAGGCGGGCAATCAGCGGCTACAAGGGCAACCCAAAGGTCCCCGAGGAGAGGTACGAGGAGGCGATCCGACCGAGGCATGTAGCCATAAGTTTGAGTGGGGAGCCGACGCTTTATTCGAAGCTTGGGGGGCTAATCGAAGTGTTCCACAGGAGGGGTATGACTACCTTTCTGGTTACGAATGGGACCAACCCCAAGGCACTTGAGGGTCTGAGAGAGCCAACGCAACTTTATATTTCGGTGAGCGCCCCCTCGGAAGAGGTTTACAGGATGGTCTGCAGACCGACCATGGAAGGGAGCTGGGAGAATTTGATTGGGACAGTATCAATGCTAAAGAGCTTCAAATGCCCCACCGTGGTGAGGATCACGCTTGTGAAGGGGTTAAATATGGAGGACCCAGAGGGATATGCGAGGATCCTGACGATGGGCAACCCCACCTACGTTGAGGTGAAGGCTTACATGCACGTGGGATCGTCCATATGGAGGCTGGGGGCAGATGCGATGCCGAGTCACCGGGAAGTAATGGAGTTCGCGAGTGAAATCGCCAAGAAGGCATGCTACGACTTGGTGGACGATGTGCCCGCGAGTAGGGTTGCCCTTCTAAGCAGGTTGGATAATAAAGACAAAGGTGGAGAATGATGGAGATAGCAGAAATAA
>CAZQQB010000077.1:2428-4690 GCA_964595415.1 uncultured Nitrososphaerota archaeon | reverse complement strand
ACCCCCACCAAGGACTATTGGTTTCAATGGGTGAGGGGGTGTACAAGGTGATAGACGGGATTATGTTCTCCCAAGAGGAGGGAGACGGGGAGGTAGTCAGGGTTGGAGCTCATAGGGCAAGGTATATCTACCCAAATTTGGAGGTTGAGTTTAGTTTTGGAGGAGAATCGTTACGCGTGGTCCTGAACAGGGAGGGTCTCAGGGTCTTGCCCTTCGTTGATATGAGGGGCGTTAATGGGGAGGGTCTTGGTCCATCAGATGTGGTTTATGGGGGGAGATGGTTAAGGGTAAATTCCGGAGACCTAAGAGTTGCAATTGGACCGTTCAAAGAAATTGAAAGGGTGGATTACAGTACCGAGTGGATATACAAGCTGGGTAGCGGATTTAGGTATAAAGATTCGGAAGGTTACATAAGGTTTGTGAGAGAGACGAGAAGAATATCTGCTCCTGCAGTTTGCACCCTGGATGGTAATGAAATGAAGGTGCTTGTTGAGGGGTTGCACAACGACGATTCTGTCAGGGACTCTTCATGGATAAGCAGGGTCTGTTTCTTGGAGCAAAAGCTCCAAGATGTGATGATCCTCAGGCTATCTACTCTAAGATGTTTTGGCATATCCGTCCAAGGGGTCTGGTTTCCAGAAGCTGGATGCTGGTGGTTCAGGTTTCCATGGGTCAGGGATGCCTTGGAGGGGATCATAAGCAATTTCCAAGTATACACGAGGGTTTTTGGTTGGGAGAATAGGATCAGGACTTTGGCAGGGACACTAATGAAGATACTTGAAGGGAGGAGGAGCCTTCCAAGTGTTTTGGGTGGGCAAGACCACTCTGCGGACGGTCCGCCACTACTCTTGTATCTGTGTTCAATTTTGGGTGGGGATCTTATGGAGAAGGCAATATTGGTAGCAGCTGATCTACTTGAGGAGATGGAGAAGAGGAACTTGGTTGGCGGCGGTCCGCCGGTCCTTAGAGGAGGTCTAGTGGCGTGCGCCCCCTACCAATCTTGGACAGACTCTAAGGTGGATGGCATACCTTGCAGGCTGCCCGAAGGGTGGGAAGATGATGATTGGAATTTACCGAGGTATATCTTGCCAGAGGTGAATGGACAATGGATCAGGGCGTTGAGGACCCTTTGCATTTCGGCGCCAGAAGCGTGTGATGGGCTGAGGGAGAGGCTATCGGAGATGGAGAAAGCATTTGAAGGAAGATTATGGAATGGAAAGTTCGTTTCAGATATATTAGATTCAGAAAGTCATAGGAGATCCGAAGAGATAACCTCAACGGGACTTGTTGGGCTGACCACAGCTATCCATGTGTTTGAGAGGGAGAAGGTAAAGGTAGGTTACCAGCAGTTAAGGAAGCTGATGGTAAACAGGACAATGAGAGCGCTTGGAGACTCTACACTGCCCTTCGGTGTGGCCATCTCTAAGAGGGTGGAGCCGTACCTAGGGGACAAGGAGTACCACAGGTCGGCGATATGGCCGCGGGACACTCCGTATCTTATTGAGCTGTTAGGGCACCTAGGTCTAGAGATAGAGGTTAGGGGGATCCTTTTGAATAACTTGGACCACATGATCTCAGAGGGGGGGCTACTTTATGCAAACGAGCTCTTCGGTCATCCCGTTGGTAGGAACCCTTACTCCACAGGAGAGAGCATGAACCCCATACCTTTGAAGAATCCTGCCCAGTACTGGAGCCACTGGTGCGATTCTTACTTGAACAGGTTTATCAGGCTGGCGTAGTTAGAGCTGATCGGTTGAGTTAAACAAGATTTAATTATTAGTAGAAATGTTCGACCCTGCCCTCGGCCACCTTCGTGTAGACATCGATTATTCTCTTGGCGATTATGTCCCAAGTAAACTCGGAGAGGACCCTTGACCGAGCATTCTCACCCAAGTTGCGCATGTGGTTCTCGTCACCAAGTATCATGTTTATGCCCATGGCTATGTCTTGCGGATCGTAGGGGTTTATGTGGTAGCCGCACTGGTTTGGTCCTCCGGAGACGACTATCTCTCTCATGCCGCTAACGCCTCTGGCACCCACAACCACGGGCTTGTTGAGTGCCATAGCTTCTAGAGCAACAATGCCAAACGGTTCATACAGGCTTGGGAATACGGCAAGGTCGCATGCAGCATAGTGGGCTATCCGCTCGTCCTCGGGCAACATGTTGAAGTTGAATGCCACATTGTTTTGTATTCCGAGGGATGCTGCTAGTCTGACGAGCTCGCCCTCCATCTCGCCCTTTCCAACGACCACAAGCTTTGT
>CAZQQB010000077.1:0-2418 GCA_964595415.1 uncultured Nitrososphaerota archaeon | reverse complement strand
CCTTGAAAGTATATGAGGCATAGCCATGAGGAGGCGGTCAGCCCCTTTCACGCCGGTGAGCCTGCCTATGAAGAAGATCATCCTTTCATCTTGCGCTATCCTGTATCTAGCTCTCACCTGCTGTCTCTTCTCAGGTGGCACTCTGTCTAAGGAGTATTTGTTGGGGTCTACACCGTTCCAGACCACGTCTATCTTATCTGAAGGGAATCCGTAGGAGATGAGTTCGTCCTTCATGGCATAGGATACGGTTATGATCTTTTCGGCAAGATCGGCAGCCTTGCGCTCCAAGTCGTTTATGAGCTTTGAGCCGTCGCCGAGGCTCCTCCCTTTCTCGGTGGAGTGGAGGTGGAAGACCATAGGAACCTTTAGGGACTTCTTTAAAGTTATGCCCCCCATTGCGGATAGCCAGTCGTGAACAGAGAGGATGTCGAAAGTCCTCTTCTCATTTGGGATCAAGTCATTGACGATCTTGGAGCTCGTCAAGATGTTGTAGAGCCACACATCTGAGAAGAAACGCATGCCAGGACCCCATCTCTTTATCTCCTCGGTGACGACATCGGGGAAGATCTCGGATATGTCCAAGAGTTTCGGGCGGTGAACCTCTACCCCGCCCATTAACTCCCTTGTCTTTAGACTACCGTCGTTCATGGTGAAGACGCATATGTTATTCTCCATCTTCACGAGCTGTCTGGTCAATTCGTAGGTGTATGTCCCAAGACCGCCCACGATCTTGGGAGGGTACTCCCAAGTCAGAAGACAAATATTCAATAGGTACACCGGATATGCCTTGGGCGATCTAGGTTTTTATAGGTTGCTCTGGTTCTTGTTTCGGTTCCTTTGTTATCTCGTAGCTCCATTTCAGCTCTGAAATGTTTGCGAGCATGGCGGCTATCGGGCAAAGCTTTGTCATGGTCAGACGGACGACCCTTTCAACAACATTGTCGTCCAGTTCTCCCTTGAGCTTAAACTTGAGGGAGATCTTACTAAAGAATCGCGGGTGCGCATCCCTCCTGACCCCTTCAAGCTCCACCTCGTAATATGTGAGATTTTGACCTCTGGACTTGAGCATGTTGATTATGTCGAGACCTGCACAGCCGCCCAGGGCGATTAGGAATAGATCCATGGGGGTGGTGCCCTCGCCCGAGCCCCCGTAGTTTTTGTGGGCTTCCATAAGTACCTCGTGTCCAAACTGGTCTTTGCCAATAAGTTTCAGATTGCTGTTCCAACTTACCGAAGCTTTAGGCATGGAAGCTAAGATGTGACAGAGATTAATAATTTTATTGATCTCGAGGGTGGTTTTATGGAAGACGGTTATGTTGCAAGGTTATGATTTTGTTAAGAGGGGCAGGCTCCAAACTCAAGATCCCAATCATCCTCATGTCTTTGGGACTTCTCGTCATCGCCTGCCAGCTAAATAATAAAATGCGGTGGAAAATATTATTTTTGTTCGGGGCTAGTCTGGCGGGACTCGCTGGTCGATATAAGGCCTTTTTTCTTAAGCCGTATGATCGCAGACCTAACACTGCTGGGTTTTGTGTTTAGGATCTTTGCTATCTCTGTGATGGAGATATTGCGGTTGTTTAAGATCAGCTGAAATACCTTATCCTCTAAAGAGTCCCCGGATGGGAGGGAGAGGATGCTAACGTGAGATATTGAGCCGCCCATGATGACTGTGGCGGGAGATGGACGCCCGTCTATGTCGAGGCAGTCCTCCAAGAATATGTTCATCAGGTCTTCATCTACTTGGACGAGCCTTCCTTTGATTATCTGTCCATCGAGAAGGTGGACCTCGACGGTGCTCTTAATGTACTTCCTTAGCCGGTCAACAACAGAGCCTTTGTTTTGCAGTCTTGGAAACCCCCAGTACGACAGAAGTTAATACTAAAAAGTAGTTTTAAAGTTTAACGCTTCCATGCCGAGAACTGCTTTAAAGTCAGCATGGATGTATTGAGGGGTGTTGGATCCAAAACTGAGGACAGTATGGCTTGCTGGAAATGGTTTGGAGCCCTAATTAAAGAGACAGGGATAGAGGTAAGAGACGATAACCAAGAAAAAATTGACAGCATCGTTCACAAATACCTGAACAAACAGATCAGCTATGGTCGTTGTTCGCCAAACCGGAAAGTTGTCAGAAAACAGATTGAGTCGGACGAGAGAATGAGAAAGGGGCTTGTTGAAAAGCCAAAGGCGTTGGCTTAAACAACTTACTTTTTTATCCTTTATCTTTATATTAAAAATGATGGATGGTTTTTAGGAGAAAATTAATGGTATTTTGGCATAATAATGGTGCGGCCGCCGGGATTTGAACCCGGGTCCTTAGCGATCTACAGGGCAAGCCTTTGGCAGGCTAACGTCCTAGACCAGGCTAGACTACGGCCGCAACCTTGAGAAAATCTGTGGTAGAAGTATTTAAAAGGT
>CAZQQB010000076.1:3863-4755 GCA_964595415.1 uncultured Nitrososphaerota archaeon | reverse complement strand
CTTTTGCCTTTGTGGTGAAGAATGGCGTGAATAGTTTATCCATGACTTCCTTTGGCATTCCTGCTCCTGTGTCTTTTATTATGATCAAAACTCCCTCATCATCTTTTGATGCCTGTATAGTTAGCTTTCCCCCCGCTGGCATAGCATGAACCGCATTCTCGATCATGTTTACAAAGACTCTTTTCATTAAGTATGGGTCCAAGTTGAGTTTCATCTCACCCACATCAACACTTACATCAATACCCTTTGGAATGTCGACTGATTGGCAGCTCTCCTTCACGAAATTCTTCAGATCAATGTTTTTGACCTGAGGTTTTATGGACTTGGTTACTTCTTGGAGGTCTGATAAAATCCTATTGATGTAGTCTATCTGCCTTCCTATCCTAGCCAAACTGTCCATCACGCCCAAACTCTTAAGCTGAGAGATCACCGAATCGGGAAGTTTTGAAATTCCTGTTTTTACAATATAAGTCGAATTAATCAGCGCTTGTAACGGGCTTTTTAGGTCATGTGCAATCATTGTTGCCGTCTCCCCGATGGTGGCAAGCCTCTCCTTCTCCCTCAGCTCTTTGGTCTTCTCCTCCACGAGCTCTTCGAGGTGTTTTGAGTGTCTCTCAAGCTCGGACCTGCTCCTCTTCAAGTCTTCTTCCAGTTTCTTCCTCTCCGTAAGATCTAAAAACGATGCAACGATCTTCTTAGTTTCGGGGATTAAGGTTACATTTACGAGAATATCATGTACCTTCTTTTCCTTATCCAAGAACTTAAACTCGTAGGACGAGGGGGCGTATCTTCCGGAAAGCCTCTCGGATCTGTACTTCTCCATCCTCTCGATGTCCTCCGGGTGGACGAACTCCTTCCAGCTTTTCTTGCCCTCCACTTCCTATTTAGAATA
>CAZQQB010000076.1:0-3853 GCA_964595415.1 uncultured Nitrososphaerota archaeon | reverse complement strand
AGTTGATGTTGGATATTGTGCCATTTTCATCGAGCAATAAAATTGGGACCGGCGCATTTTCAAAGAGCGTTCTATACTGCGTCTCCTTCCTTTTTATCTCATCTTCATACTTCCTTCTTTGTAGTGCAAGGACATAGTATCTGCCCATCGCTGACACTGCCTCCAAGTCTTGGTTGTCATAAGCCCTTTTTGAATTGGCAATCGCAATTAGTCCCGCCAACCTGCCCTCCAATATCGTTGGGACACCAAGAAAGTTTTCAATGGGCACATGTTCATCAGGCACTCCTCCATACGCAGGATGTTCTTTTGGAGAGTTGGTGTAGAATGGTTTCATTGTTCTGAGAGCATGTCTGATTAAAGTTGGTCGTTCCTCATCGCCATGAAGCTGTAACTTGATCCTCTTTTCTTTGATCTTGCAGACTTGGTCTTCCATAACCTTGTAGATTAATTCATCAGATCTTTCGTCTACCTTACCAATAAATCCGACTGTGCTCTCAGTGATTTTCTTTGCCTCCTCCAAGATGTGTCTTTCCAAATCTTCGATTTCGATTTCGGGGGATATGGTGAGTTCGTATAGTCTTGTTAGGGCTGCTCCCTTAATCAACTCCCTAGCCTGCATGTTTTCCATTTTTATTCTGTCCGTGATGTCTGTCCCGATGGATAAGATCGCTATCAGTCGACCCTCCTCGTCCTTTATGGGCCTGTTTGACCAATGTATCCAGACCCTTGTCCCATCTTTTCTTACATTTTCGTTTATGTTTGAATAGTAGCGCTCCTCATTTTCAAAAATCTTCTTTACAAGATCGCTAAGATCCTTCCCTGTACTCTCCATCTTGGGCACAAAAGTTTCGTAAACGGATCTTCCAATGACCTCTTCCTCAGAGAATCCGAAGAACTTCAGACCGTACTCGTTCATCCAGATTACTTTCCCTTCGGAGTCCCACTTGAATATTATTGATTTTGCGAGCTCAACAAGTTCTTTGTATTTCGCCTCAGATTTTCTGAGAACCTGTGTACGTTCTTCCAGTAACAAATCTAAAAATCCAAGACACTCGTTCATTTTTGCATTCGGATCTGTTCCCAGTCCTAACAGTAGAAATTTGTTGGACACTCTCAGAGGCGAAAACTCAAAAAATGTCGTTCTTACACTCTTGTCCTTCATTAAGACTTTGAGCTCACATCTTATTTGCTGACTCTCATATGAACTAATCTTCACAAATTCAAATTTTTTTATGTCATCAGGAATTAGGAGCGCCGAAAAATTTTTGCCAATTATCTCCTCTTTCTTATACCCAAAGAACTCACATGCCCTATTATTTAAAAAAATCAATCTCCCATCGCCATTAAGTAAGATTACTAGAAAATCAAACCTGTCAAAAACATTTAGAAGATTAATAAATTCTAAATCTTCTCCCACATGCCATCAGCCGCCTTCCGTTAAGGGCCTGGGGTTGTTTATTTTTTTGGTGCTTAGATGAACATTTCTGGTAACATTGTATTTTACATGATTTAAAATCAAATAAGCCCCGTCTTTAAATATTTCCTTTATTTTTCTCTCGAATAGGTCAGGGCTCTTTAGAACCTCATGTCCCCCCATATGAAAGATTAAGCTTTGGGTGTTATTTTCGCCAAATATTTCTATCAAGCTCTGGTGCGCAACTCTCTCAAAAGACTCGTTGGTCAATATCTTGGAGATCTCGCTAGCAAATTCGCCCATTGTGCCGACTTCCTTCATTTTTATTTTTTAATCATTCGCATTCATTATTAATTTTTTTAATTGTTCCACAATCAATCTTTATTCTCAGGCTCTTCCTCTAGCTTCTTCACCCTCGTCTCAATGAACTTGACAATTTTTTCTTGGGTCACTGCGACCTCATTCTCTTGTTCCTCGACTTGTTTTCTTATGGTGTTCAAGAGTTCCTCTGGATCGACAGGTTTTATCAGGTACGCGTCGGCCCCCAGATTTAATGCACTCACGGCATTATCAAGTGACGCAAATCCCGTAATGATTACCTTCCTTGTCTTTGGCTTTCTCTCCTCCAATTTTGTAATGAGGTCGATTCCTGTCATGTCTGGCAACACAATGTCTATGAGCGCAACGTTGTATACTCTCTCTTTAGACTTCCTTATGCCCTCCTCTCCAGTGAGAGCCGTATCCACGATAAAACTTGTATCTTTCAGAAGTACCGATAGACTCTCAAGTATATCCTCATCATCATCGATTATTAATATTCTTTTCTTTTCGTTCAAGCCAAATCCCTCATTCCTTAAAAGATTTCATTATATCGAAGATATATAAAACCATGGCGATGCTAATTTATTTTAAGAGCTGTCCCCAACATGGATCATTTCAAGTTTCTACTTATTTTCCAATTTTTCCGATATTATCATATTTTGTGCCTGTTTCTTGGGTTACCGATAAATACTATCTGTCCAAAAAATTAAAATGTGGTGCATTTGCAAGAAGTGTGGATAAAGTCTGTACTTGTTGGGGTGGATGGATCTGAATATGCAGAATCTGCCCTAAACGCTGCCATTGATATAGCTAAGCGCTACTCTGCAAAACTTTTTATAGTATTCATATACTCCCTTCCATCCATGCCTTTATTTACAGGAGTTCCAGCATACCCTCATATTATCACGTCTTTTCCAAACTATTATCCCAAAATCACACCTGAAGTTAAGGAAAAGATGGAACCTCTATTAGAAAAATACAAGAAGAATGCCATTGAGCAAGGGATAAAAAATGTGGAAGCAAAGATTGTACCGTTCTGGGGAACTGTAGGCGAGGGTTTGGCAAGGTTTGCCGAAGAGAATAAGATTTCAATGATCGTCGTAGGCTCGCGGGGGTTGACAGGTCTAAGGAGAGTTTTGCTTGGAAGCGTCGCCGACTATGTGATAAGAAATGCAAATTGTAATGTCATAGTCGTCAGACCGACTTGAATTTTAAGCCTCCTTGACCCGTTTCTCAACGCAATAGCCAAGTTTTATTTGGTAGGGTCCACACTTCCTCGCAAAAGCCCCATCCAAAGGGTGTGGTAGTTCACTGCTGAAACTCCCTGAAAATTTTTAAATAATCTGTGATTATCCTAGTGCCCTTTGCGCCTTCTCTTGGAAAACGCGCTGCTTAATTCACAGGCAGGAATCACTACGTGCTCGTCTTTTTATACTCCCCCACAGCCCGAAGACATATTTGTGTTTGCCCTAAACTTTTTGTGGAACCCTAATCGTAAAGGTGGTTCCCTTCCCCACCTCGCTATCTACACTTATGACTCCATTATGGGTCTCCAACAATTTCTTGCAGACAGAAAGTCCAAGCCCCATCCCTTTTGCCTTTGTGGTGAAGAATGGCGTGAATAGTTTATCCATGACTTCCTTTGGTATTCCTGCTCCTGTGTCGCTTATCTTGATTATAAAATCCTTGCCCTCAATTTTTGCGCTTATAGTTAGGGTTCCACCCTGCGACATAGCCTGTACCGCATTTAATATCAGATTGCTACATACGCGCATGAGTATGTACTGATCAACAAAGACCATAAGTTTACTATCCACATCCATCACAACATTGATATTTTGAGGGACTAACTCAAGAAGTTCTTCTATAAGCTTTTTAAAGTCTACCAAAGTAGGTGTTGCCACCCTCTCTTTTGAAAAGTCTTGTAGATCTAAGACTATTTTATTCATATACAATATCTGCTTGTCCACCATTTTTACTCTCTCCAGAATCTCGTCTTTCAACTCGGCTTTGAAGTCAGACTTAACCACCCTCTCCTTTAAGATATATAGTATATTTTTCATTACTTGGAGAGGATTGCGGAGATCGTGACCGACCATGATGGCAGTCTCCCCGATG
>CAZQQB010000075.1:0-5329 GCA_964595415.1 uncultured Nitrososphaerota archaeon | reverse complement strand
ATTCTCTCCGACCTCCTTGACGTGAAAGACATGGCGTCGCTCAAGATAGAGTTCTACAAGTCAATTGGCGAGAAAGACCGAAAACCCGTAATAACACAGCCAGTCTCAGAGTCCCCTGCCGGGAAGACTGTTTTGGTGGCAGACGATGTAGCTGACACTGGCGAGAGCCTGATTCTTGCCAAGGAGCACATTGAGTCTCATGGTTCCAGAGAGACAAGGCTGGCAACAATACACCTGAAGCCATGGTCCAAGATAAAGCCAGAATATTACGCAAACGTCACAGACGCTTGGATCATATATCCTTGGGAGATCAGGGAGACCATAGAGCAACTCATAAGGATCTGGCGCGAGGAGACAAAAGATCCCCTAGAGCTCAGATCAAGACTTGCCTCCACAGGTATACCCCTCGAGCTCATCGACAGGTACTTCTTCCACAAGAACTCCCAAGGGTAGACTTGTATGAGAATATGCTCCTCCAACAGAGTTTACTTCCTGATCCTTCCCATAAAGCTCCATGATCCATCAAAAATCCAGGAGATCCTATCGGAGTCTCCAAAGGACGGTTTTGGTCTCCAGATATTCGATGCCGACCTCGTGGCAGGTTACGAGCATATTATCTTAGCGGTGGAGCTGGCCGTGAAAGCCTGGAAGGAAAACAGGAACCTCGCCCGGACAATTGCTATGGAGTCTCTACTCTACGCGTCTACCAAGAGGCAGATAAAGGATGCCATTTTGACCATGGGACCATCTCCTACCTCGAGGGGGTGCATCATACTCGCACTCTCGGAATCCAAGGAGAAACTAGAATCCACCGTGGCGGACCTAAGGAAATACGGCACCGAAGACGAGTCCTTGATAGAACTAACCCAGGACAAGATCCCAAAGATAGTTCGTGCCTTCGGCATCGGCGAGCCAGAACTATCCATCTCAAGAAACCTTCACGCTTCAGAGACCAACGCAGTCCAGTCGTTGGTCCTGGAGAGAGTATCCCTCTCTGAGCTGACTCGATAGCGCTCATCATACAGACATTGTAACGCAATTTCAATAGGCAGCCAACTTCTTGACTTATAAACTAAGCCCTCAGAGCCTCCTCTTGCAGTTTGGTCACAGAGACAATGTCCCTGTCCGATATCACAGAGATCCCTGTAGTGTCCTCTATAATCTCTATCTGCAGCACAATGTCCGGTCTCTCGAGGTCTACCCTTCTATCTATGAGGAACGCAACCTCCCTTATGACTTCTTCCCTACTGAGCTGGCTGCCCCTCTTATTAACAACGACCTTGAACGACGATTTTGGCGGGATCATGGGCAGTAAGTCCTTCACAACCGCCTTCATTGATGATATGTCACTCTCACATACCTTCTGCACCGGCACAACCCTTTGAACGTATTTGAAACCCCACGGATCTTCCCCTATGGCCTCCCTTACCTTTTTCGCAAATTCAACCGGGTCACCGTCCAACCTTCCGATCAGCAGACCTGGAAACCTCGTCCTATCAAGATCAACATCCTCAAAACCCACTTTCTTCGCTAGCATCAGCATCTCCTTTGCACATCTCGCCTCGTTCCCCCTCTGGGTCGTGACTATGAGGTTAAAAACCTTCAATTCTCGCCCCCCTTTATCACCCTCAGCACCTGTTCTGCCTTGATCGCACCCTCCCTAATTATCTTAATGTGTGGAACTTGCCCTTCTTTGTTGTGGGGGATCAGCTCTACGACAGTTGATGACATGCCCACCTCGGCCCTCCCTCCATCCACAACTAGGTCAACCTCCCTCTCTCCTCGGCGGGGGTCTTCCAGAGATGTTAGCACTAGTGCCTATTAGGGCACCGCCCGAGGCCTCTATTATCTTCAACGCGAGCCTATGGTTAGGCACCCTTAGACCCAATGTAACCTTCCCTGCCGTCAACTCATATGGCAACTTCACACTCTCTCTCCTTTTCAAAACCAGCGTCAGGGGACCTGGCCAGAAAGCACTCGCAAGCCTTATTGAGAGCTCATCAAAATCCACAAGCTCCTTCGCCTTCGCAAAGTCCGAAACAAGAACAGGCATCTCCTTCACCCCTCTCTCCTTTATCTGAATCACCCTTTTCACGACTGACTCTCTGAAGGGGTCTCCGCCAATGCCGTACACGGTCTCTGTTGGGTAGACTATTACTCCCCCTTCCCTGACTATCTCCCCGATCTCCCTTATCTTGCCCTCGTCACTGACTGAGATTTTTATCCTCAAACCAAACCCTCTTAACAATCCATACTCCATTCACATTTAAAATACTTTTAAAAAGTAGCACCTCTTTCAAAATAGTACCCTTTCTCTTCAACCCTCAGACTTTCATACCACTTATAAACCGAACATCAAGTCACGGAACAAAATCGATAGATGTGAACCGCCCAGCCCGAAGGGTGGGGACTTCCCGCCGATAGAGTTAAATATCACAACCCTGCCAAAATCCCATTGCGTTCTCGGAGGTTTAAAAATGTCCCACCTAGAGCTTGACGAAGACTTTGAAGAAGACTGGACAGAGGAGGAGTTTGAAGAGGAAGAGTGGCCCGAGGAAGAAGAGGAAGAGTGGCCCGAGGAAGAAGAAGACTTCGAGGAAGAAGAGTGGTGATGCTCTCTTCCATTTTTAGGTGAAAAACCTTGGAATTTTGTCAAAAATGTGGCAAACTCCTCATACCTGACAGAAGGGGCGATATGATCTACCTCATATGTAAGTCATGTGGTTATGAGAAACTCGCAAGCGAGTCTAAAGGCTATAAGATAGTCCAGCCAGTTGAAGAAGGTAAGCGGAGGAAGACCCTCATCGTCGAGGAGCCCTCAAAAATAGTAAAGAAAAGGAAGGAAGAAGAGAGGGAACTAATGGCTGATTACTACGAGCTATTCCTTGAGAACTACGAAGAGGGCGGTGAAGAGGAGAGCGTTGCTGAAGAGACCGAGTTCGAGTAAATCTTCTTATGCTTGGTGGTCTCTTTGGTCAGAGTCGCAGTGCTGGATCCCGACTTCTGCAAGCCTGGCGAATGCACCAAAGAATGCATAAGGTTCTGCCCAATCGTCAGGACTGGGGCTGAGGCGATAAAATACGAGCCCGAGATGAACCGCCCCATAGTCGCCGAGAACTTGTGCACCGGATGCGGGATCTGCATCAAGAAATGCCCCTACGGTGCTCTGAAGATAGTCAACCTTCCAGATGAACTCGAAGAGCTCTGCGTCCACCGCTATGGTCCCAACACCTTCAAGCTCTACCGCCTTCCCGTGCCAAAGGAGGGAATGGTGGTCGGTCTCCTCGGTCCGAACGGCGCCGGCAAGTCCACCTCACTCAAGATCCTCGGAGGGGAGATCAAGCCCAACCTTGGGCTATACGACTGCCCACCCGACTGGAAGTCGCTGCTCAAGTTCTTCAGAGGGTCAGAGCTGCACGAGTACTTCAAGAAGCTCTCAGAGAAGAAGCTCCGGGTCGTCACAAAGCCGCAGTACATCGATGAAGCTCCGAAGATGATCAGTGGAACCGTCTCCGAGATCCTGAAGAGGATCGACGAGCGTGGCGCCCTTAGCGAGGTTGTCGAAGATCTATCCATCGATCCACTCATGGAGAAAGACATCCACTCCCTGAGCGGCGGCGAGCTTCAGAGGGTAGCCATAGCCGCTGTGGCGCTTAGGGACGCCGATGTATATATCTTCGATGAGCCTTCGAGTTACCTCGATATATACCAGCGGCTAAAGGTGGCGTCCCTTGTCAGGAGCCTTGCCAAGGAGTCAAATTACGTTCTGGTCGCCGAGCACGACCTTGCCGTCCTTGACTATTTATCGGACCATGTCTGCCTCTTCTACGGTAAAGCTGGCGTTTACGGCATTGTCTCTAAGCCACACGGCGTGAGGGTAGGCATAAACCTCTACATCGGCGGCTACATACCTGACGAGAACATCCGTTTCAGGACCAGTCCCATAAAATTCAACCTGTCACCGGTGCCGAGCGAATGGCGCTCCGAGGAAGTCCTCCTTAAGTGGCCTGCCTTTAAGAAGTCTCTCGGCGAATTCAAACTGAGCACCCTGCCTGGATCCATCCACAAAGGAGAAGTGATCGGCGTCGTGGGCGCAAACGGCACAGGAAAGACCACCTTCGTCAAAGTAATAGCCGGCGTAACAAAGCCAACCGAGGGCTATGTCGAAGACTTTGGAATAAAGGTGAGCTATAAGCCGCAGTACGTCGTCCCGAACACCGACAAGACCGTCAGAGAGGTGCTGCAGTCCATAAACTCCACAATCTTAGATGATCCTTGGTTCAAAGAGGAGATCTGCTCCCCGCTTGATATCTCGCCCCTCCTTGACAGGCGCGCAGACTCCCTGAGCGGCGGCGAGCTCCAGCGGACCGCTGTCGCCGTCTGCCTCTCAAGAGACGCACATCTTTACCTGCTCGACGAGCCGACCGCCCATTTAGATGTCGAGCACAGGCTCGCCGTCTCCCGCTGCATCAGGAGGGTCGCAGAGAAGATGGGCTCAGCCGCACTCGTGGTTGAGCACGACATTGTCGCCATAGACCTCATAGCCGACAGCATAATGGTCTTCTCTGGGGAGCCCAGCGTGTACGGTATAGCGAACCCTCCTACTTCCCTCAGAAAGGGCATGAACCAGTTCCTCAAGGATCTAGGAATAACCTTCAGGAGAGATCCAGAGACAGGCAGACCACGCGTCAACAAGAAGGACTCATGGCTCGACAGGTACCAGAAGGAGATAAACGAGTACTACTACACTGAGGTCATCGCTGAGAAGTAATTACGTGACTTCAATTACAACTTGAAATCTGGGACCGCTGAAAATTTATAAGTGCTCTGGCATTACATACTATTTGGTGGTCGCCATGATCCGTCTCGCTTTAATGATGACCATCCTCACAGCGATCTTCGTTGTACTTGGGTACGTAATAGGCTTACTCTTCGGCTACCCTGAGCTGGTGGCACTCGGGGCACTCGCCATGGCGGGCATAATGAACCTGATATCCTACCTTTACAGCGACAAGATAGTCCTCTCAATGTCCCATGCAAAAGTGGTCAGCGAGAACGAGTACCCGGACCTACACCGCCTCGTTTCAACTTTGGCGACTAGTGCGGGAATGCCGAAGCCCAGGGTCGCCATAATCAAATCAAACGTCCCGAACGCCTTTGCTACTGGCAGGAACCCAAAGAACTCAGTAGTTGCGGTAACCACCGGCTTAATGGAAATGCTTAACGAGAACGAGCTGGAGGGTGTTCTTAGCCACGAAATATCGCATGTAAAACACCGGGACATTCTTGTGGCATCGGTGACTGCCACGATTGCCGGCGCCATCAGCTA
>CAZQQB010000074.1:2545-5555 GCA_964595415.1 uncultured Nitrososphaerota archaeon | reverse complement strand
ACTGCAAGCGCATAGTCGAGGCACATGGGGGCAAGATTTATGTGGAGAGCGAACTGGGAAAAGGAACCACATTTGGAATTCGCCTGCCTTTGAAATGATAGGGCACCATTAGCAGGTGAAAATATGGTGAATTTAAAGGGCTTGATTATAGACCTGGATGGGTGCGTTTACAGGGGAGAGGAACTAGTAGATGGAGCAGATGTCGCCATAAAATCCCTGAAGGAGTCCGGGAAGAAGATACTATACTTGACTAATAATTCTACCAAGACGCCCGAGGAGTATGCCGCAAAACTCCAAAAGCTTGGGATAGAGGCGCTACCGAGGGATATACTGACCTCAGCAACTGCAACGGCACAGTATATGCGCAGTTTCGAAAAAGGAAAGTGCTTTGTGGTTGGGGAGCGTGCGCTGAGAACCGCACTTGCTCAGGAGGGATTTACAATAGTAGATGGAGTTGACGAAGATGTAAGGTATGTGGTATGTGGTCTCGACAGGCAGCTTACGTATGATAAATTGGCGGCTGCGTGTCTGGCTGTGCAGCGCGGCGCAAAGTTCATAGCCACAAACGCAGACCCAGTCCTTCCGGTGGAGAAGGGGCACCTTCCAGGGGCGGGATCAATTGTGGGGGCCATTAAGATTGCCACAGGCTTAAAACCAATCGTGGTGGGGAAACCATCAAAGTACATAATGGACCTTGCCATAAAAAGACTGGGAGTGGAGAAGGATAAAGTAGCTATCGTAGGAGACCAGATCGACATTGATGTTAGGGCGGGCAAAGTCGTGGGGATACACACAATACTTTTGCTCACAGGAAGAGACTTGCCCAAAAGGAGTGACCTCTCCCCAGACTTGGTCATAAAAAGCCTCCAGGATCTCATCTCCATGATATGATTTTTACATGCGCATTTAAAAAATGGTTAAATATTATATGAATAATTTCTATGTTGGTGATAAAAATTGGAAGTTTTGGATCCCCTCACAGGAGAGAGCGTCGAGGTTGTGAGGTTTTCGAACCTTCGCGTGGGTAAACTCAGAAGGGGGAAGGTAAGGGACGTGTATGACGTAGGGGACGAGCTCCTAATATACCATACAGACAGGGTCTCGGCTTTTGATGTGGTTTTGCCCACATTAATTCCGTATAAAGGAGAGAGTCTCCTGAAGATCTCAGTTTTCTGGATGGAAAGGAGCAAGAAGATCTTCCCGAACCATGTAATATCGGTTGTTGACAGTCGAACGCTGAGAGTGAAAAAGGCGAGGAGGATAGACATTGAATGGGTGGTAAGGAAGTACTTGTATGGATCCCTTTGGCGGGAGTACAACGGAGGTAAGCGGGAGCTTTACGGCATGACCTTGCCACCGGGTATGAGGAAGGTTGAAGAGCTTCCCTCCCGGATTATTACGCCAACAACCAAGGTTGATGTGGGTCACGATGAGGCCATAACTAAACAGGGAGCCATAGAGAGAGGTCTAGTGGATAAAGATACATGGGATACCCTCGAGGAGGCCTCAATAAAATTATATGAGTTTTACGAAGGAGAAGCGAGAGCAAGGGGGCTGATAGTACCAGACTTTAAGTTGGAGTTCGGGTGGGCTGGGGACGAGTTGATACAGATTGACGAGCCTCCGACTCACGACTCTGCAAGAATATGGGCCTCAAAATATTACAGGGTCGGGGAGAGCCAAGAGAGGTACTGCCTGGACAAGGAGTTTTTGAGGGAGTGCCTCAGGAAGATGGGCTTTCATGGGGAGGGGGAAGGCCCAGTCTTGCCACCAATAATTGTGGGTGAGGTCGAGAAAAGGTGCATCGGGGCCTACAAGGTCTTGGCAGAAGGAAAGAAAATAGAGGCGCTAGGGCTGCTCTCCGTCGATGATATTTTTAAATGAATTAATCAAAAACCTTTAAAAATACATCTTTTTATATACACGTTTATAGCAAAGAGGGCGCTATAAATGGCGGGGGAGAAGTGTGGGGTATACGCAGCGAAGTGTTTTGACGGTGATGAAGTGTTCACAAAGTTGTATTGGGGCATAGTGGCCCAGAACCACAGGGGTCATGAGTCCTATGGGTTCCTCACATTTTCTGAGGGGTTCAGAAGGTATGTTGACCTCGGTCTAGTCCCAAGGATAGAGCGGGAGGAGTTTTTAAGGTGGAAGATATTACTGCCCGGAAGCTTTGGGGTCGCGCATGTGAGGTACGGAACCTCTGGAAAGAGGGACCTATACTCACACCTGAAGGATGCTCAACCAGTCGTCACATCCAAAGGAAGGAGAAGAGTCGGCATCGCATATAACGGAAATCTGGTCAATGTAAGCTGGCTCAAAAAGGAGATAATGAACAGGGGAACAAAGCTCAAAACGACATCGGACACCGAACTCCTCTCTAGGTACTTGCTGGACAAGAGCGAGGCGGGTTTGACAGAAGGCATTTGCGATTGCATGGAGAACATGGAAGGGGCATACTCAGTCGTAGGCATGGACTCTGAGGGCAACATGTTCGCCTTCAGAGATCCTTTGGGAATGAGGCCGCTTCTTTTTGGCGACAATGGATCTGCCAAGGCGGTGTCATCAGAGAGCGTGGGGCTCGACATAAATAACATCAAGATAGTTGGTGAGGTCGAGCCCGGGGAGGCGTTAATATTCAAAAGGGACTCGTTTGAGAGAGTGAAGCTGGTAAAGAAGGGGCGGAGGGCCTTCTGCGGGTTTGAGTTTTCATACTTTGCAAGACCGGACTCTATGATAAATGGAAGGTATGTTTACAGGGTAAGGGAGGAGTTGGGGCGCAGGCTGGGGAAGAGGTACCAAGAATTTGTTAGAAAATCAGACCTCATCGTCTCGATACCAGAGACTGCGGACGATGCTGCCTATGGTCTCCATGAGGAGACGGGGATTAGGTGGGAGAGGACGCTGAGGAGGCACAGATTCGTTACACATAGAGCGTTCATAATGGACCCCACCGAAAGGGTCTCCACGATAGACAGGAAGATAAATGTCATAAACAGCAACTTCAAAG
>CAZQQB010000074.1:0-2535 GCA_964595415.1 uncultured Nitrososphaerota archaeon | reverse complement strand
TGCTGAGAGGGTCTACCTCTTTGTGACCTTCCCGAGGATAACGCACCCCTGTTTCTATGGAATCGACATGGCGACTTTCTCAGAGCTCATAGGGTTCTTCTTCGATGAAGAAGGCATAGCGAAGACGATCGGGGCGGATGCGGTCTGCTACCAGACTCTTGCGGACTTTGTGGATGCAACAGGTATGAGGAAGGAGGACCTCTGCATGGCCTGTACTACGGGTGCATACCCAACCGAGCTCGCACAGAAGATCGCTGACAGGGCCAGGACAAGGTTGGAAGTCATGGACAGTACCAGGGTATACGAGAGGCTGGAGGTTTGAGGAGTGGCAGGGATACTCGGCATTTATCTGTTTGACGAGAGGGGGAATGTCTACAACTTCGGGGTATATGGGCTGATGGCCCTGCAGCACAGAGGGCAAGAGACGGTAGGCCTTGAGCTTTTTGGTAAATCGAGGAGGAAGGTAGAAGGGGAAGGTCTTGTGGAACATGTTCTGACAAAGAGCCAAATCGCGGGCCACATCTGTCTGGGAGCGGTTTCCCCTTCCCCCTCTTCGAATGGAGAGATCCAGCCAATAAAATTGGCAGAGGGACTATCTTTGGCCATAGACGGTAGGATCCTCAGCATAGACGGCTACCGCTGGGATTCGGATCTGAGTTATGAGGGCAACCTGAGGAGCGCTTTCAAAGGGAACAGGGTTGAGGATCTGAAAGACTTCTTCGCAAGATGTAGAGGAGGGTTTTCTTACATAGCACTGAGCGATAGGTCCGAGATGGTTGCTGGCAGGGGAGAGTTAGGAGTCAAGCCGCTGGTGCTCGGGAAGATGGGGTTTGAGGGAGGGATCGTCGCCTCTGAGACCTGCGTCATGGACATAATAGGAGAGAGAGTCCCGATAAGCCCGGCAGAGAACATAGAGCCAGGCGAAGTGAGGATATTCACATCGCTCTCTGCACACGCTGAGCGGACGTTCAACAGCAACAGAAGGGCTTACTGCAGTTTTGAGTACGTGTACCTTGCAAGGCCTGACTCGTACATCAATGATATCCCCGTCTACAAAGTCAGGAGAAGGATCGGGGAAATCCTGGCTGAGGAGGGGGGAACAGAGGCGGATGTTGTGATAGGTGTTCCTGAGACTGCGATACCATTTGCCATGGCATACTCAAACATCACAGGGATCCCTGTTGAGAAGGGGTTTGAGCTTACAGGCAGAAGGGTCAGGAGCGCCATGAAGCCAAACCAGATAGAGAGACTGAAGGGGGTGCAACTCAAACTGAACGTGATAAGCGAGGCTGTTAGGAGGAAGAGGGTGGTGCTCATCGATGACAGTGTTGTGAGGGGGAACACGCTTGCAAATATCGTCTACCTCATGAAGGAGAAAGGAGCAAAGGAGATACACGTTCGGATCGGAAGCCCACACATAGTCTCTCACTGTCCGTTCGGTGTCGAAGTTCCTCCAGAAGATGAACTAATAGGAAGGCACCTTTCTGAGAAGAAGATAGCGGAGGTCGTGGGCGCAGACTCCTTCAAGTATTTGAGTGTAGATGGCTTCGTCGAGGCCACCGGAGTCAAGTTTGACGACATATGTCTGGGATGTTTTAATGGAGTTTATCCGGAGGTGTGGGTGTGAAGATACTCCTCGTCGGTGGGGCTGGTAGGGAGCACGTGATAGCACTATCGCTCGCAAAGAGTGTACACTCGCCTAGGCTCTACTGCCTATCCGAGCTGGTAAATCCAGGCATTAAAAAGCTGGTGGAGAAGAGTGGCGGAGATTACTTCAGAGGGGATGTGAACGACCCAAGCCATGTAACCAATTTGGCTGGGAAGGTGGATGCAGATTTAGTCTTTGTGGGTCCTGAGGAGCCAAACTTTCATGGCGTGCCTGACAGACTTGAGGAAAAGGGGATACCGTGCATAGGGGCAAACAGGGCGGTCTCTGAACTCGAGATGTCAAAGGCGAGCATGAGGGACCTCCAATGGAAGTATAAGGTGCCGGGTAGGCTCTGGTACAAGAAATTCAAGACCTATGAGGAGGCTATCCCATACATAGAGGGGTACGCCGACAGCATAGCGCTAAAGCCGGCGAGGCAGGCTGGCGGAAAGGGCGTAAAGGTCATCGAGGACTTTCAGGTTTACTTGCAGGACGATAAGAGGAGGGTGAAGAGGGAGCACGCGGAGTCCATAGTAAAGGATTACATGAGAGGGTATGACGATACTGAGTATAGGCTGCTTATAGAGGAGAGGGTATGGGGACCCGAGTATACGCTACATTGCTTCACGGACGGCAAAAGCGTTCTGCCCATGCCAGTAGTCCAAGATAACAAGCATGCGTTTGACGGGGATCTCGGGATGGAGACGGGCGGAATGGGATCAGTGTCCTGCGGGTTGAACCTGAGGTACGGAATCGACGATGATAGAAGTATTCTCACGGAGGAGGAGTACCATAGGTCGGTGGATATAGTAAAGATGATGATAGACGCTATACAAAACGAGACGGGCAAGAGATACCATGGGGTTGTCGCGGGTCAGATGATGCTT
>CAZQQB010000073.1:0-5693 GCA_964595415.1 uncultured Nitrososphaerota archaeon | reverse complement strand
TCGTATATACATATATTACTGTAGATATGACTTTTAAACTTTTCAATTTCTACTTTCTACAAACGAGGTAAAATATCCGAAATTGGAGTGTTTGAATATATAATAATTTATTTTATATAAATGTTCTATATTTTTATAAAATGATGCAATATAATATTTTTGAGTGTGCTATAAATTTTTTCAGAGTCTTGAAAACTGGTCCCGCCTCGAAAAGGCTTGGGCTTTGCGCTGTTTTTTGGAAATCCCATTTTTGCTCATTTTGAAATGCCATTTATTACCTCCTGTCCGTTCATGTATTGAATTAGAGGAACAGGTATAGCTATACTGCCATCCTCTTGTTGGTAGTTTTCCAATATAGCTACAATCGCCCGCTCTGTGGCAACTAATGTTGAGTTTAAGGTGTGAACGTACTTGGTGGGTTCATTTGGTTTCTCTCTGAATCTTATGTTTGATCTTATGGCTTGGTAAGACATGCAATTGCTGCAAGAGACCATTTCTCGATATTTGCCCTGTCCGGGTAACCAAACTTCGAGGTCATACTTCTTGGCAGCAACCGTCCCTAGATCGCCGCTGCATACATTCACGATCCTGTAGGGAAGTTTCAAACTCTGAAAGAACTCCTCGGCGTTTTTAATAAGTAATTCATGTTCTTTTGGAGAGTCCTCTGGCCTGCAAAAAATGAACTGCTCAACTTTTTCAAATTGGTGGACTCTGAATATGCCTTTTGTATCCCTCCCGTGGGCACCAGCCTCTTTTCTGAAACATGGGCTTACGCCGCAGTATCTTAATGGTAATTTGTTGCCATCAAGAATCTCGTCATAGTGAAGACCGAGTAATGCATGTTCGGAGGTGGCAATTAGAAAGAGGTCCTCCCCCTCAACTTTGTAAATAGTATCTTCAAAGTCTGCTATGGCAACAGCGCCTTCTAAGATCTTTCTTTTCATCAAGTAAGGTGGAAGGAATGGTATAAAGCCCCTATCCATCATGAAGTCAATCCCGTATCTTATTAGGGCGAAGTTTAATTTGACCAGGTCAGCTTTAAGGTAATAAAATCTGGCACCCGAGACCTTTGCCGCTCTCTCTATATCGATAAGATCCAAACTTGATGCGAGATCGATGTGGTCCTTAACTTTAAAGCCGAACTGCTTTACTTCGCCCCAAGACCTAACCACTACATTGTCGTTTTCGTCCTTTCCGAATGGGACAGAGCCATCCATCATGTTTGGAAGACGCATTAGTATATAATCCACTTTCTCCCTGAAGAACTGCATCTTTGACTCGACTTCTCTTATTAGCTCAGATACCATTGCAGCATCTTTCAACTTTTCGGCGACATCCAGACCTTGCTTTTTTAGCCTTGCTATTTCCTCCGTTATTCTGTTCCTCCTGCTCCTGAGTTCATTTGCTTCGGCAAAGCATTTTCTCCAATTTCTATCGTAATCGATCAGTTCGTCAAACATTCTGAGCGTCTCGGGATCGTTTCTCCGTGCCAAGTTTGCTCGGACGATCTCAGGATTTTCTCTTATAATTTTTATGTCAAGCATGAGCGTCCCTCGCAGACTTCATTCTTTCGATCTGATCCTTCGGTATAAGTTTAACCTCGCCGAAATGGGAGGCGACAAAGATCATGATTGATACCTCTTCCAGTGCTTCTATCGTGCACAGAGCCTCGATAGGGGTTGAGCCAACCGCCACGACGCCGTGGTTCTGCAGGATTACCACTCTTTGATCCTTGATGTTCTGAGCGACCAACTCACCGAGCTCCTTAGATCCTGGAAGTCTGAATTCCAAAATTGGGACCTCCTTGAACATGACTGCGGTCTCGAAGTTAACGGGCTCTATCTTCTTTCCCGCCAATGCAAGACCTGTAGTGAATGGGCTATGTGCGTGTATGACTGCATTAATACCAGGGCTACTTCTGTATATGGCTGTGTGGAGAGGACCCTCAATGGATGGTCTGAGACAGCCTTCTAATACTTGACCATTGAGATCGATCTTGACAAGGTCCTCTGGTTTCAGGTCTCCTTTGAACTTACCGCTCGGCGTTATGAGGATTGTTCCATCTCTACCCACCCTTGCGCTCGCGTTGCCACCGAGACCTGATACAAGCCCTTTATCGTGAAGTATCTTCATGCACTTCACCAATTCCTGTCTTAGAGACCATTCTGAGCTCGACATGAACATTCCTCCTTAATTTGCACGAGACCATTACAGTTGGATTACAATTTTTAGTTATCTGCAATATGTTTTTCTTATACCTCATTTATAGCCTATTTGGATAATGAACATGAGAGGCGTAGTTGTAGTTAGAGTAGGCGGGGAGATCGGAGTCAAGAGCAGACCTGTTCGAAGAATCTATGAAAGAAAGCTAATGAAGATCATACGCAGTTCTTTGCAAAGAGATGGCATTCCCTTCTCAGAGATGTCGAGGGTGGCCGGCAGGATCTATATATTTACTGATTGCAGTGAAGAGGTCGCTAAGAGGGTGTCTAGGATATTTGGCGTTTCATCAGCATCAGCTGGTTTGATGACCTCGGCAGATCTAAATCAGGTGGTAAAAAGCGGGACTGAGATTGCTGTTAGAAACTTTAAGCCCGGCACTTTTGCAGTTAAATGCAGAAGAATTGGGTCGCATGCCTTTACAAGTACAGAGGTTGCGTCCATGCTAGGAGAGTCGATCTTGAGGGCAAAAAGAGACTTGAAGGTAGATTTGGAAAGCCCGGATCAGACATTGTTCGTGGAAATAAGAGATGCACATGCTTACATTTATTTGGACTCTATAAAGGGACCTGGTGGCTTCCCTGCGGGAACGCAAGATCTATTACTTGGGATTATTGATGATACAGAGGAGTCTGTTCTGGCATCGTGGTGCATGATGAAGAGGGGGGCTATGCTAAAGGTGGTTACATATGAGATAAAGGGAGCTATTCCAGAAAACACCCGAAATAATTTGAGAAGGCTTTTAGAGTGGACTCCAAATGCCTGCCTAGAAACAATAATTGTTCCTATGTCAATTGGTGAAGAAAAACTGAGATCTTATGAGCTGAAAATAGCCATTTGCTTGGCTGAGAAAATGGGAATACAGGGGGTCGTCTCAGGACTAAGGCCAACAAAGATACGAACACTAGAAACCTTCGCCAGTAGAGATGTTCAGGTCTTCTTTCCAATTATGGTTCTGGAGGATCAAATTTTGGACGAGTGGTTTAAATATATTGGGATCGAAGGATATCGCAGAAAAGGTGATTTTGAAGAGTATATCCCTCCTGAGGATACAGAGATCAGTGAGGCTCTTTCTCGGTCGATAAAGATCATACTATCTCCTGAGTATTTCTGATGCTCTCCTCCAAAAGTAGATCCACTGGGATCTTTTTCTCCTCCGCTGCAAGTTCTACATCATTCGCCTGAGTTCTAGCTTTTATAGCCGCAGCGGTGCAAGGCTTGGTCCTGATACTTGAGATCTTGAAAGTGCCTATTTTTTTGGCCAAAGCTTCAACCTCTACTTTATTCATGCCCAACAGGGGTCTTATGATAGGCAACTTTACCACCTTGCTGTTCAGGATGATGTTCCTGAGGGTCTGGCTTGCCTGCTCGCCAATGATCTCGCCAGTCACAATCCCTTCGCATTCACACCTTCTTGCGATGACCTCTGCTTTTCTGTACATCATTCTTTTGCACAGGAGGCATGATAAATTTCTCTTGCATCTTTGGACGATAATTTCAAGGTCTTTTCCGTGGGGCACTACAAATACTTCTCCATCAGTAGCGGCTATGTCGAATAAATGATCGGCAAGCTTGAGAGCCTTCTCTCTCGCATATTGAGTCGTGAAAGGGTAGTTATCAAAATGCACAAATACTGGTCTCCAGCCCATCTTTATGCCTAGGTATGCAGCCACAGGCGAATCAATGCCGTCGGATAACAAAAATACCGCTTTTTCCATAATCTCTTCAAATATATTCTAAGTAGCAAACTCTAAAAGATAGCGTCCAATAAGATACTCCGAGGGTTGTGGGATTGAGCCAAGCAGAGGTTCGTTTTGAGGAATATTTGAAAAAATGTGCAATACCAACTTATGGAAAGATTGCTGTAGCCATTGACCATTCCATGCGTTCCGCTGCGGTACTTAGCAGGGCCATCTCATTAGCAAAAGCTTTCTGCTCAAAACTGTATATTATTCACGTAATTCCTACGAAACTGCCGTATGCGAGAAGGCCCACTGTGTCAGTTCCACAAGAAATCTATGAAATACAGTTTGAGCATGCTAAGGACATCTTAAGTTCTGCGAGTAAGGCTGCAAAAAAAGAGGGCGTTGAGGCAGAAACAGTGCTAATGGAGGGCGACCCCGCTGAAGAAGTCCTAAAATTTGTTATGGAAAATAAAGTGGATCTGGTTGTTATTGGTAGCAAAGAAAAGGAAGGGACGCTAAAACATCTGGGTAGTGTGAGTAACAAAATTGCAGAGGAGGGAACTTCGTCGGTGCTTATTGAGCGGTGAGCGTTACAGGATTTTATAAGGAAACCAAGCCACCAGTTTTTCAATGTTGACAACTTTTATTTTCCTAAATTTATTTTGCTAAAAATGAGGATTATCTGTGAGCCTCTCCGAGTTTCATGCGCTTACCTAGAATGTCAAAAAAATAGAAATAGTTATCGAATAAAGCCCATTCATTTTGGCTGTAGCGTTTGAGTTTTTTGTCTCGAAACTCTTTTTAACCACTTTCACCCTTGAAAAGAACTAAGGTGGAAGGTTTAATGAGTAAGTTTGCAAAAAACTGGGAAGCCCCAGAGAAGAAATCTTCTCCTCCCCCAGGTCCCCTTAAACCCCATATAGAAAATGCAATAAAACTCATACAGGCACAGAACCAAAGACTTGATTTTGCCAACGCAAGGCTTGCAGAGAAGGACAAGACACTGTTTTCGAAGGTTGTTGATGCGTACACAAGACGTGAAAGGCAAAGAGCAGTAATGTATGCGAATGAGCTTGCAGAAATAAGGAAGCTTGAAAAGCGGGTACTCCAGATCAAGCTTGCTCTTGAAACGATAGCGCTTCGTTTGACCACTGTTAGGGATTATGGCGACTTCTTGCACACTGTTACGCCTGCAATTTCTATAGTAAAGAGCGTGCAGCCAGGCGTGCTCAAAGTAGTTCCTGAAGCGGAGAAGGGATTTGCAACTTTGAGCGATTCGCTTTACAGCTTGGTCACAGAGGCTGGTGCTACGGCTGGGCTAAACGTGTCATTTGAGACTGCCAACGAGGATGCGGCAAAGATACTCACGGATGCAGCAACCGTGGCTGAGCAGAGGATAAAGGAGAAGTTGCCTGAATTGCCAGCAGACGTCTCGAAAGAGGGCATTAAAATCTGAGCCCAGTTTTCACCCTTTATATCATTGTAACTCTTGAGTAGTGTAGAGTCCAAATAACATTTTTTGGTTTTTATGAGGTGAGCCACTTAGTCCCTGAAGGGAGTGGCCCCACTGCCTCAACTTACTAATTCCAAGACTGTATGTCTGATCTGTTTGACGCCCCTGCATGTAGATATCCTGTTGATCAATTCTTTGACTCTATCTACCTTGCCTTTAAGCGCTAATATCTCAAGACAGTTTCTGTCATCTATATGGACATGTAGCGTGGAGTTGATCACTTCTCTAAAGTCATGCTGCAGGTCAGTAATGCTCTCCTCGGCTTCGTGGATCTC
>CAZQQB010000072.1:0-5802 GCA_964595415.1 uncultured Nitrososphaerota archaeon | reverse complement strand
CTTTGGAAAGAACTTGGCGCTTTATGACTACTTTATCCAGGAGGCTGCCTACGAAGCAGGGGCCATCGCTGCCAAGATCACCAAGACAAACAAGCTGGGCATAGTCACAGCATTCCCTGGCGTTGGTGATGTGAACAACCTCCTGAATGGATTTATAGCCGGGGCAAAATCGGTCAATCCGAACATAAACGTGACCATATCCTACATTAACTCTTGGTATGACCCCGCGAAGGCCAAGACCGCCGCCAGCGCTCTCATAGCAGCAGGCGTTGATGTGATATACGCCGAGAGATATGGTGTCTTTGAGGCTTGCAAGGATCCCAGCGGTAAGGTTCTTGCATATGCGTTTGGCAATATCGTGGACCAGAACAGCCTAGCACCCGACGTTGTAGTGGGGAGCGTGGCTTGGGACCTCTACCCCATGGTTAAGACCTTCATTCAGGGGGCGCAGTCGGGCAACTTCCCCGCGGGCGTCTACTACACAACCATGAAGACCGGCGGCTCAAAATTCGTATGGAATAGCGCATTCGCGCAAAACTTGACCACCGTAAAGGCATTCGCGGACAACTTGGAGAGCCAAATAATCAACGGGACCGTCAAGTGGGTCGTAGGCGGACAACTTGTGCCACTCTCCACACCAAACTTTGCTGAGCCAACACCATAGGGGGTTATCCCTATGTTAACCCCTCCATTTTTTTTGAAAAAACCTAAGGTTGAAGAAGCGGCACATCAGGCTGACCAAAAGTTGCACGATGAATACGCCCTACATGTGAAAAATATAACCAAGACCTACCCAAACGGCATAGTCGCCAACAAGGATGTGAGCCTATCTGTCATGAAAGGCGAGGTCCACGCCATACTCGGTGAGAATGGGGCTGGCAAGACCACATTGGTGAAGATAGTTTCTGGCTGTCTGAGACCAGACTCTGGCGAGATTTACGTCGGTGGGAGGAGGGTGGAGGTAGACAGCCCACTTAAAGCCGTTAACCTCGGTATAGGGATTGTCCATCAACACTTCACTCTGATACCATCTTTCACAGTTGCCGAAAACATCGCTCTGAGCCTCCCTCTAACTGGTAGACTGAACCTTGATATTGTAAAGGACAAGATAAGGTCTGTATCTGAGAGCCTAAACCTTAGAATAGACCCAGAGGCAAGGATAGAACAGTTACCGGTGGGGCTGAGGCAGAGAGTCGAGATCCTCAGGCTACTCTGCCAGGATGTGAATATACTAATACTTGACGAGCCGACCTCGGCCCTCACGCCAATCGAGGTAGAGGATTTATTAAGGATGATTAGGGACTTAAAATCGAAGGGCAAGTCTATTATCATTATAACGCATAAAGTCAAGGAAGCCCTGACCATGAGCGACAGGGTAACGATAATGAGGGGGGGCAAGGTCATAAAAACCCTCTTGACCAAAGATACCAATGAGACCGAACTGGCCTCCCTTGTGGTGGAGGGCTTCTACCCGTCTCTAAAAATTGAGCACGGAGGCTACGGAGAGCCCCTGCTCCTTGTTAAAGACCTTGAGATTAAAGGAGATCGTGGAGAAGTTGTGGTAAAGGATGTCAGTTTCGTACTCCACTCGGGCGAGATCTTAGGGTTAGCAGGGGTAGCCGGCAATGGTCAGAAGGAGTTAGTTGAGGCCATCACGGGTTTACGGAGGGCGGAGTCCGGAACAGTTCTTATGAAGAACTGCGACTTGACGAACAAACCGCCGAGGTTCATCATCCAGAAGGGCGTTGCCTATATCCCCGAGGACAGGATACGGAGAGGGGTAATACTTACAATGAGCCTCTCCGAGAACCTCGTCCTGAAGAACTTTGAGGACCCCCCCTACAGCAAAAAAATGATAATGGATAAGGAGTGTATGGAGAGGTCCGCATCGGAGTTGATAACAAAGTTTGGGATAAAGGCGTCTGATCCTTGGGTTAATGTCAATAGCCTATCCGGAGGCAACATCCAAAAACTTGTGGTGGCAAGGGAGCTCTCAAACGGGGCTCGCATACTGGTGGCCGAGCAACCAACAGCCGGTTTGGACGTCAAGGCCTCAGAGGCTGTGCATCAGAAAATGATGGAGCTGCGGTCAAAGGGCGTTGGAATCCTGCTAGTTTCTGCAGACCTCGACGAGATAGTGAAACTAAGCGACAGAATATTGGTCGTTTTTGAGGGGAAGGTTGTTGGTGAATTCTCTCGCGACAACCTTGATATCCAAAAAATAGCAAGACTTATGCTTGGGGCGCCTGCATAGAGAGGAGAACCTATGGAGTTAAAACTATCGAAGACAACGATCAGGTCCCTGTACAAGGCAGGGATCTCCATCGGCTTTGCCTTGCTTTTGGCATCCATTCTGTTCATCTTGACCGGCGCCAACCCGTTCCTGGCTTACTACTACATCTTCGTCGGCGCCTTCGGCAATGTATCGTTGACTGCAGAGACCCTTGTCAGGACTACCCCAATACTATTGGTATCGTTGGGGCTTGCGATCTCCTTCAGGTGCAAGGTCTGGAATATTGGCGCCGAAGGGCAACTCTACATGGGCGCGATGCTCGGCACGATAACCGCCGTAACCTTGGGGAACACTCCGGTAACCCTGCTCATCTCATTGGTAGTCTCACTCGCAGGGGGCATGATCTGGGCATCAATTCCCGCCTTTATGCGGGCGAGGCTAGGCATTAATGAGGTGATCACCACTTTTCTAATGAATTACGTTTCCATATACCTGATCCAGTGGCTGCTCGCATTCCCCTTCAGGAGCCCAGATACCTTATTTCCAGAGTCTGCACAGATACCGTCCTCTGCCGTCCTCCCTATATTGCTGCCCTACACTCGCCTTCACCTCGGCGTCATTATTGCCATCTTTGTAGCCGTTCCACTAATCCACTTTTTAATGATGCGAACGACCTTTGGCTACAAGCTAAAGGCTGTGGGCGAGAACCCCGAGGCCGCAAAGTATGGAGGGATAAATGTTGGCAAGACGATGTTCATGGCGCTGATAATCAGTGGCGCCTTGGCTGGCATCGCCGGATTCATCGAAGTCTCTGGCATTCAGTTCAGGATGAGACCGTCCCTCTCGCCCGGATACGGCTACACTGGCATTGTAGTGGCACTGTTGGGCCAGAAAAACCCGATAGGAGTGGCCTTGGCCTCAATATTCCTTGCTGCCATATTTAACGGCTCTACAACTATGTCAAGAGCCCTCAACCAGCCACAAGGTGTGGTGGACTTCATCCAAGGGGTTTTGGTAATCTTCGTCCTAGCTTCCGAGCACATACTCCGGTACTTTGAGAAGAAGGGGGTATTGAAGATATGATTGAGATGGAATGGGGGCTAATAATTGGCTTCATGGCCGCCGGTATAAGGGCATCAGCCCCCCTCATGTTGGCATCTTTAGGGGAGACGATAGTGGAGCGTGGTGGGATATTAAACCTCGGAATAGAGGGCGCAATGCTAATCGGGGCCTTTACAGGGTTCATGGGCGCCTTCCTGACTGGAAACCTTTGGGTTGGGCTGCTCATGGCAATCCTAGGGGGGATCCTTACTGTGCTCACATTTGGCATACTCGTTGTGCGAATAAATCTAGACCAAGTTGTTTCTGGCTTGGCAATTAACCTCCTTGCAGCTGGACTCTGCCTCTACTTCTTCCGGTTAGCATTTTCACAAGGGAGCTTTCCATACCTGAGCGAGTTGATAGGGCCTTATCCCATACCGCTTCTGAGCCAAATACCCGTGATCGGGGGCATTCTCTTCAACCAGACGATTTTTGTGTACATCGGGATCATCTCTGTACCCATCGCTTACTACCTTATATTCAAGACCTCATATGGGCTCAGGCTTAGGTCAGTGGGTGAGGACCCCTTGATCGCATCTTACTTGGGAATAAACGTTTCAATGATAAGATACAGCGCCCTGATTTTGGAAGGGATATTCGTCGGCATGGCAGGAGGGCTCCTCTGCCTCTCAATGTTTAACGTCTTCGACACGAGGATTGTGGCGGCGAGGGGATTCGTTGCTGTATCCATTGTAATACTCGGAAGGTGGAACCCTGTTGGTGTGCTATTAGGATCTCTGCTTTTCGGCTTCACGGAGGCGCTTTCCCTTTGGATCGGCACTTTCTTGGTGGGGCCTGCCTCCGCCTCAATAAGCCAACTCCTCAGCCTGCTTCCCTATCTGGTGACCCTAATAGCGCTGCTGATAGGGGGCAGAAGAGTCAGAAGACCTGCGGCTTTGGGCAGCCCATTCTCGAAAGAATAGACCTACAATCAGGAATGTTACACTCATAAGCCTTAAAATATCCTTTCAGGGACTGTCAGACTCTTCCCTCTCTTCCGTAATTTTAGCCAATGAACGTATCTGAAGTTTTGCAGCAATCCACTGGAAGAGGCACACCACAGAGGATGGGGTGTATCTGCAGTAGGTCCGATAAGTGAAGGATACGATTTTCAATATGAAATTTTTTGCATTCAAAAGGTAAGCGTTCATTATTATCAAGTTAATGATATGGGTTCCCTTATTTAAGAATACTGAAAAATTTTTTAAAGAAATGTTAAGTCTGATGTGCATAGCGTCTTTGGCTAAAGTGAAACACTCCGCCCCTACGGACTATGTTTTACAAACTAGATAAATCAAAGCTCTATGCCAAGCTCCTTCAGTTCGCCAATGACTTTTTTATAGAGATCATCCCACTCGCCCTTCGGCTTCGCCGACCCCAAGTCATATAGCTCTTGGAAAGTCTTGCCCTTTGGTGATTTTGTGATGTCCAGCCATTCTTCATAGAGCGGTACCCACTTTCTAAGGAACTCATTCGCGTCCTCCCGGCTCATCCCTGCTGCAGCAACGGCAGTTTCCTTCAGGAGCCTTGCCTCCAGACCTGTTGCATGGTCCACCAGCTTACCACCACAGGATCCGCAGCCCATCAAATGGAGCCCGCTCACGGATGAGGCAACACCCCCCGCTGCCGCCTCTCGGAGAAGCACCTCTGTACCTGGACCAGCGGCGCAGTAAGAATCGTATATACTCATGACTTCGGAGTTCCTCGCAAGGGCTTGGCCCACGATACTTATTGTCCACAAGCCCTGCCTGTCCGTGTTGTTTAGGTTTCTCACGTTCGTGAGGCTTAAGTAGTGATAGTGGGCATTGTAGCATACCGCGCCGGCCAAATGCTCCGCAACATTAACGATGGCAGTCCCCTCAGGTCCGCCCGAATACCCGCCCAAAATGGGCGTCATCAGATTTCCAATGAAACAGCCGTAACTGGTGAGGTGCTCGATCAGAGCCAAGTGCTGTAGGCTCGTCTTTAGCTCGATCATCTGTGCTACGAGAAGACCGTCTGTCCTGCGAATGCCTTGCATCGGGTCGAGTGCGCATATCTTGGCCTCCGGGCTAACCACAGCCACATCGTTTATGTGCATTCCGGGTCTACCAGCGTCTGTGATGGCCTGCCTCGCCCATCTAGCCAGCATTCTGGATGCCCTGAACTCCTGTGGGGTGCCCTTCCTTATCTTGAAACCATCTATGGTGGCGAGCGTTCCTGCGCCCACCGAGTCTATGATGCTCTCCTGAGCAAAGCTCCTCAGGGTCTTCACATACACATGAATCACTGGAAGAGTCGGATCTTCGATTCTCCTCATGCTCATCACCACGGCATCCTTGCCATCACCAATGATGACACTCTCAGGGAGGTGCTTCAGGACTTTTTTCACTTCCCACTCCTCGAACTTTATGCACCTCCTCGTTGTCTGGCAATAGAATCCGAGTTCGAGGAGTAGCCTCATCCCAGCCTCGTAGACATCGTCTGCC
>CAZQQB010000071.1:5623-5879 GCA_964595415.1 uncultured Nitrososphaerota archaeon | reverse complement strand
ATCGAGTCGGTTGTTTTATGCTCATTGAAGCTTTGAAAAAGGCAAATCCTATTAACAGGATAGTGGCAGTCTTCACAGTTCAAGAGGAGGTCGGGCTGAGGGGAGCAACTGTAAGCTCATTTGTAGTAAAACCAGACGTTGGCATAGCCATAGATACAACAATTGCTGGTGACCATCCCGAGATAGGGGAGAGCGAGGCTCCAATTAAACTGGGGCTTGGTCCTACATTAGTTGTTGCCGACGGCAGGAGAGACTC
>CAZQQB010000071.1:5288-5613 GCA_964595415.1 uncultured Nitrososphaerota archaeon | reverse complement strand
AGGGTTAATAGCCAATCCCTCGGTGATAGGCTGGTTAACAGATCTGGCAGACAAGCTGAACATAAAATACCAATTTGAGGTGTTGGAAGGAGGGACCACAGATGCAACCGCAATACAACTCTCCAGGGATGGTGTCCCATCGGGTTGCATAGCAATTCCTGCAAGGTATGTGCACAGCTTCAGCGAGGTAGTTTCCAAAGCAGATATAGAGAACGGTGTAAAGTTACTGGTCGGTATAATGGAGAACACACCACTTTTTTAGAGTGTCTAACATGCATATAGGGCGCCAGTTGTATTTCCAAAAGGTGAGCGAAGCTCATGAAAG
>CAZQQB010000071.1:946-5278 GCA_964595415.1 uncultured Nitrososphaerota archaeon | reverse complement strand
CGATGTTTTAAGGAGTTTCTTCGAGAAATTGCCACTGCTTGAAAAAGCAATATCCTACATTGAAAGAGCCTTTGGTTTGGTTTATCCACCAATAACATTCGACCCGAACTTAGTCGTCGTAAAATACCCATCAGGTTTTTCCCAAACGGTGATTTATGCATCGGCACAGATCCAAAGATTTGATGGGAAGTTTAGACTCTGTGTTGAGGTCACGCTACCCTTTCTTCTTTATTCAGGGGAGGATCTGCTCAAGGCATGTCTAGCGCATGAGTTTCTTCATTATATATTCATAACGATAACGCTTGGGAAAAAGTCTCTTGAATATTTGTCAAGCAGTAAGCCCATCGCCCCAGAGGTCCAGCTCGCTTTTGATGAAACCCATACCGTAAAAGCGGAAGAGTGGGTTAAGGACGAGGAATTGCTTAGGTTACTTAAAAGATATTTTAACCCGTTAATCTCAGACGAGGAACTTGAAGAGAACATAAGAGAAGGGTGGGTCAAGAGGGCACTTCCATTGAAGGAGATCTCGGCAGAAGAAAGCATGCTCAGAGTTCCAATATTGGAAGTTGACAAAATCCCCTTAGACCAAAGAATACTGGAAATTTCAAAGGCGCAGTTAAAAACAGGGAGTCCACAAGGATGATAGTGCGCGTTATTTGACCCAAAAAGAGCATGATTTTCTCGTCTGTGGTGCCAGGATTTCCAAGCATGTGCCCAACTTTTTATAATACCATAGATTTAAGGTACATGGGTGCTAAACTTGGATTACACGGTCAAGGATATAGGGTTGGCGGAGAAGGGGAGAAATTTACTGAAATGGGCAGAAGATCACATGCCAGTTTTAATGGAGATCAGGAGGCACTTCTCCACAGAGAATCCTCTTAAAGGGATCAGGATCGGGGCGTGCCTACATGTCACCAAGGAGACTGGCGTATTGATAAGGACTCTCGAGGCAGGAGGGGCGAAAGTTGCCCTTGCAGCGTCAAACCCCCTTTCCACGCAGGATGAGGTAGCCGCAGCTTTGGCAACCGAAGGAATAAATGTCTACGCATGGAAGGGCGAAACACCCGAGGAATACTACAGATGTATCGACATGGTGCTAAAAAACCAGCCTTCAATCACAATGGACGACGGAGCTGACTTGGTGACGGAGCTACACTCAGGAAGGTGGAACTTTAAAGTAATCGGAGGGACCGAGGAGACCACAACGGGAGTGATGAGGCTCAGAGCCATGGCTGAAAGGGGGGTTCTCAGATATCCTATAGTAGCAGTGAATAACGCTGAGACAAAGTGGGATTTCGATAATGTATATGGAACTGGGCAGAGCACGATTGATGGCATCCTTAGAGCCACAAATGTGCTGATTGCTGGGAAGAGGTTCGTCATAGCAGGATACGGACATTGTGGGAGGGGGCTTGCAAACAGGGCAAGGGGTATGGGTGCGCATGTTATAGTCGTAGAGGTTGACCCTATAAAGGCACTCAAGGCAGTCATGGACGGCTTTGACGTAATGCCTATGGAGGATGCCGCCAAAGTTGGAGACATCTTTGTGACAGCAACTGGCAATAAGAATGTAATACGAAGAGAGCACTTCGAGTTAATGAAGGATGGGGCCATTCTGGCCAATACTGGGCACTTCAATGTTGAGATTGATGTTAAGGGTTTGGAAGAAACTAAGGTTGAAAAAAGAAGAATAAGGGATTTTGTTGAGGAGTACGGCCTAAAGAACGGTAGAAAGCTGTATCTATTGGCCGAAGGAAGGCTTGTCAATCTCGCCGCGGCAGAAGGGCATCCGAGTGAGGTTATGGACATGAGCTTCGCAAATCAAGCGCTATCTGTGGAGTATATTGTAAAGAATGCAGAGAAGATGAGGGCGGCGGTTCATGACGTTCCTAAGGAGATAGACGAGAGAGTAGCAAGGCTGAAGCTTAAAACGATGGGTATTGAAATAGACACTATGACTGAGGAGCAGCTGAGTTATGTCAGGGATTGGTCAGAGGGGACAGAATGATGGATTTGAAAGAGGCTGCGGAGAAGATCTACAAATACGTTAAACCAAAGTCCAAGATCGTGGGGATAAGGTTCTTCAATAATAGGTCTGAGGCAGAGATCCTGGTGAGATCTCTGAGGAGACCAAGGAGGAGGCTCGCGATATGCCAGATCATAAACACGGCGAGGTTATATGGATGGACCTGGACGGTCTTCCCGGAGGATGCTGAGTGCATACTGGGATCCTCGGTAGTTGGGCTAAGAGAGGTGGATGAAAGCTTTCGTAGTGGCGAGATCTTCATGAGGCTTGGATATGTGAGAGATCAGGATGCTGCGAGGAAGTTTGCAGATGCCGTTCCGAAGATAAAGGACAGAAAGGAGGGGTTTGTGGTAGGTCCGTTGGAGAACCTAGAAGTCGACCCTGACCTCGTGATCATATATGGAAACGGGGCGCAGATGATGAGGGTCATAAACGGGGCAGTCTATGCGACCGGCAAGAGGCTAACCTTTGGTGCCATAGGCGATATCGGTATCTGTGGGGACGGGATCGCAGAGGCATACAATACCCAGAAGCCCCAGCTTGTTGTGGCGAGAGGAGGTTCGGACACACAGCGGATGATGAGATAGCGATGGTCGTGCCATTCAAGCATTTAGAAAAATTGGTGGAGGGATTGGAGAAGACCCACAGCGCAGGTGTGAGGTATCCCATACCCATAGCAGCCACAATTGCTGAACTGGAAATGCCAGAGATGCTGAGAGTATTACCTAAGGAGAAAGGGCAGCCCTGACCATGGCTTGAAGATTTCTGGTAGGTGTGCGCGGAGCGATGCCACAACTTGGTGCCAGTATGTCCACGCCTGAAGCTATCGCCTGTCTGGACGCATTAAAAACATCTTCCTCGGTTCCTGTCAGAAGCACCCCGGCTGAGGGCACATTTCCGACCAGAACGACCCTTCTGTCCTTAAGTAGGGATTTTGCAGTACTAAGATCTACCTTCTCCTCTATGCTTAAGGCTGAAAAACCGCAGTTAGCCATATGGTTAAGAATTGGCGTGGCATTACCACATATGTGAAGAATTGATGTCTTTGCCACGGAAGCTATGACCCTTGGAGAATTTCTCGAACATCCTCGGGCTCAGGACGGAAGGTGATGCTGTCGGATCTGCTGGCGCAATTATGTCTGCGCCTTCTTTCACAAGCGCCTTTGCGTAGATTACGCAGGCCTCCTCTGCCACAGCCATGTACTTCTGAACCTCGTCCGGCTTCTTTATCATCATAAGACAGAGCCGCTCGACGCCAAGGAGGTGCCCAGCCAGCGTCGTAGGACCCTCAAATCCCACTATCAGAGGGACGTCTAAGTTCATGTCCTTAATCCTGTGTATGGCTTCGATTACAGTCTGAGCCCTAGAACTTTCAAGTAGTTTTTCGGCACTCGGCGATTTTCCTTGGTCATACAGAGTTTTTGCAATCGCAGGCTGGCGATCGGTCCGTCCTCTATCTATTACGCATCCCATCGATTCAGCCAACACTGTAAGACAGAAAGGAATTCGGACACCCTCCAAACCTGCGATCTTGTGGGCGGCTACAGCCAATTTTGCCATGAGGGCCCCGTCAAAGCTCGCCTCTGGCCAGTAAGCCCCTGATGCGGCCATAAGTTCACATGTTCCAGTTTGAGTTGCAGAGAGGACTGACGAGCGATCTACGCTCTCACTATTCAAAATTTTTAATGTCCTTTCTTTTGGATTCATGTCAATCACCATAAAAAAGATAGATGGTGTTTAAAAAATTTTAGAATTCTTCGAATTTGAGGAACTTCTCCTTCTCTTCTGGCGTATAACCGCGTCTCCACCTGCGCCTTGCCCATTCGAATACGTAAATTAGGGTCACGACGGCAGCGACCAGTGAGACAGTACCTGGGACTACAGCGCCCGCACTGTAATTCCACCAAGCGCCGTATAGAGATGCAGGGAGGGAGATGCCAAGCAGTGTGACCAACATTGCGATCCTCCAGAATATTGGATTCTTATCATTTAGTCTACACCATTCTCCAACAATTATGAAGGAGAATACTGCCAATGATGTAGACAAGATCGGGAAGAGGGCCCAGATCTGCAGATAGGCGCCACTCAGGGCCAAGCCTATGACTAAGAAGGCAGTAATGATCGCAGCGATCCACCTGGAAGCAGATAAATATTTTGTTATTTTCTTTTTAGTCAACAACTGAACAAATTCTATTCCTAATACACGCATGTTTCTAAACCCTGAATAGAAAGTGCTCATTATGAAAACCATAACGATCCACATGCCAAATACTTTTAGCAGTGCAGGAGATGCAAAGGGCATG
>CAZQQB010000071.1:0-936 GCA_964595415.1 uncultured Nitrososphaerota archaeon | reverse complement strand
CGCTCCAACAATTTTTGCGAATCCAAGCCCAAAGGCAGCCGTCCATCCAGCCTTTAAGGCAGGTATATATGTACTAACCGGTAAGACGAGCATAGCCAAGAAAGCGGTCCAAAGACCGACGCTTTCAAGAACCTCCCCGCCGTATCCAATAATTCTAACCCATCTTTCTTCTGGAAAGCGCTTACACGTGTAGGCACCGATCCAGAAAACATGCATGCCAGTAAGAGCTCCGCATGACACCATCATGGTGATTCCAGGATAGAACCATCCGCTAGGCGTCAGTGCTTTGTCATAGAATAGGATGGCGGGATAGTCGGTTATTGGGAAGTTGCCTACAAGGGCGCCTAGAAATAGTAAAATAACCCCAGTGGCCATGTACAAGAACATCATGAAGTTAGATGGTTCTGAGTACAGCCAATTGGGCAGACAGGCCGCCAAAATTCCAACTATTGCAAGGAATATGTACCATGCTTCAGCAGACATCTTATATGGATACATCATTCCTACATAAATCGCGACGAGGAATATTGCATACTGAATGACCCCGACTAGCCAAATTGGCCAACCCTTCCTATAAAGGAGGTAACCAAATGGAGGACCTATCACTGCTAGTAAAACCACAGGCACAAACAGATCCGGCGTCGATGTGGTTCCGGCAACCACAAGCCTCACGAAAGCTGCGCAGAAGCTCACTATAGCGATGTAGCCAATGAAGGTAAATAAGATGCCCGAGAGAGGAGTAATCCACCTATAGGAAACTTCGCTAGCAGTTTGCCCACGCTCACGCATCATAACAAAACCTGTGGCGTAGTCATGAACCGAGCCTAGGAATATGTTAACGGGCAGTACGTATAAGATTCCTGAAGCCCATCCCCATTGAGCTATGGCCACACCCCCAGACAGGGGCGCACCTCCTGCCGTTGCTGCCCAGTGATC
>CAZQQB010000070.1:2950-6169 GCA_964595415.1 uncultured Nitrososphaerota archaeon | reverse complement strand
GGGGCATCCACATAGGGACTCACGTCAAGACCAACGATATGCGACCCTTCATCTACCGGGTCAGGCCAGACGGTCTTTACGTTCTGGATGTGAGAAAGACAGACGAGAGGCTTAGAATCGCATCCAAATTCATCTCCAGGTTCAAAGGGGAGAAAGTCTACACGGTCTCTGCTAGACAGTATGGGTTCAAGCCTGTGGAAAAATTTGCTTCCTTGGTGGGCGGAAAAGCCCTCACCGGCAGATTCATACCCGGAACCTTCACCAACCCCAAGCTACCCACGTACGTCGAGCCAGAACTCCTTGTGGTCGCCGATCCGAGGGCGGATTGGCAAGCGATTTTGGAGTCGGCAGAAGTGGGAATACCTGTTGTGGGATTCTGTGACACCGACAACAGATCCCAGCTAATAGACCTCGTCATACCTATCAACAACAAGGGCAGGAAGTCCTTGGCCCTAGCTTATTGGCTCCTCACGAGGCAAGTCCTCAGGGAGCGTGGCGAGCTTGCTCCTACGGCGGAGCTGCCCGCGACTATTGAAGACTTCGAGTCCAAGGTGCTTGTGGCGGAGGAGGAGTATGGAGGGTATGATGTCGAAGGATAGACGCCCTTCTGTTGCTGGCTCTTTCTATGAAGGCTCTCCGGAGGGAATAAAGGATCAGATGACTTGGTGCTTTATGCACAGGGTCGGGCCGAAATCCCTTCCCAGTGGGCCTGTGTCAACCGAGAGGCATATTTTGGCTGTCGTCTCACCTCATGCCGGTTACATCTATTCCGGTCCAGTTGCAGCCCATGGTTACTACCATCTATCCAAAGAACCCTCTCCTGATGTGGTCGTGATACTAGGTCCAAATCACACAGGCATGGGCGCCGGTCTATCCGTTTGGGCAGAAGGCGCATGGAAAACCCCATTAGGCAGAGTTCAAGTTGATGAAGCTCTTGCCAAAAAGCTCGCCAACAAAGGAATAGTCGAAACAGATCAAGAGGCACACCTGTATGAGCACTCGATAGAGGTCCAAATTCCTTTCCTTCAGTTCATATACCAGAAGGGGTTCAAAATATTGCCAATATGTATGATGCTCCAAGATTACATGACATCTCTCGAACTCGGCAAGGCTCTTGCAGAGCTACTCATGGGCAAGTCTTCGCTGATAGTGGCAAGCACAGACTTCTCGCACTATGTCCCATATTCTGAGGCTTACAAAAAAGATGCCATGGCTGGGGACCGCATAATAAATATGGATGCCAAGGGTTTGAGTGAGACCGTTCTCAGGGAGAACATAAGCATGTGCGGACCAGGACCGGTGATGACTGCTATAATAGCCGCAAAAGGGCTCGGTGCAACTACTTGCAAACGCCTCTGCTATTCAACCTCAGGGGACACATACGGTTCAAAAGAAGAGGTCGTTGGGTACGGCTCTTATATCATGATCCGTTAAATACTGTGGGAAGTGTCTTCCGTAAGGAGAAAATGGGATTGATATCTGCCTACTTCATAAAACACCTTATTCCCACAAAGATTAATTCTTTCTTGCTACCAAAAGACTATCATGAAAAAAATAAATTTGCTCGTCCCCTTCTCCCTGCCTTTGCTGGGGGAAGCTTTCATTGACATCGGCAATCCGGCTCTCATTTCCACGATCAACTTCTTTACAAAGATCGAGATTACATTTGACGAACACTCTAAAGCCCATACGCCATTATCCTCCCTTCCTCTGAAACGAATTGTCGAGGATCATCTAAATACCAGGGGCGAGCAGAAAATTTTTCATGTCACCCCCCCATATCGAGACTTCCTCACACTCGCTTCCATATTATATCTCATTGGGCCTGATTCTTTACAAGAGTCTGCGCCCCTATTCATTAGTAAACTGAGCGGGAAACCACTGATGACAATGGTAAGAGCGCTGACAGCAATTTCTGGCGGATTTGTTGTCTGTAGAAAAGGGGAAGGCCTAGTATCCCTGAATGGCGACCCAGAAGCTTCGGTCCTTCTAAGCATAAAACCCCATGGCAAATCCACAAGTGGTACCATCAGGAATTTTAATGAAACTTTTCCAGATTTTTCACAACGACTCTGGCACACCATCGGGCACATCGTAGTTGAGGGCAGCAAGGCAATAAGGGAGAATGATCCAAAAAAGCTTGGGTACCTCATGACCCTAGAATCATCGATCAGCTGCGCAATTGGTCTCTTAAAACCGAGAGATCTCGTCCGGCTATTCCGTGTAAAAGGCGTCTATGGATCAAAGATGATAACCTTGGAAGATGCAAAGGGAGAACTTATATTATCACCAAAAGAAACCTCAACATGGGGGAATTATCAGACGTTCTCCTTCACTAGCACCGGGGTGAGCGAGGTTGAGTATGGTTGATTTTGTCATAAAACTCGGCGGGAGCGCCATAACAAAGAAGGATGAGCCCTTCACCCCAAACTTCAACGTCATCAAAAACATCTCTCTTGAACTCTCCCAACTCCGCCTCCGGCCTTCTTTGATCTTGGTCTACGGAGGAGGCTCCTTTGGACACTATGTCGCAAGTAAATATCTTCACGGAGGAATTATAATTGATCCCAAAGGAGCTGCAGAGATACGCTCTGCGATGTTATCCCTCACCAAGGTGCTCACAGACACATTACTTCAGCATGGTCTTCCCGTCTTCCCAATAAACTCCTCATCCTCCTTCATATTCGATGGTCCTGACCTTCACGAGACATTCATTAAGCCGTTAAAGCTTTCCTTAGAACGTGGGATGATACCTGCAATAGGTGGAGATGTTGTCTTAGATCTCTCCTCGGGCTTTCGCATCCTCTCGGGTGACATGATAGCATCACTACTTGCAAAGACGTTTGACGCCAAAGTCTTGGCTTTTGGAACTGATGTGGATGGCATCATCATGAACGGTGTCGTTGTTCCCAGAATGAAGGTTGGAGACATTGAAAAAACCTTGGATAAAATCCAACATGCCAGAGGGGATGTAACAGGAGGAATGGTTGGTAAGCTTAAAGAGATCGGACGTTATATATCCGAGGGTGGTCGATCGGCTATTATATTTAACATAACACGCCCCGGTCAACTTGCTAGACTCCTATTAGGTGAGGAGATAATAGGTACAAGCTTTGAGAGTTGATTATTTTGATATCTGAGCGTAAATTTTCCCATATTTTGATATGCCGCGATTTGGACGTATCCTCTAGAAAAAGCACACACCTTGATGATGTGGAG
>CAZQQB010000070.1:0-2940 GCA_964595415.1 uncultured Nitrososphaerota archaeon | reverse complement strand
TGATCCACTGCGCGCTTCCTGAGCTCAACTTAGATGACATAGATATCTCCACAAGCCTCTTCGGAAAGAAGCTATTGGCCCCTATTATAATTTCTTCGATGACGGGCGGTCATCCCGAGACCAAAAAGATAAACGAGCGACTCGCAATCGCGGCAACTAAACTTGGTATAGGGATTTGCGTTGGTAGCCAACGTGCTGCCTTGGAGAAACCGGATCTCCAAGATACCTTCCGGATAGTAAGAGAGGTCTCAAGGAGTCTGCCAGTCATTGCCAATATAGGGGCTGCACAATTGCTATCTCCAAACGCCTCAGAATACGCCGAGAGCGCCATCTCTATGTTGAATGCCGATGCGCTCGCCGTTCACCTCAATCCACTCCAAGAGCTTGTACAGCTAGGTGGCGACGTGAGGTTCAAAGGGATAATCGATGCCCTTTCAGAAATAGCAGATGACTTGGATAGGCCGATTGTTGTAAAAGAGACCGGTTGTGGCATATCTCGAGAGGTGGCGGAGCAAATTGTTAAAGCAGGAGCATCTGCCATAGAAGTCGCGGGCGCCGGTGGGACAAGCTGGGCTGCCGTAGAGTTTTATAACTCAAAACAAAGGGGAGAGAACCTAAAATCAGAGGTGGCTGAGACTCTTTGGGACTGGGGAATACCGACCGCGATGAGCTTATGTGAGGTCTTATCCCTAAAGCCAAATTTGACGGTCATATCTTCCGGAGGCATTCAAAACGGTCTCCACGTAGCAAAGTCAATAGCCCTGGGGGCAGACCTAGCTGGCGTTGCAAGGACCCTATTGCTCCCTGCATTCTCAAGCGAGGAAAAAGTAATCGCTCGCTTGAACCGCATCGTCGAAGAGTTAAGGACCGTCCTTATCTTGGTTGGCTGCCGAAATTTGGACCAGTTAAAGTCAGCTCCCCTCGTCATAAAGGGCGATCTCCTAAACTGGATAACTCAGAGAGGTCTCAAGGTGAGAGGTATTGATAGAGGATAAGATCAAACAGGTTGCATCTCTCATAGATCCCATAATCAAGAAGTGTTTGGAGGGGGAGAGCAACTTGTACAAATCAGCTCGCTATCTGCCCAGCCAAGGCGGGAAGCGCATACGCGCCTTCTTAGTAATCAAATCCTGCGAAATGGTAGGCGGGGATCTTGCCTCTGCCCTCCCCGCCGCTGCCGCAATAGAGCTTTTGCACAACTTCACCCTCGTACACGATGACATAATGGATCATGATCTCCTGAGAAGGAGTGTGCCTACCGTACATATCCTTTGGGGGATACCTAACGGCATACTCGCCGGAGACCTTCTCTTCGCTAAAGCCTTTCAACTCCTCCTTAATACCACTGGAGAATCTGAGCGTCTGAGGAGGGCTGCCGAGATCATGGCAGAATCTGCCGTCAGTCTCTCTGAAGGGCAGAGTATGGACATGGAATTCGAATCTAAGCCTGAAGTTTCGGAGGAGGAGTACCTTTTAATGGTCAATAAAAAAACCGGATCATTATTCCAAGCTAGCGCTGAAATTGGTGCTACGATAGGTGGGGGTGATACGAGAACCGTATCGCTCCTTGGAGAATACGGTCTAAACATGGGAGTAGGCTTCCAGATCTTCGACGACTATCTCGGTCTTACATCGAAGGAAGAGGTCTTGGGAAAATCTATTGGAAACGACATAAGAGAGGGTAAGAAGACCCTTATTGTCATCAGGTCCCTGAATTCTTCTTTGAGGGATAAAATGCTCAGCCTTCTCGGCAAGAAGGACGCTTCAGATGGGGATATTTCCGCTCTCATAAACGAGCTAAGGCAGGAAGGTATTGACGATTATGTCCTCAATAAGGCTAGGTCATACACACAGGTCGCAGTTCGCACATTATCCCCGCTCCCCGAATCTCCCGCCAAACAAGATCTGAGGGAACTCGCAGACTATTCCATATCCAGGTTAAAGTAGGGGGAGAGACCATAAATACAGAAGAGATCCAATTACTACTGAAAAAGCATGCCCTCCTCAACGCCCTAAAATACGACGGAAAGGCTGAAGTTAAAGCGGTGGTCGGGAAGGCACTATCTGAAAACCCAGACCTCAGAAAGATGGCCTCCGAGATCTTCAAACTTGCGACGGGTGTAGTCTCTGAGATCAACACCATGAGCCTTTCTGACCAGAGGGCTTTGGCCGAGACCCTCGGCGTGGCACTTACAAAGGAGAAGCCAAAGAGGGAGGAGCATATACTCCCACCACCTCCAAACATTCATAAATACTCAAGGATCCATGTGAGGTTCGCTCCTAACCCCGACTCTGTCATCCATTTGGGCAATACCCGGGCAGCGCTGCTTAGCGATGAATATGCTAAGATGTATCGTGGACTCTTTACCCTTCGCTTCGAGGACACATCACCATCAGTAAAACCTCCAATGCCAGAGGCTTATGAAGTCATACGTGAGGATCTACGGTGGCTCGGAGTAAACTGGGACGACGAATACATACAGTCAGAGCGCCTCCCGATCTACTACGAGTACGCGGAGAAACTGCTTAGCCAGGGCAGTGCTTATGTCTGCATCTGTCGGTCTGATAAATTCCGCGAGCTTGTGATCGCCAAAAAACCTTGCCCCTGCAGGGACTTGCCGCCAGAGGCACAGCTTGAACGCTGGGAGGGAATGCTCAACGGCACCATAAAAAAAGGTGGCGCTGTCATGCGCATAAAGACCGACCTAAACCATCCAAACCCAGCCATCAGGGACTGGCCCGCCATGCGCATAGACACAAAACCGCATCCCCTCCAAGGTCGAAGGTACAGGGTTTGGCCGCTTTACAACTTTGCGTGTGGCATAGATGACCATCTCATGGGGATCACCCACATTCTCCGGGGTAAGGAGCACGAGTCGAACATGCAGAGGCAGCTTTACCTCTACAAATACCTTGGCTGGGATTATCCTGAGGCGATCC
>CAZQQB010000069.1:6017-6335 GCA_964595415.1 uncultured Nitrososphaerota archaeon | reverse complement strand
TCCATACTGATGGCACATATGTGAACTCAGAAAAAAGGTTATTTGGGGGGCTTTCCAAGAGGGACGATTATCCTCCCGTACATCTCATTCAGCACGATTGCAAGCGAGTTGTACCAAGCCGCAGCGGCGGTGAATAGTGCTATTATTCCCCCGGTTTTAACCACACTACTGATTCCCATTATGTCGCCGATTCCTAGAACAACAAATGCGAGCCATAACAAGAAGAACACTAGACATGTTGCTAGGTTGGTCTTAAGCGAGGCTATCCAAAGGTAAAATGTAAAGAAACCCCAGAGTATGAGAACCGCCCCCGCCGCA
>CAZQQB010000069.1:5260-6007 GCA_964595415.1 uncultured Nitrososphaerota archaeon | reverse complement strand
CGGGGCTTATCTTTACCAAGCCTAGGACTGCTAATATGTTGAATAAGGCATAGTAAAGCCAGAATGCCCCATAGGACGTAAATGTCACAAAACCGAAGGTGTTACCTGTCTTCCACTCCAAGCATCCAACCAAGATCTGAATGATGCCCCCATATGTTATTGCCAATGGAATTACAACGGTCACACTCTCTGCCGGGAGTAAGCCGAGCACAAAAAGCGAGAGAGCTGTAGTCGTCATCGCAAAGGCAGCAAGACTCAGTGGCGCCGGATTTGCCTGTTTCTGAGACACCATATGTGCCTCCAAATACAAGATTCAAAAAATTTCACCGAGTTATAAATTTGTGTCTTGTCTAAACCTAATCTAATTAGGTGCTAAATCACGCACTAAACTATAGAATCCATACCCCGAAACCCCTGCTCAATAATCCTCCAAATATCTGATTATTCCATCGAAGATCTTTTTACCATCCCCATACGGTACTGACCTTTTTTCTGGCAACTGCCATCCAAAGAACGCCCTTTCTGGGTGCGGCATAATCCCCATTACGTTACCTTTTCTGTTGCAGATGCCTGCTATGTCATAGACCGAACCATTGGGGTTGTATGGATACTCTCCATCCGCAACCTCTCCTGAGGGTCTTGCATACCGAAACATGACACAGCCCTCCCTAACAAGTTCTACGAGGACCCCCTCTGAGGCTGGGATAAACCTCCCCTCTCCATGCCCGACAGGTATTCTCAACATGT
>CAZQQB010000069.1:4912-5250 GCA_964595415.1 uncultured Nitrososphaerota archaeon | reverse complement strand
GCCTCTCTCCACCCTCAGGTACACCCACCTACATTCGTACCTAGCCGAGGCGTTGTTAGCAAGCGCTGCCTTCGGCCCCTCTGAGATCCCTCCGTCCGGGAGCAATCCCGCTTCGACCATCACTTGGAAACCGTTGCAGATGCCCATCATTAGCTTCTCCTCTCCGATAAAAACCTCTAGCTCTGATCTGAGCTTTGCGAGGACCTCCTTTCCCCAGATTGCCCCTGCCCTTACATAATCTCCATAGGAAAATCCGCCAGGGAAGACGAGCAGCTGGTAATCCGCCAAACCCCTCTTCAGAAGTTGCCTCATGTGGAGTATCTCCGCCTTAAGCCCGA
>CAZQQB010000069.1:1323-4876 GCA_964595415.1 uncultured Nitrososphaerota archaeon | reverse complement strand
CAGTTGGTTCCGCCGACCCTAGCTATGCATGCCTGCGCCCTATTGAGATCCATTAGTACCCCTTCCACGCCCTTCTGAGTTCACTGATGCCGACCTCCCACGACGCCCCTTTTAAATCCTTTATTCTCAGCCTGTGACCAACAACAACACCTGCCTTTCCGTGAGGGATGCCTCGAACTATCTCCTCGAATTCCTTGACTCGGTCCTTCTTGACCTCGACTAAGAACCTCGATGTGGACTCCGAGAAGAGCCTCAGATCTCCCCTCATTAAGTCCGATGGCACCTTACCTAAGTCGAGCAAGAGACCGAGACCGTCAGCTGCAATGGCCATTTCAGCTGCGGCCACCCCAATACCACCCTCAGAGACATCATGGCACGCCATTACAACCCCTAAATCGATAGCCCTGATAAGAGCCCCCAATACGTCTCTGGACACCTTCGGATCGACCTTGGGACATTCCCCTCCACTGAGCCCCTTAGTCCTAAGATACGCCGAAGCGCCAAGCTCGTTTTTGGTGAAGCCCAGGACGTATATGGGGTTCCCCTCTTTCTTCAGTTGAACCGTCACCGCATTTCTGACGTCCGGTACTATACCTATGCCCGTTATCAGTAATGTTGGTCTAACCGGTCCCAGCGGCGATTCGTTATAGAGGCTGTCCTTTCCGGATATGAAGGGTGCATCAAAGGCGATCGAGAAATCATAGCAAGCCTCCACAGCCCTCACAAGGCTTCCCATCCTGTCCTCCCTTTCAGGGTTGCCCCAGACAAAGTTGTCCAATAAGGCCACCCGCCGCCCCCCAACCGAGGCGTTGTTTCGGATGGCCTCCTCTATGGACGCCGCCGCCATCCAGTATGGGTCTGGATAGAACGGGTTTATGCCACAGGATATAACAACTCCCATCCAGGAGTCCTTGAGCGGCTTCAATACAGCCGCATCGTTGGGTCCACCAAGATCACCCTGAATCGGTTTTATCGCTGTGCAGCCCCTTACTTCGTGGTCATAAGTCCTTATGACGGCTTCCTTACTCCTTATATTAGGATCTGAGAGGAGTTTTAGGATCTCCTCAGATAGATCCTTGGGCTCAGGAAGCTCGTAAGAGGTGGACACATACTCGGCTCTTACTGTCCTTCTCGTCACCCTTGGTGGACTGTATAGAAAATCTAGCTCAAGATTGCAGACCGTAAGCCCTCTGTACTTCACCCTCAGCATGTCGCTTTTGTCGAACCTTCCCAGGACGCATGACTCCAGATCCTCCTCCTCCAGTATCCTCAGGACCTCCTCCAGGTTGCCCCCCGGCACAGAGAGTAGCATCCTCTCCTGAGACTCTGAGACCCAGATCTCCCAAGGGGCTAGGTCGGACTCTTTCAAGTGCACAACGTCGAGGTCTACAGCTATTCCGAGACCAGACCTGTGCGCCATCTCCCCAGTCGCGCAAGATATGCCGCCTCCCCCTAGATCGGTTATCCCTGAGGCGAGCCTCCCGTCCCTTATTGTCATTATCGCCCTCCTGAGCCTCTCCTCGACGAGCGGGTTGGGTATCTGGACAGCGGGTCTTAGCTCGTCGGTGTCTTCTATCAGGTCAGTCGATGCAAAAGTGACCCCATGTATTCCGTCCCTGCCCGTCCTTCCGCCAGCCAAGACTGCATAATCCCCATCCCTTGTGTTCTTTACATACATCTCCTTCGGCAGTATCCCCACGCAGCCACAGTAGACGACGGGGTTGCCTATGTACCCCGAGTCAAATATTATGGCGCCCGAGACTGTTGGTATTCCCATGTTATTCCCGTAGTTGCCTATCCCTGCAATAACGCCCTTGTAGATGTACTTTGGGTGCTTTATCCCTAGCGGCAGCCTCTCATAAGGGAAGTCTAATGGTCCAAAGCACAAGACGTCCGTGTTGGCAACGGGCTCCCCCCATACCCCCAGAATATCTCTTATGACCCCGCCGACGCCCGTCGCTGCACCGCCGAAGGGCTCCACCGCCGAGGGGTGGTTGTGGGTCTCCACCTTTGCTGCAACCAAATATCCTTTGTCAAAATCTACAAGACCTGCGTTGTCCTCGAATACTGAGTAGCACCAAGGTTTGTTGAGCTCCTTTGTTGCCCTCATTATGTAGCTCTTGAGCAGACCGTTAATCCTCCTCCCATTGAGTTCAATATTCCCCTTGAAGGTCTTGTGAATGCAGTGCTCAGACCAAGTCTGCCCGAACGTCTGGAGCTCTACGTCCGTGAGAGGTCTGGCGTAGCGCTCCTTCAATGCCCTCATCTCGTCGAGGCTGAGGGCAAGACCCATGGTTTGGCTGATCTCTAGAAGATCCCCATCATCCGCCTTGGAGAGATCCAGTTCCACGAGCGGGATCTCAAGGATCCTTCTAAGCAGTCCCTCCCTCACCTGGTAGCACCTCTACTAAGAAGTTGTCCTTGGTTGGGTTAGCCAGAAGCCTCCTGCACATCTCCTGGGCCTTTCTGAGCGCCTCGCTCTCATCACAAACATCCATCTCCACGGTGTAAACCTTGCTTACCCTGACGCCTTTCACCGGAAAGCCTAGGTCCCTCAGCGACCTCGCGGTGACGTCGCCCTCGGGGTCAAAGTGCCCCTTCTTTAGCCTGACTTCCACCCTAACCCTCATGCCTTTTTCAGCCCCCTCTTCTCCATCAATTTCTGCCTCAACTCTGGGTACTTCACTGCCAAGATCTCGACTGCTAGAATGGCTCCGTTCTTGGCATTGTCCACCCCGACCGTAGCAACTGGCACCCCGGGCGGCATCTGAGCCATGGACAGAAAAGCGTCCAGACCTTCCAGCTTTACATCGAGCGGCACACCGATCACAGGTCTGACCGTTTTTGAGGCTATCGCTCCTGGCAGCGCCGCCGATAGTCCAGCGATTGCTATGAAGACCTCGGCGTCAGTAGTCCTAACAAACGAATCAAGCTCCTCAGGGTTCCTATGGGCAGATATCACCCTACATTCAAAATCGACTCCATATTCATTCAAAACCGCAACAGCCTCGTCCCCCGCCCTTTCATCGGACTTGCTGCCCATTATCACCGCAACCTTTGGCACATCACATTCCCCCATAATCTATGCATCTTTCCGCAAAATGTGCCCACCTCTCCGCCTCACTCCTTGCGGCTTCGAGGTCCCTTCCAAAAGCCACGGCCAGACCCATCCTCCTTCCCGCATAGGCTGAGGGCTTTCCAAAGTACCAGAAGTCACTTCCAGACGCTTGGAATATGTGGAGTTTACTGAGGTTGATACCAAGCACCTTCCTCTCCCCGACTATGCCCTCTGGGGCAAGGACCACATGGGCAACCCCGAAAATCCCTCCCCTTGTAAGCTCCATAGAGCCCTATTGTTGAGGTCAGCTGCAGACAACCCTCGTCCATGTTGAGCATCCATCTCGTTATCAGACCTGTGTCGTGGGGCCTGTTTGCGACCTCGTTGTTGTAGACCTTATCGCCGATTACGAACTGCTCCACAGCATAAATCCCGATCCCGCCCAAGAACTCCGCGATCTTGCCGGCACCCCTCCTGCACCCCTCAGCCGCAGAA
>CAZQQB010000069.1:0-1313 GCA_964595415.1 uncultured Nitrososphaerota archaeon | reverse complement strand
TATCTCGGTGCCCACACCCTTCAACTCGGGCAAGAACTTTTCCACTACGACCTCCTCTCCGATGCCCCTTGCGTGCTCCTTGGCATGCCTATACGCCTTCCTCAGTCCTTCATCGTCCTTCACTATCGAGGTTCCGTGGCCGCTCGACGTCATGACAGGCTTGACAATGACTGGCAGGCCGAATTCTCTTACAACACTCCGAACCTCCTCGTCACTCTTTGCGTACGCCCACTCTGACCTCTCCAGCCCGAGCCTGTCGAACATCATCTTTGTGGCATGCCTGTCCATGCACACCAACGGTCCATATGGAGTCGACATCACCTTGTAACCCTCCTCCATGCCTAGCCTGAATGTCCTCTCGGTGTCTGTCATCTCGACCTCCAAATATATCGCGTGGGGCTCCTCGGGGTCCGGGACGTACTTCCGGATGTACTTCTCAAGCAAATCCCCGTCCTTCATATCAAATATCTCAAAGTGGTCAGAGGCGTCTTGGGCCGGGAACCCTTGGTATCTGTCAAACGCAACGGTCCTGATCCCACCTGACGGACCGCCGTAATACCTCTTTGCAGCTGTTACGGCCAGGTCTCCCAGCTCTCCGCCACCGACCGAGATGAAGGTCACCGGTTTATCGCCACTCAAGCCCTCGAGCGGGTATAGCTTCCCCTCAAACTCCTTCCTGTAGCTCTCTATGTTCCTCAGGAGGCCTATCCTTTCCTCCTCACTCAATTTTTTGATCATTCTAACCCACCTCGACTAATCCCTTCCCAGGTATCCACATCATCCTCTTGCCGAGCAACCCCCTTCTCTCTCTATACTGGTAGATCTCGCGGGCCATATTGGCCAACGCAATCCTTCTCTCCATGAACTTCTCAGATCCTATGTCGCTCCTGTGAAAGACTTTCCACCCGTCTTCCAAGGAGATCTTTTTACATAGATCCTCCGCGGCAGAGCTGGCCTCTGGCACGCTGCCTCCGGTGCCGACACACTCCACTATCCTGGAACCTCCTGTTAGCACACTCCCTTCGGCGAGATCCGCCGAAGCCCAGAGGATCCTTTCATCATCACCGATGAACCTCACAGGGTGCCCCTTTGCCAAATCCCTTTTGTTCGGATAACCCTCGGGGCATACAGCCTTCACAACAACGGCCGCATCATTGAATTTTGCCTTAATCGTGTTGAGCCTCTCATCGATTATCGCCTCACAGATATCCACCAGGTCCGTCTCCAGGGCCGTCAGAACGTTCCCAGCCTCCGGGTCGCCGAGCCTTGAATACATTTCTATTACCGTCGGCCCCCAAACCGAGGTAAGCATC
>CAZQQB010000068.1:1999-6345 GCA_964595415.1 uncultured Nitrososphaerota archaeon | reverse complement strand
CATATCGCCGCAGGCACAGAAAGCCTCGCCGATTGCTTTGTAGAGGTCGAGGAAGCCAGTATTTTTAAGGGCAGAGACCATTAGAGTACGTTTCTTCTTTTCCAGATCGTTTATGATCCTGTGAAGCTCCTCCGCAAGACCATCCGATAAGCCCTGTAGATCCTTTTTTGCAAAATCCTCCAACACTCTCAGCGATTTCTCCTCGATAAGATCGGATTTGTTAACAATTTCTACAGAAGGAACTCCTAGCCTTAGTTCAACGATCAGACCCAGCATCTTCAGCACAATAAAGTCAGTTCTTTTCCTCATGAGGGACGGATCGATCAGAAATACAGAGACGGTCCTCCCACTAAGTGATGAGGTCAATAGCGGACCCAGCGTTCTGAAGAGAAATATCTCCATTTGTCCAGGCGTGTCTATGAGCAAAAAGTCTGAACTCAATGAGGAGATTTCCTTGATCAATTTAGGAAAATGCTCCTCCATGATCTCGGCAGCCCTGACGAGGGCGCCATTTGGCCCAAGGTGTTCTTTTCTCATAACATCTTTGACCTTAACTATTTGCCTGACATCAAAAGAGGGAATGAATGGAAGTGAGTCCACGCCAGGATCTAGGTTTACGTAACCTACTCTATTACCTTCATTTTCTAGCCACTGGCCGAACGATCTTGTCAGTGTGCTCTTACCTGAGCCCGCTGGACCGATGATAAGGAGGGTGATCATATGGACACCCTTTAACCAGTTATCATTGAAAAAGGTTAAACCTGCGATATTTTGAGTATGACCTCCTGCTTTTATCGCCTTCGTTGTGGCGTAGAAATTAATCCAAGAATTGGGAGATTGAACTGCTCCACCATTACTGATATAGTCCTTGCGAGATCAAGATAATAAAAAAGGAAAAAAAGTCAATGTGTCACAGGCTTCTTGGTTCTTATGAACGTGCCTGTCAAGGTCTCCTTTAGGAGATCTTCTGGGTGGGGTTTCGTTGCGTACGCCAGTATTATGGTGACCACCGTACTTGCTATGAAGCCTGGAGCCACGGCGTAGAGGGCTACAACACCTGGGATTATGATATTCTTGCCCCATATGGCGAATGATATCAGAGTCACAACGAACCCAACCAGCATTCCCCACCTAGCTGCATGTTTGTTCATCCTCTTCCAGTACAGACCACCAACGATTGGCCAGAAGAAACAGTTCACCATGAGTGAGAGGGCAGCCCATATGAACCACGCCAGCATCGGCTGTGGTGTCAAGGAGATGAGCCATGATGTTATTCCTACGATGATGACAACCATCTTGCTGATCCACGCAATCGCCCTATCGGATGTGTTTGGCCTGAAGACATTTTTCACGATGTCATATGATACGTTGTTGGCGGCGGTTACGAGTAGCCTATCGGTGGTTGACATAACAGCAGCCAGCACGCAGGGCAAGAGCAGTATGAACAATCCGTATGGTAATGCCGCCTTTGCAATTGTCGGGTAAGCCATATCGTTCCATGCCACCGTAACGCCTCCTTCGAGTGTCAGAGAGGCGATCTGCAGTCGCCCTTGAGCCCATGCGACCCTAGCCGCCAAGCCTATGAGTGATGTCCCAAGGATCAGAGGCACACCAAGAACGTACATTATAATTGGTCCCCACTTGGTGTACTTGGACTCCTTGAAGCAAAGCACATTGTTAACTATGTGTGGTGCTACCATGAGACCGAGTGGCACAGTGATTCCGAACAAAGTCAGATTGTATGCCCAGCCGACCAATACCACATCTGCCGATCCAAAGGGCTGATCCAAGAAGGTCCCGAATAGGTAACCTGCCGATTGACCTCTTACTAGTTGCTGTAACACCGGAACTTGGGAGGCGAGCTCGTTGAAAAGAACCCAACCGCCCATCCAGTTTATTATCAATGGAGCTGTGATGAATACGCCAATGATCATCATCAGCGACTGCAGGAAAGTGGTCCAAGCGGTGGAGAACATGCCACCGGTCATCACATAGCCCACAACTATTATCAAAGCGATCAGGGATGCTATCGAGTAAGGTATTCCTAATACCACCTCAGTGACGACGCCTATTGCAGTATACTGTCCTATCAAGTAGGCGAAGCATGTAACCACAGAGACTGCCCCGGCTATGGCTCTCAGGGTTTTAGGATCTTGGTAGCGTAGTGCAAAGTAGTCCTGCATCGTCAAGATTTTGTATTTCTTCCTTAGCGTCCACATCTTGTAGCCCACAAGGACTGTGCAGAAGGATATGGCGAATGGCGGACCGATCACCCTCTCCCATAGGTTTGCCCACCCACTTTGGAAGCCAAGTCCGGCTACTCCTATTATGGTCATGCCGCTTGTGACGGCGCCAAGCATGAGCAGCACGTAAGTCCAGAAACCGAGCTGACCTGAGGCGGCCACGAAGTCTGCTGTGGTCTTAGTCCTCTTGGCACCGAAGTACCCAATGATTGCTATAGCAATTATGTAGGCGATGAAAACACCAACACCGGTGAGATCGAGAGTCATAACTTAGTCCCCCTTAATCGGGTGACCTCCACTTAACGGCCCAGATTAACAGAATGGCCACTTGAACTATGATGGGTATCGCGAGGCAGGCAAACGTAATTGGCTGCATCCCCAGTATTCTGTCAGAAGTCAATGAGGGTACGATTGCTAAAGTTGTAAGTAAAGGCAAGCCAAATGAGGCGCAGAGATGTGAGGCGATGGCACCAACCCATGGCACAAGTGTGGACAGAAAGGCGATCGATTGGGTATTAATCAATGACAGGTTCTCCTTTAATGTGGCACATCCAACTGCGATGATCCATAAGTTGTTATCAGTTAGACTGAACAGACTTTGAATTGACACAAGGGAGAGCATCTCAGATCAACCTCCTGGTATCAAGAACCCTCTTAGCCTTCCCTTCGCTCCTAGGAAGGCTACCAGGCGGTAAGACTTCTACATTAGTCCTCAAGAGCGTAACCTCCTTGATCTCCTCAAATATCTCCTGCCTTAGCCGATCGATTCGTGCTTGATCTTTAGCGAATCCATTGTTAACCTCAACTCTCACAGTTATGTCGTCTATGCCCGATAATACTATCAGGAAGTTGCCATTAGACTCCCTGTGAGATGCCACGATCCTCTCTATGGTTGACGGGTAGATCCCGATGCCCCTTATCTTGATCATGTCATCAATCCTGCCTCTCATCCAGTCTATCTTCCTGTGCGTCCTACCGCACTCGCATGGACCGTCGACGAAACGGGTTATGTCTCCAGTCCTGTAGCGGAGTAGGGGCATAGCCTCCCTTGTGAGGGGAGTTACCACCAGTTCCCCCTCCTCCTCCAACTCAAGCGATTCTCCAGACTTCGGGTCGATAACCTCGGCTAAGAAGTGGTCTTCCCAGATGTGTAATCCAGACTTTGATTGGCACTCGATTGCAACCCCGGGACCGCCGACCTCGGCAAAGCCGTAATTGTTGAAGGCATCTATCTCAAGGCAATCTTCTATCTTCTTTCGCATCTCCTTTGTCCAAGGCTCTGCGCCGAGTACGCCAATTCTTATCTTCAGCGAAGATCTCAACCCGATTTGGGATTCCAAACACTCGATTAGACGGAGTGCAAATGACGGTATTGCATGGAATACGGTGACTCCGAAGTCCCGCATTGTTTCAAGCTGCTTCTCTGCATTGGCTGAGCCAAGGGGGACTACTGTGAGGCCTAGCCTCTCGGCACCTTGTATGAGGCCGAGTCCTCCCGTGAACATGCCTTGCGAGGTTGCGTTCTGGAAGACATCGCCCTTCCTCGCACCAGCACATGCAAGACCCCTTGCCATCAGCTCGGACCATATACGCAGATCGTGCTTGGTATAGAAAGTGGTTATGGGCTTATTTGTCGTGCCAGAAGACGTATGAACACGCAACACTTTGTGTAACGGCACAGCCAAGGCACCGAATGGAAAGCATTCTGCTATGTCCTTCTTGGTTGTAAATGGGAGTCGCTGTAGATCACTCAGTCCTCGGATTGTTTCAATGTTTGCTTCCTTTAGTTTTTTCTTTAAAAAGGGAACTTTGGTCCTGTTAAGGGTCTGAACCAATCTCTCATTCTGTATTTTCTCGAGAAGGTCTCGTTCGATTTTTTCTAGGTTTGGTTGGAAACACCCTTCAGAGGGTGTAAACGCAACTCCTCCTTAGAATGGTCTGCACATCAATTCACCCCTTAGAACTCTGGCTGGAGATTGCGATACTGCTGGCTCATGGAGTCTATTGATAAACTAAATTCCTCCAAGAGCTCACCCAGTACTCCTCCAGTGAGCAGATCATGGCATGATTTTCATATTTAAGCATTTTGGTTTACTCGTCCAT
>CAZQQB010000068.1:0-1989 GCA_964595415.1 uncultured Nitrososphaerota archaeon | reverse complement strand
CATGACCAAGGACCACTTAAGTGTTACAAGAGCAGTAACAATCAAATAGTTAACTGTTACTTTTTGTGTTCTGAGCCTGTATGGCATTTGACCACTAGGCACCCCTTCAAGTTCTTCAGGGGCTTCTGGCTTAGCTTCGGCGATAGGTGTCATGACACCTATTGCTTTTTAGCGACTTCTACGATGACCAACATAGACTTAGAGCTCGGAAGAAATAGGCGGCAACCAATCATGAAGAAAAGCGCCGCGGAGGGGGTGCTGATACGCCCTGCCGAGCCAGAGCCTGAGCAGACACAAGAAACTCCTCCAGAACAAGGCTATCTTTCTGCCCAAAGTGCGGCGAGGCCTTCATATCAAAGGAGGCAAAGAGGCTTCACTTGCGAGTCTGCCCGGTAAAGGAAGAAAATTAGTAAAAAAAGGAGAGAGAAGAGAATTGAAAAATATGCCCCTTCTAATACAACCTTGGCAAGCTTGGCAACCTTGGCAAAAAACAAAGCATCATACCAAAGCTGTGATCCGTGTCAGGGTTAGAACGAGATCCCCAAAAAATTCCAGAAAATACTATCATTCCCATTTTCCTTCCTCTTGTATAAAGATCAACATGGTGAGGGAAGAGATCAGTGAGCAGCCTCTCTTCACTATTCCTCAAGCCTGAGGAAAACGCCTTTTTCCTTGGCGGTCTTGTAAAGAATAATTTGTTGTATGACGTGTCCGTATCGATCGAGGAAGGACACAAGGCTCAAATCTGCTGCAGTGTGTACCTCGTAACCTTCAGTGTTGTCTTTTTTCGCATTTCGGGAGGGAGTGTACTTTCTTTTTTGCGCCTAAGCCTCCTAATGTCAATAATGCAATTGTCCTCTACAATGAGGCCAAGCCCCTCGGCAAACCGCTTGAACAACAGTCTCAGGTCTTCAGTACTATCCGCCATCCCAAAACCCCTCCATAAGAAAGTGCGAATTTCACGCTCAAAAACTCGTTTATGGAAGGCAGAAAGATCCTGACAATCACTCTGAAAACTCACGGTCTAGCGCCTCGGCCTCCTTGATGAACTCCTCCCTGATCCCCTTTCCAAACCTGTTCAGCTTTTGGATCATCACTGCGGTCTCGCGGTTCCTTTCTATCAACCTGATCACCGCCAGCGTCCTCCTTAGACTGTGGGTCTTAAATTTTTCCGAGGATTTCATGTGCTTTTGGATCACCTTCTCCATCGTGAGCAGTGCGAAGTGGTGGAGAACCTGCATTACGGCTGTGGCACGATCGTGCTCTTCGGGCGTTGTCTTGAATACGCTAATGCCTGACTTCGAGAAGGTTTCGAAGAACCTATCCACGGTCGCCGTCTCTCTAACTGGTATGAATGCGACATCTTTGTACTTCACGTTGGGGGATGTGAACAGCGGATGGATGCTCACATACCCTACACCTTCCGGGAGTCTCTTCAGGACCTCCTCGACGAGTCCGATTTTGATGGACGAGACGTCTACGAAGACTGCGCCGGGGCGCATGCCTCCTGCAGACTCCTCTACAAATCTTGGGAGCGCCCCAGTCGGTATGGTGGCTATTACCACGTCGCTTTCCGAGATCGTGTTGATATCTGCACTGCCCACACCAATCCTTTTGGCTATTTTTTTAGCCTTCTTGAAATCCCTGCTGCACAGCGTCACATCCGCGTGATCCCTGAGTAGGGTGGACAGGCACCTTCCCATCTTTCCGGTTCCGATCACAGCAATTCTGAGTAACTTCCCAGGATCCTCAGGAACCTCGTCTTTTTCTTCAATTCCTCTATGGCCGTCCTGCATTTCTCATCACCCAAATTCCCTTCAAAATCGATGAAAAAGAGGTACTCCCAAGGCCTCATGTAGAGGGGTCTAGAGAGTATCATGGTTACATTAATTCCGTGCTTCGCAAAGCAATTGAGCACCGCAGCCAGAGATCCCGGGACATGGTCTATCGATAGAATCAGGGAGGTCTTCTTTCCTTCCTCGGTGCTAC
>CAZQQB010000067.1:6137-6416 GCA_964595415.1 uncultured Nitrososphaerota archaeon | reverse complement strand
CATCCGCAGTATTGGAGCCTTGCAAGCATTTATACAAAACTCAAGTACGGGTTTATGACAGATATTATGACAAAAAAAGATATAGATGCTTATTTGCAGTTGCCAATTAAAGGCAATATTGTCTTGGACCTTGGTGCATACAACGGTGATAGCGCAATGTTGTTTTTAAAGCATGGTGCAAAAAAAGTAATATGTGTTGAGAGAGACCAAAAGATGGCGGCGAAAATACCGAAAGACCCAAGGATTACAGTGCTTGCAGAGGCGTTTAACCCAAACAAA
>CAZQQB010000067.1:5352-6127 GCA_964595415.1 uncultured Nitrososphaerota archaeon | reverse complement strand
TATGAGGCGGACCTATTAAGTTGGGATAAACCTCTACCGCCGACCGTTATGGAGGTTCATAACTGGTGGTTATATGATCGGTTTACTGAAAAAGGTTGGAAGCTTATTTATATATTGAATTCAATGCAGGGGTTGTGCCTCATGAAAAACTTTTGAATGCACCTGCAGTGGTTATGCATAATAATTATTCAGTTGAAGTTGAAAGTTCCATGATAGGGAGCTTGAAAGTGGGATCTTTGGTTTTGTCCCAAAATAGAACTTTTTCATGTAATAACGCACCAAAAGGATATATAAAAGGATGATCTGCCACTTCGACAGTCCTTTAGAAATAGAGCCACATCACCACCATTGTCATCCTCACAGTATGAGCCACCACACCAAGCAGGAAGTCGCGGATGTTTTCACAGTGAACTCATGCTGAGAGAGAAAGCCCATTACATAGATTAGTTCCTGGCAGTGTTGCGCTTGCAGGCCATGTCCACGACTACGAACTTCTCGAACTCTTCTTGGTCTAGTACCGTACCAGAGCCTGAGCCGGTACCGTACCCTTTTCGCGCCTGTTGAAAAAACTCTTTTCTTGGTGAAGCGTCTTTTCTTTGAGAAAAGAAGGTTCGATGGTGCGGTCGCCGGGATTCGAACCCGGGATCCAAGGCTTGGGAAGCCTTTATCCTAGACCGGACTAGACCACGACCGCATTAAAGTAAAAAATCGGTATTCGTGCCTATATCTATTACTCTGCCGGTGTTGTGATACCTTTTGACTACATGGACATGAA
>CAZQQB010000067.1:737-5342 GCA_964595415.1 uncultured Nitrososphaerota archaeon | reverse complement strand
TTCCTTTCACGTATTTTTCTTATTGTATCCGCGAACATGCTAGAAGGCACAGGCGACCAATGCGCAAATTCAGTACCCCAGAAGGCTTTACCAGCCGTGGCACTTCTGAGCTGGTCGGATAGGTCAAAAGTCTCTGCCACGGGGATTTCTGCCACCAAGTGCATAGTCTGCTCGCTCTGGTCTAGGGAGATTATTTTTCCTCGTTTACCAGCGATTATCCTTGTAACGCCACCCAAGAAGTCCTGAGGAACCTTCATGTCAAGCTTCATAATCGGCTCCAACAATATTGGGTTGGCACTGAGAAAACCTTGGAACATTGCATCGCGCATTGCAGGCATTATCTGGGCGGGACCTCTGTGTGCAGGATCTTCATGGACGTTCGCATCCACGACCTTGACGAGTAGCCCTCTTATTGGCTCCCTCGCCAATGGTCCCTCTCCAACATTGAGGCGAAATGCCTGTATCACTGTGTCCTTTATCTCGCGCATATATTGTAGGCCCTTCGTAGCGTCTACCAAGACGTTAACATAGCTGTCTATTGCCCAAATTCCCCTTGCAACATCGGTCTCCCAGCCTGCTTGCTCGCGCAAGATTTTAGCCCGCTCGCGGAGATCCATGTCCTCATGAATTACTCCTTGTTGTATTAGCTCAATTGTCTTGTCGTTCAAGGGCTCGACGGTCACATAGAGTCTGTTGTGCTTGTTTGGAGATTTGCCCTCAAAGGGTCCTAGGGCCTTCGTCAAGCTCTCTCTGTATACGACGATTGGCGGAGTGGTCGTTATCTCGATCCCGCCTGTCCTCTGATTCAGGTCCCATAACGCGATCTCTAAGTGTAGGCTCCCCATGCCCGCAATGAGATATTCACCCGTCTCTTGGTTGATTTTGATGGAAAGAGTTGGATCCTCTATAGCCATCTTGTGGAGGGCATCGATGAGTTTAGGCAAGTCCCTGCTGTACTTAGGCTCTATTGCCATTGTGACCACTGGGTCGCTGATGTACTTCATCTTCTCAAATGGGAACATCTTATCCTTGTCAGGGCTTCTGACCATGGTCTCCCCGGCCCTTATGTTCTCCATACCGAGTAGAGCCACGATGTTACCAGCAGAGATTGATGGGGTGATCTCTCTGTATGGGCCCATGTAGAGGCTTACCTGTTGAACCCTCCCCTCCGTCTTCGCCATTAGACCGTAAAGGATATCGCCCTCGTGAACAGTGCCGGAGAAGACCCTGCCAGTGACTACTGGACCTGCGTGGGGATCGACGATCACTTTGTTGACGCAGATCACTAGGGGACCGTTTTCATCACAATTGAGCATTGCCTGACCTATGGGGCTGCTTATGTCACCCTTCCATATCTTGGGGATACGGTACTTCTGGGCATCGACTGGATTTGGAACGTGATCCACCACCATATCTAGGATCGCAATGTGGAGCGGGAACTCCTTCTGCAGGTGTTCTATATCGCCCTTGTTATAGGCATCTACTATGTCTGAGAACTTCATGCCCTTAGATGCGATTATCGGCAAGGTGAAGCCCCACTTGTGTAGCGCTGAGCCGAATGCGACTTGACCCTTGTTCGGGTTGACCTTCCACTTCTCCTTGAACTCAGGGTCAGCATAGCTCTCTATAAGCGAGTTGAAGTCGCGAATTATCTTCAAGAGTCGCTCCTGCACTTCTTGTGGAGTGAGGCGTAGCTCCTTTATGAGGCGGTCTATTTTGTTGATGTATAGAAGTGGTCTCACCCGCTCATCCATACCCTGCCTGAGAACTGTCTCGGTTTGAGTCATGACGCCCTCGACGCTGTCGACGACGCAGATTCCGCCGTCCATCACCCTGAGCGAACGCGTAACGTGTCCCGTGAAGTCCACATGGCCGGGGGTATCTACAAGGTTGATAACGCAGCTCTGCCCGTTCCTTTCGTGTAATAGGCTCACGTTTGCAGCCTTTACTGTCATCTGCCTCAATTGCTCAATCTCGACGTAGTCAAGGGCAAGAGCCTGAGCGGCGATCTTTTGTGAAATCAGACCTGCTCCAGCCAGAAGGCTGTCAGATAAAGTTGTCTTGCCATGATCAACATGGGCAAGCGTTCCTATGTTCCTGACATTGAGCTTGTTACTCATCAGTTTTATGATCTCTTCGGTCTGCTTGTACTTTGGCAAATTTCACGCCTCGCTAAAGGCGAAACACTTGAGGGCTTTTAAAATTTTCGTGGATCTATTCTATTGTTGCATGGCGTTTCCTGAGATCCTGTTCTGTCTTGCCAAGGCGATACATTAATTCGGCTATCAGACTATCAAGGAATATGTTTAGGGTTACCTCGAAGAGCGTTCCCAAGGGGGCAAGGGGTTCATGCTCACCGAGGATCTGCCTTATGGCATAGTCCTGCTCGGCGGCAAGTTTCGTCCTACCGGGGATGGTTATGATGTGGTCGGCTAGCCTTGCCAATGACGAGTCTCTGTGAGATGTTATAGCCAAGACTACTGCGTGAACGTCTTTCGCAGCGGAGGATGCAGTTACAACAATCTTGGTGGTACCTGAGCCCGAGATGGATATGACTAGATCGCCGGCGCCTACGGCAGGGGTTATGATGTCCCCAAAGACGTAGACATTGAAGCCGAGGTGCATGAGGCGCATGGCAAAAGCTCTGCCCGCTAGACCTGACCTGCCGGCGCCTATGACAAGAACTTTCTTGTTTCCCCGCATCGCTTCGAGAATGATCTCGATCGCTTTCTCGACTTCTTCGTCATTTACTATTTGTGAGGCGTAGAGAACATATTGGGCAATTTCCCTCATAAATTGTTTGACGAAGCTGGCTCTAGACGACATATATACCAACATTGAGAGGAGATTTTGGTAGATTTAAGGTTATTGAATGCCAAAAAGAATCTTTAAGGATAGGAGAGCGAAGAAGGTGATGGAAATAGAGAGGATAAATGAGAGGTCCTTTCTGCCCATCGTTAGAACATAGAGCGAGGTGCGCTTTTTGCTCGCACCGAAGGCTCTTGACTCCATAGCGTCAGCAACAAGTTCGGCTCTCCTGAATGAGCTAATAATCAGGGGTATAAGGACGGGGATGTAGTTACGAACCCGCTGAAAGATATTGCCCTTTTCCAGCTCAAGGCCCCGGGACTTCTGGGCGTCCATAATGATCTGAGCCTCTCGACCAAGAGTTGGAACAAACCGCATCGCCATGTTGAATGTTAGGGCATAGTCGTAGGGAATTTTGAGCTGGACCATTGACTGTGTCAGATCCTCTGGGGGGGTTGTCAGAAAGAAGATGGAGAATATGGAGATGAGTGCCATAAATCGCAGAGACATTGAGATGGACAGAAGGATGGCATCTTGGATCGAGCCGGTCGTCCAGTAAGCGCCTATGAGGTTAAAGACGAATATGAAGGCGATGAAAAATATAGATCCCCTTATGGATCTGAGCCATTTTTTACCCACCTTGCCGATCAGGACTAATGGTATAGAGGATGAGAGGATGAGGAGAAGGATTATGGGGTTTACGAAGTAAACCGTCAGAATTGTGAAGAGTATTGTATATAAGAGTTTAGACCTCGGATCAATCCTGTGAATTATCGAAGTACCACGCTTGTACTCGAAGCTTAATACCCTCATACCCTCTGAGCCTCCAATAGTTTTTTCAAGAATGAGACAACCTCGTTTAAGTGAATGGTTGGGGTATCCAGGGCAAGGTCCCAAGATAGCTCGACCAGCTGGGGCGGAAGAAGAGAGGCGCTCATCAGGAGCTCCCTGTTGGTGAGAATTTCCTGCGACGGTCCGTCGGCTACTATTTTGCCCTTAGACATTATGACAGACCTGGGAATGAAGTCGGCCACAAACTCTATGTCATGGGTAACCACTACGACGGTTTTACCTTCCTTATTCAGTTTTTTAAGGAGTGAAACCAAGTGGAGTTTCTGGCGGCTGTCTTGTCCTGTAGTGGGCTCGTCGAGTATAACGATTGATGGGTCGTAGCAGAGGACAGATGCTAGGGCGAGTCTCTTTCGCTCACCCCCGCTCAGCAGAAAGGGGGGACGGTCTTTGTACTCAAGGAGTTCGAACTCCCTGAGAATCCAGTCTAGCCTTTTCGAGATCTCTTCCTTAGGGAAGTTGAAGTTGACAAGTGCAAACATGAGTTCTTTTTCGACAGTCTCGGCAAAAAGTTGGTGGTCGGGGTTTTGAAAGACCAAGCCTACATGCCTAGCCAAGCTGGCGACAGTTGTCTCTTTGGTATTCATTCCAGAGACGGTGACGGTGCCATTTTGGGGCTTCAACAAACCATTAATGTGCTTGACTAGTGTTGTCTTGCCTGCTCCGTTTTCTCCTAGAATAGCAACAATCTCCCCCTTATCGATGGATAGATCGATGTGTTCTATGGCGTAGCGACCGGGGGCATATGAGTAAGAGACATCTTCGAATGCTATCATTTTTCATGCCCTCACAATGTCGGCAAATGACCATGAGGTCAAAGGTTTTTTTTCTTTCAGTTTGTGTATGCCAAGGGCTTTTGCCACCTGGACTACCTTCGGGATGCCGATGCCTATTTCCTCTGCCTCGTCTGAGTAGAGTACATCTTCCGGACGCCCGATGAGGGCAATC
>CAZQQB010000067.1:0-727 GCA_964595415.1 uncultured Nitrososphaerota archaeon | reverse complement strand
GTTTAAAACCGAGCGGGCGCTCACAGGGTCTAGGTTTGCTGTCGGTTCGTCGAGGACCAGTATCTTGGGCCTCATGGCTAGCAGTGCAGCAATTGCTACTTTCTGTTGTTCGCCGCCTGAAAGTTCCTCTGGGGATTTGTCCCTTAGGTGGGATATTCCGACCATTGCTAATGACTCCTCTACCCTATTCCGAATCTCTTCTCTAGGGAGGGCCAAGTTCTCCGGACCAAAGGCGACCTCTCGTTCTACGGAGGTGCAGAAAAGCTCGTTCTCAGGATTCTGAAAGACTAGTCCCACGTGTTGGGCTATCTCGTAAACAGGGTGCTCTGTTGTGATGAGACCTTCGACTATCACTTGCCCAGAGAATTCGCCCCCATAGGAGTTCGGTATGAGTCCATTCATGCACCTGCAGAGTGTGGTCTTGCCACATCCGCTGGGTCCGGTGAGTAGAATGAACTCTCCATCCTCAACGGAAAGGTTAATGTTGATGAGGTTTGGTCTTGGAGAGCCGGGGTAGGAGTAAGAGAGGGAGCGAATATCAACGATGGGCAAGTACATCACCAAGCAGAAGAGAGAACAGAAGGTTTTCTAATAAAGGTAGCTACTCATTTTTTGGTATATATTTCCACTATGGATCCCTTTTGGATTCCAACCTTCTCTGCGAGTATGTCCAGTATTCGGGGTAACAAACGGTTGGTAGAGACCTTTAGGTTTGCGCTGGCCGCCG
>CAZQQB010000066.1:0-6424 GCA_964595415.1 uncultured Nitrososphaerota archaeon | reverse complement strand
GCCGGGTAAAGTTTATGTAACAATGTTCATTTTTAAATGGTGTTCATGGCGATCATTGATGGTAAACGTAGAGATAAAGCAACTCGTACACAACGGCGTCCTGATTCCCGCTTACAAACCCATTGGTTTCAAGATCAAGTTCAGGGGCAAGGAGATCGCGCTGAGCCCTGAGCAGGAGGAGATGGCGGTAGCGTGGGCGAAGAAGTTGCCCACAGAATACGTGAAGGACAAAGTCTTCGTGAGGAACTTCTTCGGAGACTTCGGCAAGGCACTGGGAGTAAGGGGGAGGGTGGGTCCCGAAGATTTTGATTTTTCACAGATAATAGCTTGGTTAGAGGGGGAGAAGGCAAAGAAGGAGTCCATGAGGAGAGAGGAGAGGAAGGCGCTGGCGCAGGACAGGAAGAGGATAAGAGAGGAGAATAAGAAGAGGTATGGTTTTGCCCTCGTTAATGGAATGGTCATGGAGATCTCCAACTACATGGTGGAGCCGGCCTGTATATTTGTGGGGAGGGGTGAGCATCCCCTCAGGGGGAGGTGGAAGCCAGGAATCAGGGCAGAGGATGTTACTCTGAACCTCTCCCCGGACGCCAAAGTGCCAGATCCGCCGAACGGGGGTTCTTGGAAGGCTGTAGTTTTTGACCCCACATCGCTTTGGATAGCTAGCTGGAGAGACAAGCTTAGGGGAAAGATGAAGTATGTGTGGTTGTCAGACACCGCCTACATAAAGCAGATCAGAGACATTGAGAAGTTCAACAGGGCTTGGGAGCTTGAGAAAGTGATCGAGAAGGTTAGAGAACATATAGCAAGGGGGCTAGAATCGCATGACCCTCTGGAGAGGAAGATAGCGACGGTGTGCTACCTCATAGATGAGTTGAAGCTCAGGGTGGGCGACGAGAAGGATGAAGACGAGGCAGACACGGTCGGTGCGACGACCTTAAGGCCAGAACATGTCATATTTAATCAAGACGGGACGATCACGTTTGACTTCCTAGGAAAGGACTCCGTGAGGTGGGTCAGTTCAATAAACCCTCCTGAGACAGTCTACAGAAACTTGAAGGATTTCATAGCAGAGGGTAATGAAACGATATTCAACGGGATCAGGTCGCAGAAGGTCAACGCGTATCTCGCCGAGGTTATGCCTGGACTCACCGCCAAGGTGTTCAGAACTTACCACGCATCCACAACAACAAAGACGACCCTCCAACAGTTTGATGTTGACAAAAACGATCCGGTTTACGTCAAGAAATACTGTGCGACCATGGCAAACCTGGAGGCTGCAAAGGTATGTAACCACAAAAGAAAACTGCCAAAGAACTGGGAGGAGAGTCTCAGGAAGAAGGTTGAGAGGTTGAAGGCACTGAAGGAGAGGAAGGCAAAAAAGGAGAAGATAGAGGAGCTGGAACTTAAAATCAAGGCGATAAAGGCAACAAGGGATTACAATCTGAACACCTCGCTGAAGAACTACATAGACCCAAGGATTTATGCTGACTGGGGGAGGAGGCTAGACTTCGACTGGAAGCTCTACTACTCCAAGTCGCTCCAGAGGAGGTTTGCTTGGGTAGACGGAGGAGAGTTCACATTAGGACATTAAGTTTTATACTCTGATTGCGATCAGCATAAGGGGTGCCTTAGATGGTTCTTGCAGGTAAAGTCTTTAAGGTTAAGGAAGACATCGACCTAGCCACAATATCAGGAAAGTTGAAGGGATACCGACAGGAGGAGGAATTCACCCATGGAGACGAAGTTGTCACGCTGATTAAAGAGGTAGGTGGGCTGAGTTTAGGTTCAGACTACCTTGAGGGGGCTTATTACCAAGATGTGCCCTTTACCGTCCAGCACAGAGGCGGTGAACGCCTCGTTGTCAAGACCATGGAAGCACCATTTCTGTTTCAGATCGATGGGAACAGGATACTGCTGATCGTATTGGAGAAGAAGAGGACTGCGAACAATATAGCCAACCAGCTCAGTAAAGTCTTATTCATCTCGACTGGAAGCATCGTAGAGGCCAAGATTCAACCAGATACTCTCAAGAAATTCCACGAGGCTAACCCTGAGGACACGAAGGTAATATTCTTTGACGGTGTGGACATACCGAATGTAGATAAGCTTTCTCTATACGGATCGCAGCTGGCAGATACTTCACTTTATAATGAGTACCTGACGCATGGGACAATCTGGTACATTGTGTTTAAGTCAAAGAAATATGGCATAGTCGCAGGGGTGACGAGGAACTCTGTTGTCACCGCTTTCAGTGAGGTTAAACCCAAAGAATTTCTAGAGTACATAAAAGAGGAGATCTTCCCGCTCATCGAGTGACGCGCGAAATTTCAAAGTACTCCCGTACCCCCCTACTCCTCAGGCAAAGTATTACCAACAGCCTCATGAACAACAGCAATGCATAGAATAGGACTGGATTGGATAGATAGGATGAGGCATAACTGATTATGTTTATACCGCTAAATATTAGACCAAAGATCCAAGACCATCGCGATCCACGCATGAAGCCAATGATTAGCATAACGTCAAGAATTGCCATAAAATAGGACATAAGAAACTCCAGTTCGGTATAATAAACGAAAGCGCCTGTGATAAATGGAGCCGTAAGATCGAAGACGACAAATAATACTTGGAGCCCCACCATGAAGTATATGGTTTTTGGACGGCGCCCCATCTGGCAGCACCTTATGATGTAGTCTGTCGGGAAGATTATTAGCGTTTCTCTTCGAATTTTCTTTCTGCAGCTAAGCAGTCTTTACAACCTTTGACTGTGGGGAGGTCAATGGTTCCGAGCCTAGTTGAGGCCTTGACGATCTCATTAGTCCCAGAGATCTGCCGCTCCTCGCTACGTATTATGAAGGCCGCATCATAGATGATATACACCTCGTAGGAAATTATAGTAGTATCTCCCTTCGTATCTTGGACTTGTTCCCCGTAAATGATCTTTGAACCTTCCATTTCATGGTTGTGTAAGAAGTGATATATCTCATGAAGCTCCATTTTGTTATCCTCAGCCCATTTCTCGATAAGGTCCATGTCCGTCTTTGAGATATCAAGTTCCTCAGGAGTGCCATACCACCCTATCATAAACAAAACCACATTTCTAAACATTTCAAGAGTAATAAGCATTACCTTTATGGCTTTTACAGACCCATGAGGACAGACCTGATCTCAGATGGCGGGTATGAGAAGTCCCCAAATATGAATTGGTCACTTTTGTAAACAGTCTTTGATTTTGCAAAGATGTTCTTGACCACATCTGAATATTTCGAGTTCAGATCAGAGGAGAACGGGAAGTGAAGAAGATAGCGAACCGTTAGACCGGATTTTACGCTCCGCATCTCCCAATCCACATTGTATGAATTATTGCCAGATCTGAAGTAGGAGAAGCTGAGCTGATCTTCTCCCAATGAGGAGAAGAGATAGCCAATTTTTATTGCGTCGCTACCAAAAAATGGGTCTAGGCTTGAGTCGATTACGAGTTTAATAGGATCAGTTTTTTCACCCTCGCTCAGTATAATAGCACCACCATAAAAGCAGATCCAAGCTGAACCTTGCATTGTTATCGGAGATTGGGGTAGCAAGTAAAGCGTGACGTTTTTGTAAGAGGTTTTATCTAAATAGCTCTTATCCAAGAGTGCGGAGACTCCTTCTTTGAGCGATTGTTTAAGTGCGATTACGCTAATTACAGTATCCTCGTCGATGAGCATATCTAGTCCATAGGTCACATCGTTAAGGCTAATGTTTAGATTGATGTCTGGGATTGAAAGGATAATTTCGCTTGAGAACAGGTTTGGATACGATGAGAGCGCCGTTATATTTAGGTATCGAAAGCCCTCCACCTGAGAAGGTATCAGAGCCATCCAACTGGTCTGTTTGAAGGAAGAAGGAGAGGGCGGAATCACGTAGTTTGAGGAAAAGAAATAGGCAGCATAGCTCAGAACGAGGACAAAGATTATAAGTGGTATAAGAATCTTTGTCTTTTTCGAAGGACCAGTTTGACGCTTTCTTTTTTGTGGCAAATCCTTCACCAAAGTTAAATAATAGAACGGGCAATCCCGCTTACTTCAGATGCGGATAATATCAACACTCCTTTAAATCTATTTTTTCTATTTTGCTTGCAATAGGACGATGCCTTTATTGAGATATTATCCAAAAAAATATTTAGAGCCAAGAGTGTTGGATCACATAAAGGTTGTTTGTATTGAATAGGTACATAAAGGATTTTTGTATAATGAATTTGGCAAATTTTTTAGTATCAGTCATTGCATACTTTTTGGGAAAAGAGTTCTTAAACGTTTTTATGCTACTATTGATGGTAGAAAGTGCCTTTATACTGATCATCGGGGGCGTATACGGGTCATTAATTTCAAGCGCATCATTTCATGGTCTTGATCGTTACCTCAGAAGAAAAGAGACGGAAAGAACCCAGGAGGAAAAAAATGAGAGAGAGACAGTTAAGAGAGAAGTTAAAATGGGTAAGCGGTTTGTAATACTGGGAGCGGTATTATTTTTAGAGTCTATTTTGATAGCATTTTCACTAATGTTATGAGGCTTATTACTTTTTAACAAGCTCCCTTCAAAAGTTATGTTTTGCTTTATGGTGCATATTCTCATAATCAAGTGGTAAAATTGCTGCAGTTGCCTTTTTTATTATTTTTGGGCCGCCAAAAATCATCAGCAGACGATTTCTTTTATGCTTAGAGAAAAAATAAAAAAAATAAGGCATGAAGTTTATTTCTTCCGCATGCCGAGTACAATTGCGATTATTATGGCAATTATAGCCAGCACAATAGCACCATAGGCGATACTTGTGAGTAATGCGACTTGGGAGTTGAGGGATGCAACCTGAGAATTCAACGATGATATCTGGTTCTTGTATGGGGTCAACATATCGTCAACGGATGTCACGGTTACCTTAACTGAAGGAGTGGACTGAGGTGGAACTGCCCTTGTAAGTCCAGAGTATGGGAATGTCGGACCAGTTGCTGTCGATGCAGCTGCGGTCTTTGCACCAACACCGGTGAGGGTTGCCCTAAAGTAGTACGTCCCAGTACTTGTCGGCACGTAAATCAACTGGTAGTACCCACCGGTCGTGGTTATTGTTTGAGCCACTGGAGTAAAGGTCGAGTTGTCGGTGCTCATTTCCAAGACTGTTACTATACCGCCTTCTTCAACCGCTGCTACAGGATCGATTATGAACTGCCCAGTGAATACTACGGGCTCGTTCACCAGATATGAGGCGCCTGCAGTAATCTGCGGTGCCGCAGTAGTGACTTTGTATCCGGCCAGCGCTAGATATTCTTTTGCCTTATCTGGGCTATACTCTCTTGGCACGCAGGCGGTGTTGTAGTACGGGCTAAGGGGGTTCACATGTACCGAGGCTGGTTCTGCGAATCCGCTTAGGAGGTTATCTATGATGAGCTTCCTTGGTATGAGGTAATCAAAGGCGAGCCTGACGTATCTGGCTGCTTCGGCAGCCCTCGACGGATCCTGTTTGCCCAACGGGGTTGCTTTGCCAGTTCCGAATACAGGGTGCTTCATGTTGTATCCGAGCTGCTGTATCCCAGAACCCCTCAGAATGTAGTTGGTAGCAAAGTCCAGGTTACCTGCCTGATAGTCTCTTGAGAGCTGGTAGTTCTGGTCGAGTATGTGGACTTCTCCGTTCTTTAGGGCGGCAATGGCAGCGTCTTTCTCAACAATATACCTCACGTAGAAGGTCTTTACTTGGAACAGACCCTTTGCCTCCAAGACGGCCTTGTTCCAGTAGTTGTTGAACTTCTCAAGCTTTACAATTGCCCTGACTGGGTCGTAGCTCACAAACTTGTAAGGACCTATTCCTATAGGACCTGAGAAGGTCTGACCATTAGACGTGTATGTGCCAGTGCCCTTGTTGAATGGGTGTTCCTTCCAATTCTGAAAAGGCACATTCCCTAAGACGTGCTTCGGAAGTATGGCAACACCGTCGCCCTCCGGGTGGAAGGTTGCAGAAGGCTTGCCCAGCTCTCCAAAGTCGGCAATGGTTATTCTAACAGTGTATTTGTCCACTGCCTCTATTGTTGCCTTCCGCGGGTTGCTAACGTTAGCAGGGGCGGGATAATACCCGACACCCTCCTCCAAGTCTATCACGAGTCTTGTGGAGGTTCCGTCAAGCCATTTGAAGGTTATATCTTCACCTATATATCCCGCCTCAAAGGCCGACTGTTGGGATCCGGACTGCGGGTTGAGGTATGCCAAGAATGAGAAGACGACATCGTCTGCTGTTACCTCGATACCGTCATGGAAGTACACGCCTGACCTGATCTTGTATGTGAAGGTTCGCCCATCAGCCGAAACCGTTGGATGATCTAGTGCCAGCGCGGGCTGGTACTCGTAGTTTGAGTCTATGTAGTACAGGGAGTCGAATACAGCGTTGAAGACTATTGTA
>CAZQQB010000065.1:634-6502 GCA_964595415.1 uncultured Nitrososphaerota archaeon | reverse complement strand
CTCTGTCCTCAGCATTCCAGTTAGCGAAATAATGCGAACCAACGTTGTAAAAGTGATCGGAGATCTTCAGGTGGGTGAGGCTGCGCCCTACATAAGCAGCAGTGGCGTTGGGGCAGTACTCGTGGAGGAGGGCGGAGAGGTCGTGGGCATATTAACAGAGCGGGACCTCCTATTAGCTCTAGCCATCGAGAGATAGCGTAGCGAAAAACATATAATACCTCCCTAAACTTTTAAACTGAAGAATCAAATATAGTAATGATTTGTGTAACGTTATTGTTTAGTGGTGAGATACATGTTCACACCTCCAGGACTTGGGTACGATCGGGCGATCACAATATTCTCGCCCGACGGGCGTCTCTTTCAAGTAGAGTATGCCCTGGAGGCGGTCAGGAGGGGTTGGACCGCTTTAGGAATAAGATGCATTGATGGTGTTGTTTTGGCAGTAGAAAAGAAAAAGATCAGCCCTCTAATAGATCCGTCCTCCATGGAAAAGATCCTCAAAATAGACGACCATGTGGGTGCAACTTTTGCAGGCTTATCCTCAGACGCTCGCATTCTTATTGACAGGGCAAGACAGGAGGCCCAAATTAACAGGCTCCTCTACGACGATATTATTGATGTGGAAGTCCTCACAAAGAGGGTTAGCGAAGTAAAACAGCTATACACGCAGCATGCGGGCGTACGCCCATTTGGAGTCGCCCTACTCATCGCCGGAATGGATAAATTCGGGCCGAGGCTCTTCATGACTGAACCGAGCGGGGCCTACGCCGGTTACTTTGCTGTAGCCATTGGAGCAGGAAGTCAGACCGTAACAGAGTTCTTTGAGAAGAATTATGACTTTAAAATGGCGTTAGAGTCTGCGATACCTCTCGCGCTCAAGGCGTTGGCAACGGTAATCGAGGGCGGAATGGATCCCTCAAGGATAGAGATGGCGGTCATCAGAAAGGACACTGGCAAATTCGAATTAATCCCAAACGATCTCCTCCAAAAACATATAGAGCATGTGAAGGCGGCGGGAAATGCCTAAGGATAAATCGGTAGTCGCCCGTCTCTCCGTCCACGGGGAGCACTTTGAGATCTTGGTCGACCCAGACCTAGCGTGGGAATTTAAAAGCGGAAAAGATGTAAACTTCAAGGAGCTTCTTGTTAGCGAGATCGTTTATAAAGATGCTAGGAAGGGGGACAAGGCATCTGAGGAGTCGCTCATCAAGAACTTTGGCACAACCGACCTCAAGACCGTTGCCGGGACAATAATAAAGAAGGGGGAGCTTCAACTAACCACCGAGCAGCGCCGCCAGATGGTGGAGAACAAACGAAAACAGATCGTGGCTTTCATAACCCGCAACTGCATAGACCCGCAGACCGGTACCCCTCACCCGCCGATGAGAATCGAGAACGCCATTGAGAATATAAGGGTAAACATCGACCCATTTAGACCAGTCGAGGAGCAAGCCCAGGAAGTCATAAAGGCGCTGAGGACTACCCTGCCCCTAAAGATCAGCCAAGTTAGCATGTTGGTTCAAGCTGGTAGGGAGAATGCTGGCAAAGTCAAGAATTACCTCTCAAAGACAGGGAATGTGGTCAGATCTGACTGGCTATCGGACGGATCATGGAAGGGTGAGATAGTCATTCCGGCAGGAATGCAGCAGGTAATTATCGACCGTCTGAACGAGCTCACACGAGGGAGTGTGGAAATCAACATAATCAAAAGGATATGAGGTGTTTAATATTCCAATAAATTTTACCCCAAGACAATTAGTAGTGCCTGGATACTTTCTCGCCGAAGGAAAATATGAGGCTGGAATAAACGTTTACAGTGAGGACAACAAATTCTACTCGACCGTAATTGGACTCGCAGAGCTTAGAGACAACACTGTAACAGTCATACCCCTGAGAGGCTGTTACATCCCATCCATTGGCGACATCGTAATAGGGAAGGTCATTGACGTCATTACAACGGCATGGATGTTGGATATCAGGTCCCCATGGCAAGGGGTTCTCTTCGCAAAGGAGCACCTCTCTAAGCCTCTTAATGTTATGAAGGAGGATGCTCGAGACTACCTAGATGTTGGAGAGATGGTGATTGCCAAGATAATATCCTTCGACAGGACGAAGAACCCTGCTCTGACCACGAAGGAGCAAGGACTCGGCAAGATCCAGAGGGGTACTGTTATAGAAGTAGACCCCACCAGAGTTCCACGGATAATTGGAAAGAAGGGGTCGATGATAAGCATGCTCAAAAAGGACTCTGGCTGCCAGATATACGTCGGCCAGAATGGCAGGATATGGATCTCTGGGAGAAGTAGGGAAGACGAGGCTTTAGTTGCTGGGGCGATAAGAAAGATAGAGGCCGAGGCCCATACGACCGGTCTTACCGACAGGATTCATGAGTATCTTATAAAAAATAGGATGTGATCTGTATGGATAGAAGTTTAATAACTGAAGATGGTAGAAGGCTTGATGGCAGAAAACTTGACGAACTCAGGCCTATCAATTTTCAGATAGGTATTCTGAAGAATGCCGACGGTTCTGCATATGTCGAGTGGGGCAGAACTAAAGTACTGGTCGGGGTGTTTGGTCCAAGAGAGTCTCACCCAAAGCACCTCGCCATACCCGATAGGTGTCTTATACGTGCCCGTTACCACATGGCTCCCTTCTCTGTTGAGGAGAGGAAATCTCCAGCCCCATCTAGGAGAGAGATCGAGTTGTCGAAGGTCATGCGTGAGGCACTCGAGCCTGCAATCTTTGTCGAACTCTTCCCGAGGACAACAATTGATGTATTCGCAGAGGTTCTGCAGGCTGATGGCAGCACAAGGTGCGCAGCCATATCCGCCGCAGCACTTGCCCTTGCAGATGCCGGAATACCGATGCGCGACCTCGTCTCAAGTGTGGCTGTTGCTAAGGTCGACGGCAATATTGTTCTTGATGTCATGGATGTTGAGGACAAACTGGGAGACTCCGATATGCCCCTCGCAATGATGCCGTCCAAAAACTTGGTGACCCTTATTCAGATGGACGGACTGCTATCGCACGAGGACTTCATAAAGTCCTTAGAGCTTGCAAAGAAAGGGTGCATGGAAGTCTACGCAAAGCAGAAAGAGGCTTTGGACTCTCACTTCAGGATTGCCAGTAAGGAGGAGGTTTAAACTTGACAAATCAGATAATCCCCGCGGTAAAGAGACGCCAGATAATAGAGCTCGCTGAGAGCGGAAGGCGAATAGACGGTCGAAGCCTGACCGATATGCGAAAAGTCGAAATAAAAACGAACATGGTCGAAAAAGCTGAAGGCTCCGCAACCGTGAAGTTTGGTGATACCTACGTCATCGCCGGCGTTAAGTTCGAAATCGGCGATCCTTTTCCAGACACTCCCAACGAGGGCGTGATGTCCGTCAGCGCCGAGTTTGTACCCTTGGCCTCACCTGGCTTCGAGACCGGTCCACCAGACGAAAATGCCATAGAACTCGCCAGGGTTGTGGACAGAGGACTCAGGGAATCAAAACTGCTCGACACCTCCAAACTCTGCCTTATTCCTGGAAAGAAAGTCTGGATAGCGTGGGTCGACATATTCATTCTCGACCATTGCGGCAACCTGATAGACGCATCTTCGCTGGCTTCCCTCTGCGCCCTTCTCACATCCAAGATGCCAAGGGCTGAAGTTGTCGGAGACGAGGTAAAAATCCTAGACGATTACATGCCTGTCCCGCTCCGAGCAATCCCCATTAACGTTACATTGGCAAAGATTGGCAACAAGCTCTTTGTTGATCCCTCACTCGACGAGGAAGAGGTCATGGACTGCAGGTTAAGCGTCGCCTTTGCTGAGGACGAACAGAAACAGGAGAAGATCTGTGCTATTCAGAAGGGCGGAATAGGAACTCTGTCCTTTGAGGAGATTTTGAGGGCTATAGAAATAGCTAAAGTTAAAAGCCAGGAGTTACGGAAGCTACTTCCTAGTGGTGGGAAATAATGGCTAGAACAAAGTCGGTCGGTCCTGTTGGAAGGTATGGTCCCAGATACGGAGCGACCCCAAGGAAGAGGGCGCTTGCCATAGAGCTCAAGACAAAGGGTCAGAAATGCCCAAAGTGCAAATCCATAAACACCCTAAAGAGAGAGTCTTCTGGCATATGGCTATGCGAGGCATGCGGGATCAAGTTTGCTGGTGGTGCCTACATTGCACAGACAACGCTGGGCAAGACGCTCCTTCCAGAGGAGCTCAAGACCATAAAGGGCACTTCCGCCAAGGAATAGACCATAAAACATGAACGTACTGATCTGCACCTCACACAGGCCAAGCCCCCGCACTAGGACATTCTGTAGGGACTTGGTCGCTTCGTCCACAATATTTCAATACCATGTGCGTGGAAAGTGGAATATTATATCCCTCATTAACTATGCCCGGGTCTCAGGAGCACAGAGACTCTGGATTGTAGATTCGAGGCACGGTAACCCAAATCTTTTGACTTTTTACGACATTAGCAAAACCTCAACAACCAAGATCGGATCCATATTAATGAAGGGGGTCGTCCTAAGGAGGAATATGCCCAACCTATATCCAAAACCCACCAGGACGCGACCGATATCCCTCGTGACCCCTGATGATGAGGACTTGAAGGATCTATACTATCTTTTGAAACGTGCCCTCCCTGATGACCAACCCATCAAGGGACCCTGCACCGAGCTCCGCATAGAACGCCCTTCCGAAAAGAAGATAGAGCTCTTATTTGTCGAGAGCAAAACAGGTTCACCATGTGGCCCAAAAATAATAGTAGGTGACTACCGTTGTTGGAAGGGTTCTTGACATCGACCTTAATTATCTGTACAGGCGATCCCTCTATTGCTGAGAACCTTTACAAGATCCTAATTCCTGAGGTAAAAAACACAAAGACCAAGTCGTCTAAGATATCAATCAAGATAGAAGACGGGTGTATATGCCTCGATATAGAGGCCAAGACTATTGCAGGTCTTAGGGCACTACTCAACTCCTATCTCCGGTGGGTCAGCACATCAATGGAGCTGTTCAACTTATAGGAGAATTGATGTCTATAGCCGACCAAACCCAAAACAAATAAAAGGCAATCCTTAATTATTCTCTGGACGCAACTCCATCTAATGTGTGTATGTGCCCTTAAATATTGGTGAATATTATGTCAGATCAGATGCCGCCTCAAATCCAGAACCAACTGGTACGCTTCCAAGAGCAGCAGGAACAGTACAAAGCCCTCCTCCTCAGAAAACAACAGTTTGAAGCTGAGGCCAGAGAGGTTGATAAGGCACTGCAAGAGTGCAACAATCTCCCTGATGATGCCTTGATATACAAATCAGTTGGCATGCTCCTATTCAAGAGCGAGAAGGCGAAGATTGTGGCAGAGCTAAATGAGAAAAAAGAAGAGCTTGATCTTAGGATCAAGACAATTGAGAAGCAAGAGCAGCGACTCAAGCAACAGCTTGAGGAACTTAGGAAGTTAATAATGGAGCAAGTAAGCCTTTCCGGAGCAGGTCCTGCCTCTGGATAGTGATGACGGTGAAGCCCCTTCCCATTGATCTCGTAAAGGAGGCATGCGAGGTTGGGGAGACTGCCGCCCGAAAATTTGTGGCTTCTCAAATTAATGAGAAACTCATAAATTCACTTGACATACAGGTAAAATATGAAGAAAAGGACACAATCTTCAGCGTCGAGGTTTTTGTCGATCTATCACCATTCAGCGGCATAGACCCTGAGAGGCTGGCAGATGAGGCGGCTGATGCCGCGCTATCAGCCATCGATAAAATGATAAGAGGAAAATAGCTTGCCAGTTCTTCTTGGAGCACTGTCCAACTTCAAAAATATTACAATAGTATGCCATCCAAACGCAGACCCAGATTGCATCGGGT
>CAZQQB010000065.1:0-624 GCA_964595415.1 uncultured Nitrososphaerota archaeon | reverse complement strand
TCTTAACCGCGATCAGATCATCGATCCATGATGCAAAAGTCACAATATATGCCCCTGAGTCGATAAATACCGCCTCATATCGCATCTTGGATTACCTTAAAATGGAGACCTCAGCTGAGATCCCTCCTTACACCGATGTCTTCTTACTCGTGGATACTTCATCACTCGATCAGGTACCTTCCGTTAAATCTCAGATCCTCGAGAAACATGCCCCCTATATATTGTTGGATCACCACGTCCCAGACGCTCAAACTGTCGACAAAGCCCTCCTTGCCATCATCCGCGAGAAATCCTCCACATGCGAGATTGTCTATGAGGAACTCAACAAGAAGTGCCTAACCCGAGATGCACTTCTAGGCCTACTCGTGGGCATTATCTACGATTCTAGGCGATTTTTAATAAACCCAGACTCCTCCATAAAGACCGCCGCAAAGCTCATGAGAATGGGTGCAAAAGCAGAACTTGCAATTCAGATGCTATCGGCGGAGCAAGACCCCTCCGAGAGAATGGCAAGACTCAAGGCATCTGCCCGCCTCAGACTCTTCAGAGCATCGTCTTGGATAATCGCATTAACTCACGTTGGTGCCTTCGAGGCGTCTGTGGCCAGGGGCCTGACAGACTTGG
>CAZQQB010000064.1:3810-6506 GCA_964595415.1 uncultured Nitrososphaerota archaeon | reverse complement strand
GCATTGTCGTACTCATTAGTGCAGACATCCCAACTATGTCGGCCTTGACCTCCTTGGCCTTATCCAAGAACTTCGCGAGCGGCACATCCTTGCCCAAGTCAATGACATTGAAGCCCGCCGCGCTCAGCATTATCTTTACCAAGTTCTTTCCGATATCGTGGATGTCACCCTCTACAACACCTAGGATCACCGTTGCCGGAACAGCTGTCTTGTCGACCTTCATGTGGGGCGTTAGTATATCCACTGCCACATTGAGCGCATTAGCGGCACACAGCACCTCTGGCACGAAGAACCTCTTCTTCTCATACTCTTTATTGACGATTGCCATCGCCTCTCCACCGTATTTCGTCACCAGATCGTACGCATCCAATCCGGCTGCGACCGCCTCTTTTGCCCACTTGGACGAAGCCTCCTCGTCGCCATTTATTATAGCAGTCTTGAGTCCGTTTATTATCTCCTCTTTCGTTGCCATATTGCCCACCTCACACTTCACATAAACCATACATCGAGCTGCCTCTACCATTGCCTTGAAGTTCTCTGTTGGCGTCCTTGGGGGTATGCCACACGACGGCATCAGTACATCCACGCCCATTGCTATCGCATCCACTGCCGCCTTCTTCACCACCTGTGGAGTCCCAAAGAGTAGTGCACTTATGGTCGGCACTCCTCCTACAACTACTATTTTATTGCCTAGAACCTGCTTTGCGAACGCGATATTCACTTGAGAGTCAACTGAGAAAGCATCAAAGCCTGTGTCTGCTACATATGGCAAGTAAGCTGTGGTGTTCCCACATATATGTAGTACCACCGGCGCCCCCAACCTCTTCGCCATGCTCCGGTAAACCGGCACCATCACGTCCCTGAATAACTCCGGAGAGAGGATATCCGATGTTGCTGATGGATCCGCTATGCATATTACATCCGCCCCCCTCCGCAACGCCTCCCTGCAATCTGCAACGTTCATGTCTGCTATTGCCATTAAGACCTCTTTTATCTGCTCTATCGGCCTCTTCTTTGTCCATATTAGAAACCTCTCTATGCCAAATATGTGCCCTGCCACCGTGACTGGACCAGTAACTTGATTCGCGATTGGCAGATAGTCCCCGTACTCCCTTCGAAGCCTCTCTTCAACACTGTGCTTCAACGGAAACCTTCCTCTCTCTATAATATCCTCGGGTATCTTAAGGTCCTTCAAATCATTGAAAGCATGTGTTTCAACGCTTGGATGCCTATCTATCCTGCCCCAGTTCAACTTACATCCAAGGGCCTCCGCCTCAATACAGAGGTCGAATGGAAGTTTGAACCCTTCAAGCCCAACTACTTCCCATGCGGCTGCGGCAAGCCTGAAGCAAAGCTCAGGATCGCGGTTAGCCTCTGGAAAAGGTGCATTCACAGCATTCATCTGCTCAACGGTAGCAGTCGTAAGGACATCAAAGCATGATATTCTGTCTGCCTTTTTCTTGTTCCCCGTCAGGCAAAGAAGGGCCCGCTTTTTAGGTGTCATCTCGCCCATAAAACCACCGCTCATAATCAAATACAAACAGTTATTTAAAACTAAAGGAATATTCAATCTTGTTCTGTAATAGCATAGGTGGTTTTGTTGATCTCCCGCCTCATAGTCGTCCGCAAGCCCGGATCTCCGGAGGCCGAATCGGTCTCCAAAGACCTTGGTGAGTTCTTGCTATCAAGGAATGTCAAAGTACAGTATGAAGAGTCCGGAGAAGGCCCCCCAATTGACAAGAGTCGGGCTGATCTAGTCGTTGCCATTGGTGGAGACGGAACGCTCATGAGGACTCTCCGTAGGATTGAAGGCATCCCAATACTGGGCGTGAAGGTCGGTGCCCTTGGGTTCTTATGCGAGACGACGCCCGAGGACGCAAAGCCCGTCTTGGATAAGATCCTCTCTGGCAATTACTACTTAGATTACAGGACAAGGCTAAGTGTGCGATACAAGGGAAGGTGCTTTTATGAGGTCATGAACGAGGTCGTCATAGCCTCCTCTAGACCATCTAGGATACTCTCAATCCTCCTCTCCAAGGACAATGCGCCCGTATATAGAGGAAAGGCAGACGGCATCATAATCTCAACGACGACAGGATCTACGGCCTACGCCCTTTCGGCAGGAGGAGCCATCATAGACCCTGCTTTGGAGGTCATGGAGGTCGTTCTGATGTGTCCCCTCTCTACTGGAATCCGACCATTAATCCTTCCAATATCCAGCACCTTAGAGATTAGACTGTTGACAGACGGATCACAGGGCATCCTTGTACTTGACGGCGACGAGGCATCTTCCGTTGATTATGAGACTCCAGTTACTATAGAGAGGTCAGACAAGTCTGCCCTGTTCATCCGGGTCAATCCGCCAGACTTCTACAGGCGCGTGAGAGACAAAACTCGGATACCATTGGAGGTTTAGAGGGTGCCCCCAAACAGAACTCCAACATTTGTACTGGACACTTCAGCCATCATATACGGCTTCAATCCGCAGCTAGTTGAGGGCGAACACTACATCGCCCCCCGAGTGATCTCTGAACTGTCTGGCAGGAAGACGAAGTCCCTTCTTGACCTCTACATATCCTCAGGTCGTCTAAAACTGAAGATGCCCAAGGAGGAGACAAAGAACCACGTAAAGGCCCAAGCCAGTAGCACGGGAGATCTCCCGGTTCTGTCCGAGACCGACTTGGAAGTGGTTGCAC
>CAZQQB010000064.1:1305-3800 GCA_964595415.1 uncultured Nitrososphaerota archaeon | reverse complement strand
TCGCCGTTGAACTTAAAATGGAGGGTCGTGAGCCTACAGTAATCAGCGATGACTATAGCCTTCAGAATCTCTGCACCCTGCTCTCAATACCATTCAAACCCATGGTGACTAAGGGCATCTCGCAGGAGTTTTGGTGGTTTATCTACTGCCCCGCCTGCGGGGCTACATACGACCCTTCATCCAAGCTTACTACATGCCAAATCTGTGGGCACGCACTCAAAAGAAAAGTATACAGCAAAAAACACATTTCCGATAATCAAGCAAACTCGGATAACTTGGGCATGTCCTCTCATTAGGTTTCTTATTTCGTCTATTTGCATTGTTTTTAGTAAGACTTTGTTTGTGAGAATTCGTCGAATATTGAGTTTCAACCTAGGACCGAACTCCTTTTTTAGTAAAAAAAACAACATGTTATTCTGTAACCGAAATTCATATCGAAAGAAAATCTGCAGCCACTCAGTCGGCAATGAGAGTCTATTCTAAATTATTGAATTACATCTTTTTATTGTCATTTCACTTCGTAAAACTGGTGAGGCGGTTCCAACATCGACCGCAGTAGTCTTCTCCCTTTGAATATAGCTCAAACGGCGAATTTGAGTACCGCATCACACACTCAGGCTGTTGGCAGTGCCCTAGTGACAATGCATGTCCCAACTCATGTAAAAGTACCTTCCTAAACTGCCTGAGAAAGAACTCCTTGTCCTTCTCAGAATAAATATAAATTTCCGGCACAAAATCCCAGAACTTTGGGTCGATCCTAGCGAATGAGACGAGCCCGACATTGAGAGTCGCTAGCCCAAAGATGTAGGTGGTCCCGCGAGTGTATATGTCCTCGGATGTAATAATAATCGCGATATCATCATCCTTCAGCTCATCGCCCTCTCGGAGTAAGTCGTCGGCTAGGTACTGCTTGCCCTTCACTCCTTTTCTGAATTTCTTTCCCTCAAAATTGATCGGTACCTCCGAGGGTCTAATCTCCAAAAGCCCCGAAAACCTCCTTTCATATTGCGTCCTTGCAAAATTGAAAATTTCATCTTGGATCTCTTCCGTGCGGATCAACCTCACCCTCTTTGCCCTCAACTATCCCTCACCTTTACAAACTTAGCTATGAAGTACCCTGTCATCTCCAGCAAATCTGGGCTGAACCTCTGCACCTTTCCGAGCCCGACCAGAAAGCCCCCCTCCCCGACCCTTATGCACTGATCGTCCAACTCCAGCCCTAACTCGTCCACCGCATGCATCACGACCTCCTCGTTCTCTTCCAGCGTGAGTGTGCAGGTGGAGTAAACGATCGTTCCTCCCCTTTTGGTTATCCTGCTCGCCACCCCCATGAACTGTTTCTGGTAATCCGCACATCCCCTCACCTTTGCATAGGTGGCGTCCTCGTAGAGCTTTGGTCTTACGCCGAGGGCGGAGCATGGAGGATCTACTATTACTTTGTCCGCCCTCAAAGTAGGAAAGTCCCTGTCGATATACCTTGAGTCTTTACACACTGTGATCACGCTCCTGACTCCAAGGCGCTCTGCATCCACTCTCAGGGCCTTTAACCTCTCCTCCGAATGGTCGAATGCGTGTACCTTCCCTTCGTCTCCCATCAGCTGGGCTATGTGCAGAGTCTTGCCCCCGGGTGCCGCGCACATATCCACGACGGTCTCGCCAGGCTTTGGCTCTAGAACTCTTGAAGCGATCATTGCTGGAACGCTCTGCTCCCTTATGAGCCCCTCCCTGTACAACCAGCTCTCCCTGAAGGGAGGCAGCCTGTACACGGACTCTTTTATTTCTACAGCCACCCCATGCCTCTTGGCAAAGTCCGTCTTCGGCGGCATCCTTGCGATCCCTTTTCCGACAAGATGCCCCTTGGGATCCGACACACTCACCACTTCTCCCAACCTGTACTTCTCGGTTCTCAGCACGCCAGGTCCATACAGGTTGCTTCCCATCATCACACTCTCGGCAGCGCCCTTCTTGGCTATCACGATCTTCCCCTCCCTCTCCAACCTGAACGGTCCCTTCACCTCGACCAAGACCGCCTCCTCAAGAATTGGAGAGACTCTGCACTCGACGCCCATCTCGGCTAGTCCCTTAACAACCCTATCCACGTCCACCTTGCGCTTATTGACCCTTATCGCATATTCCCTCGGCGCCCTAGAGAGCGCATCCAGTACGCTGTTTGTTCTCCCTCCGTATGCAGTAACAATTGCCTCTAAGAGCCTCCTTTCGTAACCGAGCCTATTCTCTACCCTGCCCTCCATGTGCCCCCCCGTCAAGTAAAGAGTGCTGGTGTAGTTATTTTAACCCTTTTAAGCATATGTATGAGTGTAGTGCAATGTAAGTGTGGATGTAAGTTTAATGTAGGCGTGATAACCATGCCAATAGGTATGCTCGCAAAAAAGGAAGATCCGATCGATCTTAACGCACTGATTAAAAGTGTGAAGGAGAACGTAAAGGGTAAGAATTGCGGCTCGATAGTGACCTTCACTGGAATAGTCCGCGGG
>CAZQQB010000064.1:0-1295 GCA_964595415.1 uncultured Nitrososphaerota archaeon | reverse complement strand
AGCGTGGAGAAGCTCGAGTATGAGGTCTTTGAATATGCTGCTAAGGGAGCCCTTGAGGAGATGTCCAAAGCCCTTTCCCTTATCAGCGGAGTCTTAGATGTGGCGATATGTCATCGGTACGGAACGTTTTCTCCTGGCGAAGAAGTCCTCTACGTGGTCTTGGCTACAGAGCGTAGCAGTACCGCCTTCGATGTCCTGAAGCTTGCGGTGAACAGGGTGAAGCATGACATACCCATATGGAAGAAGGAGTATACCACGGAGGGGAGCTACTGGGTCGATATAGAGTGAAGAGAAGATTAAAGGATCGAAAGATTAGGATCGAAAGTTAAGCTCCCCCTGTTGAAATTTAGACTTTTAGGCTCAATTATGGGCCAGAATACAATCCAGTAAAATAATTTATTTCCCAACTACCGTAAATCAAATGAGATATTATGGGAGAATGCCTCATCTGCCATTCCAGATCCCCCCTGATATCGAAATCGCTCGGGGTCTGCTTGGCTTGCATAAGGAGAGATCCATCAAAGGCATTAGAGATTGCCTTTAATGCTCACGAATCCACACGTGCAAGGTTTGGTCTACCGCCGTCCCCGCCACGGGACGATGGAGGGGTTCCGTGCAATGGGTGCGCTAACAACTGTTCGCTTGGAGCCGGTCGGACTGGATACTGCGGACTCGTCAAGAATCTTGAGGGGCGCCTCGTCCGATTTGGAGGCACCCCCGAAAGAGGCGTGCTCGAATGTTATTACGACCCTCTGCCAACCAACTGCGTCTCTTCATGGTTCTGCCCGGGTTGCACCGGGAGGGGTCACCCTCTCTACTCCTACTCGACTGGACCAGAGTTTGGGTACTTCAACCTCGCAGTCTTCTACGGCTCTTGCAGCTTCGACTGCCTCTTCTGCCAAAACTGGCACTACCGTTCCCTCTACTAAACACTCTCCGGCCCTTAGCGCCAAGGAGCTCGCCCTCAAGGTCAATGACAGGAGGGTATCCTGCATCTGCTTCTTCGGCGGCGACCCTTCCACACAGATGCTCCACTCCCTCGAGACGTGCCGGATTGCATGCGAGATCGCAAGAGAATCGAACAGGATACTCCGCCTCTGCTGGGAGAGCAATGGGCACTTCACCGAGGCTACGCTCAGTGCTGCGGGAAAGTACGCCCTCAACAGCGGGGGAAACATCAAATTTGACATCAAGGCTTGGGACGAGAACCTGGGTCTCACACTCTGTGGCATATCGAACCAGAGCGCACTTAATAACTTCAAATCCTTGGGTAGGCTCTACAGAAAGCGTCCAGA
>CAZQQB010000063.1:2836-6638 GCA_964595415.1 uncultured Nitrososphaerota archaeon | reverse complement strand
GATGTACGGGAGGATAATCGTCCCTCTTGGAAAGCCCCCCAAATAACCTTTTTTTCTGAGTTCACATATGTGCCATCAGTATGGAATTAGTTTGAGACAGGTTTTACCTTGCAACCTTCTACGCAACCTTCAAAAGAATATATTATGCGCAGGATGAAAATGCCATATTTGGCAACTTTCGTTTTGGTTTTTATGCAAGTTTTGAAATAAAATAATGGAAAAATGATTTTTGAGTAACAGAAAATCACATGCTTTTGACGACTTCTTTAATGCTCTTATTCCTTTGACGGGGCGACTGCTTCTGCTTGGGATAGCCAAAGGCAAGGACAGCGACGAGACGCATCTCTTTTTTATTCACCTCAAAGAGGCTGTAGAATTTGTCCTCCATGAGAAGGGGAACTCCGAACCAGCAGCCTCCAATGCCCAAACCATGGGCTGCCAGCAACATGTTCTCTATAGCCGCGGCTGCGCTCTGTTCCGCCCACCTGTCCTCCACGTCCGTTCTGGTGTAGTGCCGCAACCTCATGTCGGTGAATACCGCAACATAAAAAGGCGCTTTGTAGAGGCCAGCCTCTACTTTCTTTTCCCACTTCTCTGCCTGTTCCTTTGGCCATGGTTTCTTGACCATCTCGGTGAAGTACACTCTTTGAGCCTCTACGAGCAACCGATGGAGTTTTTCCAAGACCTCCTTGGACTCAACGGCAATAAAATACCATTGTTCGTTTCCACCAGCCGTAGGAGCCCTTATGGCAGACTCCAGAATCAACTGCTTCTCTTCCTCCTTCAATGGCTGATCTAGAAAATCCCTTACCATGGCTCTTGTATTGATCGCATCGATAAGATCCAACCAAACCACCAAAATCTTATTCTTTATTTTGGTTTATTATTGGTTACGGTCTCGCTCACTTGGTATGGCTTTTCATGGTAAAGATATGAGGTGAAAGGACATTTTCCGTAACATATTTACAATTGAGGGATCTGCTCAGAAGGAATATTAGGGGACGAATTTAAGATATGCGTGCAAAAATTAGGTTATTTCCAGGGGAATATTTGAAGGCTAAAAAAATCGAGAGATATATAAAATATTCATCTAACCCTTTCTATGAGTCTTATGGATTTTTGTGGTAAGCCTCCGTACGATGTATATGTCCAGTTGTTAGAGGACGAGACAAAAATCAAGAAAAGAAGAAGAAAGATGTAGACAATATTTAGGGTCTGGATAACTTGGCAGAAGGCGGCAATCTGTGAAGGCTAAATTAACGTAGAGTGGATAGGCGCCTTTTTATGGGAATTAGAAGTAGACGGAAGGATAAGACAGACAAGCTCGGGATACTATCTTTAGGGTTTTTCCTGATACTTCTGGGAATAATGTGGATGATCACTCCTGATGTTGCGGATCATCTCAGGGCTTTTTTCTCCTGAAAACTGGCACTTGGCAGAGGTCAGCCAAAAATGTCTTCTTCCCTGAGCCGGATCATAACCATCCGGTCCTGTACAATACGGCATCTTATTTCTGCCTTGCCTTTGGGGCGTTTCAGATAATCATTTTGAGGATCAGGCTTGCCCTCCGCGACCCTCTTGACAAAATAGGAGGGACTTTATCCGGAACAGTCTTCTGGGTTGGCATGGGCTACTTCTTTGGAATGCTGGAAAACAACTCCGTGGGGTGGTTCGGATTACTTGCTGGCTTCCTCATATTTATGGAGATCTCCATCATCATACAGAGCATTTTCAGGCTTATCAGAAGTTGAGGTGTTTACTTGAGTGGGGCAGATAATTTACTTTTTGCAAGACAGAGAAGGTCATGAATGGACATGGTAGGAAAACTTAAAATTTAAATTAATATTGTTTTTCATGAGTTTTTGATTTTTGGTGGGGGGTTAGATTTGAACCTCGGTTTAAATTCTAGGGATTTGTGTTAACTCCATAACTCAATTGAAGATAGTTTTCAGGGTGACGAGTGAGATTTAAACCATTCTCACAGTGGAGATGTCACCGCGTAATTCCTCTTTTTGGCATTTTCATCGGGTTCTTTCAATATTTCTTTAGCCTTTCTGTTCTAGGGATTGCGTTTTTCTAAATGTTGGCAAAGCAATGACGTGGATTGTCACGGCAATCGCTATTGCGAAAAGAACTATCTGCACAATGTAATTGTTCACCATTAAAAGCGTTGACAAGCAAATTGTTGTCCATAACAAGAATATCGTGAAGACTTTGCCTGCATGTGAGATTCCCTTTCCCTCTTTGTAGTTTCTTATGTAGCTTCCAAACAATCTGTTGTTAAGCAGCCATCGATGCATGCGCTCTGAACCTTTGTAATAGCATGCGGCTGAGAGCAGGAGAAAGGGAGTGGTAGGCAGAATGGGCAGAAATATGCCTACAACCCCAAATCCTAAAGAGATAGTTCCAGCAACTATGAATATTGCCTTCCTAAGACTGCTTAGTCTGCGTCTGACCTCATGTTGGCTCATAAAACATATCATGATTTAAGACTTATTTAAGGATGCATGAGATATATCACGTATTCCAGCTACCAACAAAACCCAGTCAGGCTGTCATTCAAAGTCTCGGTTACGCGGCATCCGTAAAAGTTTCACCCAGCAATGAATGAGAAATTTCTCGGGCATCATTACTCTGAGTTCTGTTACCCTCTTTCTGCTACTTACTCATTAGACGGTAGATTGCTGAATTGTAAGTCAAAGCAGTTAGGAAACACCCTTATCTGGAAACCATTTCCATTTGATAGTACCGAGTTGTTTGAGGGAAATCCAGTCGGTCATAAACTACCCATCCTTCTACAATCTTTCCCTCAACGATACGCCAGATGGCAATAACCGTGTACGAAAGTCTGTTGCCTGTGGGGGCCCTTCCGGTCCAGCAACTGGATGAAAATGCGGTACAAGCTGATCAATGAAGTGCACCAATACTGCGCCTATTATGAGGCTGGCCATGGCTATCCATGGGCTACACAACTCGACTGCAGGGACTAGGAGGCTAAAAACTGTTGTTGCAAGCATAACCCCAGCTGCAAAACCAAGCATGGCGTCAAGTGTGTCGTCGGAGAATTTCTTTTTAAAAAGTATTGGAGGTGCTCCCACTCCTGTGGCTAAACCAGCCATCGAGCTTGCAATGAAACCGAAATAAATTGTATCCATTTGAAAGCCCAATTTTAGCTAGATAGACTACAAAATAAAAAAGGGTGTTTGATGTTTTACTTTGCTGTTGTGCTATTCTATGTGTCTGAACCTTTGCGTGTATGGGCCTTCCTGGTTTTCTGCATGGGAAGTGTCCGGACGGTCTTCCTTCAAGAAGCTCTTGATTATGGTGACTTTGCTCTCCTTCTTCATTGCGCCATGATACATCAAGGACTCTTTGGGAATGGCATACCAGCTGCTCAACATCACGTGGTACTATGGTATGTTCTTGGGTCCTGTAGCTGGGGTGATGATCGTCGATTACTGGTTGATCAGGAGGAGGAGAATCATGGTGGAGGAGCTTTACAACAACGGCAGCAAAAGCATTTACAAGAACGGCATCTTCTTGACAGGCGTCGGATCATTTGCAATAGGAATGATAGGGCAGTACATCGCTACCATAATCCAAGGCAAGCTCTATTATACTTTTGGATTTCCGCTGCCAGGACTTGGGCTGGAATGGCACTATGGGTTCATGATCTCGGGTCTAGCATAGTACATATGGAGTAAGCTCAAGGCATACTAGTGTAAAAATGCCATTTAGTTGGATTGTCCTGAAGGGTAAGACAAGTTGCATGAACTACACCAGAGTAAGTAAAGAGAAGTAG
>CAZQQB010000063.1:2391-2826 GCA_964595415.1 uncultured Nitrososphaerota archaeon | reverse complement strand
ACGCTCTATCCTGTTTGATGCCTCTTCTATATTGTTGAGCGAAGTGGCATAACAGAGCCGCACATGCCCTTTGCCGTATGTCCCGAAAGCTGAGCCAGGAACAACCACCACCCTTCCCTCTGTTAGTAGCCTCTCTGCAAAGGTTTTGTCGTCAGCGGCATCAATCCTAGGGAACATATAGAATGCGCCCATCGGCCTACTTATACCAAGACCATTGATCTCCGAGAGGCGTTTGTAGAGGTAGTTCCTCCGCTTCTGGTATTCTTGCCTCATTGACTCTGTTTCGGCATTGCTCCTCGGGTCTCGTAGGGCTTTCGCTGCGGCGTATTGTGCAAAAGACACTGGGCACGCGGCAAGGTACATCTGAAATTTAGTCATCTTTGCGACCGTCCCAGGATCTGCCACCGCATAACCAAGCCGCCATCCTGTCATGGC
>CAZQQB010000063.1:639-2302 GCA_964595415.1 uncultured Nitrososphaerota archaeon | reverse complement strand
TAACTGTTATGGTCATATCAAACATGCCGTTCAGAGAGGCTATGCTCACATGTTCTGTTCCATCATAGACGAGTTTTTCGTATACCTCGTCGCTTATGATCTTTATGTTGTGTTCCATGGCGATGTCGGCTATCTCCTCAAGTTCCTTTCTTGACAAGACCGCGCCCGTCGGATTATTTGGAGTGTTGATGATAATGCAGCGCGTTTTTCTGGTGATGGCTCTCCTCAGGTCTTCTGGGACCACCCTGAAACCGTTCTCCATGCTGGTCTTTACTTCTACGAGGACTCCGCCCGAGAGTCTGACTGCAGCGGCGTGGGTCACGAAGAAAGGTGAAGGGACTATCACCTCATCGCCTAGTCTAATGAATGTGGATAGGATCAGCAGAAAAGCCTGGTTTCCTCCCTCAGTGACTATGATGTTTCTGTCGGGGTCCGCCTCTATGCCGTTCTCCCGTTTGAGCTTTTCAGATATTGCTTCTCTTAAGATCCTCATACCATTGTTCGGGGTGTAGTGCGTCATGCCCTTATTGAGTGCATCTATGGCGTAATCCTTGATGTGCTGGGGCGTGTCGAAGTCGGGCTCGCCTATGCCAAGGGAGATTACGTCCTTATGTTTGCTGGCAAGCTCAAAGAGCCGTCTTATGCCCGACTCAGGGATGCTGTCGAGAATATCAGGTATCGACAAGGAATCACCAGAGATTTATAATCTGAGAACTTTAAAAACGTTATCCACGGTGCGGAGTCTTTCAGGATGCCCTCTTCGCGATTTTTCCACGAGATTATGAAAGCGCCATTCGGCTAAAGAGATGCAGGAATGTACGCAAAATAGATCACAACATACGTTCGACCGCCCCTCTCCAAGTAAAGACCTTTCGGGCATTCATTTATCCCTAGATGCGCAGTATCATCTTGGTGGCATCCCTTGTACACTTCCAGCACTTGCTTTCTAAGTCCTAAGGCAGCGGTCACCATTAGATCAGCAGGGGTTCACCAGAATCCTTGCACATTATAAGGGGGGCTTTTATGTCCGCTTTGTCATGCAGGCTTTCAAAGAACCTCCACTTCGGAAAAAGGGAGATTATGCGGAATAAGTGAGTAAGGCCAGCCTTGAAAGGATTAAACATTTAATCGAGGTTTGCAGCTTTCTTCTGCGGACGAAAGTTTACCTTTTCTGGGTTTGCATATTCAATTAGCTGAAAAATTGACTCGACGCAGAAATATTCTCAGTGTGTTTCTGCGCTGTCTTTCGATGTTGTGGACGCTAAAAATTTTATATGTGTTAAGTGTAAACGAACTCGCCCCATTTTGACTTTATCGCCAAGGAGTTTCCTCCGGAGGATCGCTTGCATTTTCCTATAGGCTGTGCCCCTACTCTGAACTTCTCGCAGATCTCAAGGACGGCGTCTAGGTTCGCCTTATCTACAACCAATTCCATTCCAACTCCCATGTTGAATACACGGTACATCTCCCTCCAGCTGATCCTGCCCTCCTTTTGTATCAGCACAAATATTGGATCTGGCTCGGGCAGTCTGTCCTTTATGTACATAATCCCTTTGCCCACTCTGAGGCACTTGGTAAGCCCGCCGCCCGTATTGTGTATCAATGCTTTCACCTCAGCCATTCTCATGATCTCCAATATCAAGGGCATGTAAATTCTGGTGGG
>CAZQQB010000063.1:0-629 GCA_964595415.1 uncultured Nitrososphaerota archaeon | reverse complement strand
ATCAGAGCCTCGCCGACGGTCATGCCCAGATCATCTAAATAAGTCTCGAGTTTGAAGCGCCCGCTGTAACCCTTGACCTCGGGGCACGCTATCTCGGGGTACTTCTTAGGATACTCGCTACTGAGCAGAACATGTCTGGCGAGCGTTATTCCGTTGCACATCAGCCCGCTGTTCTCACGATCCTCCAATAATGATCTTCCGCCGCTCCTGATTCCCACAATAATGTCTCCGGGGGAGACCTGAGATCCTGTTATCACGGATTTGAGCGGTACCTCTGCATAAACGGTGCAGGATATGTCAAATGTTCGGATTATGTCAGGCAACTCCGCGGTCTCGCCACCGCAGAAGCATAGTTCTAAGCTGATGCGGCGAAGCTCATGCAGCACCTCTGAGAAACCATCAGCGAGGGCGCCCAAAAGTTCTTCCTTTTTCATTACAAATGGGTTCAGCGCTATGTAGTCCGAGATTGCTAAGGAGATGGCGCCAACGCATATCACATCATCGACATTCATAGCTATGACGTCCCTCGCTAGACCGCGGAAATGGTTCGGATCGCCAGTCTCCTTGTAAAATAGGTAAGACACTATGGGTTTACTACCAGCCCCATCCTCGTGTAGTATTATGCCCTT
>CAZQQB010000062.1:6638-6976 GCA_964595415.1 uncultured Nitrososphaerota archaeon | reverse complement strand
TCAAAACCTCCTCTAGCACATTAGAAAGAGTTATTTCTTGAGGCAGTAAATAATCATTGGGGATGATTTTGCGCGACATTTACGAACTTACACCATCTATGCGCCTTCTACTAACCATGCATAGCATCTCCGCTGTCAACACAGACTCTGCTAAACGTTTAGACGATCTGAGATCGTTTTGCGACCTCCACACAGACGAGTTGCAACAGGCCGTCAAGGAGCTCCTATCGCATGGTTATATAGTCGAAAGGGACGGCGCATACTACCTCAGTAGTCTTGGCATCTCCGTCGTAAGAAGTGTTTATACTTGAGGAGCTGATGATGAAGCCAATCCTTCA
>CAZQQB010000062.1:0-6628 GCA_964595415.1 uncultured Nitrososphaerota archaeon | reverse complement strand
TATCACTTGGGAGTATCCTCCCTTTGTTGTGGGTTCGTTATCCAAAGAGCTCTCAGAGATCATCCCTAAACTGGCCTCCCACCACCCTATCGCGTTGGTGGTAAAGGGAGACACCGATGGCACATTTAAGACAGGAGACTTCAGGATCTACAAGGTGGGGTCCTCTCTCCGCACCTTTCCCCACATCTTGGCGTACGCACACGCCTTGAATATGGACCTAGTCAGGGGGGCTGCCAATGTTATACATGATTATAAGGGAGTATCATTAGTACATTCCCATGACTGGATCAGTTCTTTGGCCTCCCTCCATGTCTCATCCTATGTAAAATGCCCATTCTTGATATCTGTTTACACAACCGAACTTACTAGATCCAATTCCTTGAGAACACTCTTGGGTCTGGGAATATTCGATATAGAGAGGTTCTGCTTCCAAAGAGCGGACCGCCTCATAGTCAAGGAAGACCGCATGCATGATCATCTGGTTAACGACTACCAAATAGAATCTGATAAGATCTGCCTCGGGAGGGATCATAGAGACATTCTGGAGCTCTACAAGGGGGTCACAAGTTGAAGGTTCTGATGCTGAGCTGGGAGTACCCTCCACACATCGTCGGCGGGCTAGGCAGGCACGTCTTTCACCTCTCCAAGGCTCTTTCGTCAAAGGGAATCAGTGTGAGCGTTTTGACCTTCACAGATGGCTCGTCCCCCTCTGAGGAGGAAGCCGGTGGCGTAAGGATCTTGCGGGTTAATCCGTATTGCTTGAGATATTCCGACTTTACGTCTTGGGTCCACGGATTGAACCTGTTCATAGCGGATCAGGCAATAAAATTGAAGGATTTCGATGTTATTCACGTCCATGACTGGCTTACCGCCATATCTGGGATAACACTCAAGCACCTAATGAGAAAACCACTTGTGGCTACTGTACATTCTACCGAGCTGGGCAGAAGGGGCGGGAACTTGAAAAACGAACACGAGCTTCACATCCACGAGATGGAGTGGCTCCTCTCATACGAAGCATGGCGAGTGATCTGTTGCAGCAGGTACATGACAAGCGAAGTCTCCAGATTCTTGGGATGTCCCACCGACAAGATAGTCCAGATACATAACGGATACGAGCCAAACTCCCTCGCCCCACCCGCCGCGATAAACCGGAGGGACTATGCCAGAGACGACGAGAAGATAGTCCTCCATGTGGGACGACTAGTATACGAGAAGGGTCCGCATTTACTCATTGAGGCAGCAAGCAAACTCAAGAGAAACGACCTGAAGTTTGTGTTTGTGGGAGACGGTTCCATGAAGCCCTACCTGATTGACTTGAGTAAGAGGCTAGGCGTCTCAGATAAGGTCTACTTCTTGGGTCATGTTCCAGATGATGTCCTCCACGCCCTCTACAAGCTGGCTTCTGTGGCAGTCTTCCCCAGCCTCTACGAGCCCTTCGGCATAGTAGCCCTTGAAGCCATGGGCGTCGGGGTCCCAGTAATAGTATCGGCGGTAGGAGGGCTTGACGAACTCGTCCAACACGGCTATAATGGCTTTAAGTTTCATCCAGGATCCTCAAGCGCTTTGGCAGACGCCATAAATAAGTTAATAGACGACCGTGCGCTTCTCGGGAGAATGACCGAGAACGCCCACAGCATCCTGAACGATTTCACTTGGGGCAAGGCTGCAGATGCGACCATCAAGCTGTACGAGGGTGTACAGATGGAGTATCAAAAGGGATCTTGGAAGCCAAGGGTGTGATCTCATGCCTTACGCAGTTGGAATTGACATGGGCGGGACTTGGCTGAGAGCAGCGCTAGGGGCAGAGGACGGTACTATCATGAGGAGGGAGACCGTTCCCGTCGATGCTCCTGCTGACAACGAGTCCATACTGAACCAACTCGAATCTCTAATACTAAGGGTTGCAGGTGGGGATCTCCACGAGGTCTCAGGTATAGGCATAGCTGCAGCCGGCAAACTCAACATAAAGACTTCTACTATTCTCTACTCCCCGCACACATCCATAAGGTGTCTTTCTTTCTCTTTACTGCAGGACAAGTTCAAAAAAACCATCACTCTTCTGAATGACGGGGTTGCGGCAGCCCTTGCAGAATGGAGACTTGGCGCTGGCAGAGGTTACGACAATGTCGTCTACGTGGGCATAGGCACTGGCATTGGAGGAGGGACTGTCGTTGACAGTCATCTGCTTATAGGAAAGGAGGGGAATGCCCATGAGATTGGTCACATGATCATTGATGCGGGCGGCGCTATCGAGTGTGACTGCGGCGGGCGAGGTCATTGGGAGGCTTATACGTCTGGTAGCGGTTTACCCCGGCTCTCCAGCCTCTTGGCTCAGAGCTTCGTGGGGCACACCCCGTTATTGGATAAAGTCCTACACAGGAAGATCGAGGCAAGGGAAGTCTTTGAGCATGCTCGCATGGGCGACAGTTTCGCGCTTTTTGTGGTTAAGGAGGCCACGAGGCTCAACGGGATTGGCATTGCAAACCTGGTCAACCTCTACGATCCAAGTTTAATTTCCTTGGGCGGCGGCGTTGCCATAAAGAACATAGACTTTGTGGTCTCACCGCTCCAGACCTATGTCGAACGCCTCTCCTTTAACTCACCCCCTAAAATTGTACCATCGCCTCTCCGAGAGGACGCCCCCTTGCTGGGCTCGATTATTTCGGTCTTTACGGAAGACTTGGCAATAAGCTACGGTTTTTCAAAATAGGGCTAGTTGCTGCCACATTTAGCTCATGATTAAAGGGTCGATGATTTCAGGCAAAAACGGAAGAATAAGAATACGGATGCGGATATAGACCTTGGATTCCACACTCTATGCAGTTCCAACTCGATTACAAATTAAAAAAACGCTCTCAAGATCTTGGCGTAAGCCTCTGGCGATGCTGTTAGCCCGACCTCAGACCCGTAGATCTCCAAAAACGCCTTGTCTGTGATGGCGCCGCTCGGCCTTGCCATCATCCTCACATTCATGCTGAACCACTCCCTCCTCTCCGGGGATGAGAAAATTGCCATATTCACAGCCCTGACTCCAAGGCTCCATAGCCCCCTCAGTACCCTCACGATTCCATCCGATATCCCCTCTATACCGTCATCATCAAGCTCCATCAAGGATCCCTCCCCCCGAGTGCTGAACCCTACAATCTCATATGCGCCCATTGGTGCCCATGGCGCGACCCACATGATGCCCTTGCTCTCCCCAATGTACCTTTCTGAGCCCTTCTCCCCAATCAGGTCCGACCAGAAGCTCCTCCCCTCCCTCCTCCAGTATCTTTCCGAGGCATTGAATGCTTCCCTCTCGCCTCTCAAACCATCTCTTGATGCTATCAGCTGGAAGTGCGGATGCGGTATCGACGCACCAGCGTTCGGCAGGTGATTCCATCCTAAGAAATGGAAAGGCGCCACTCTATCCCTGCCCATCTCAAAGAATCTTATCGAGCACTCAAGCCCATCCCTCACCTCGTCCTTCGAGATCTTATCAAGGTCTAACTTGTGGGCCTCTGTAAAGACGCACACCCCATGGAGGTCCGATAGTGGGTACAGATTAGGGAAGATCGTTGCCCCTCCCCTCCTTACCCTACCGCCCCTTACATAATCCTCGGGGAACTTTGGCGTCTGCCTCTCTATATTGTTTGGGCAGAAGGGGCAATCTTGCGGCACAGGAGCGTCGATTCCTCTGATCTCCTGTTTTGGTCTTAACTCCCTTGCCAAGTTTATCCTCGAGATGCTGCCTGTGAGGGGGTCAACCCTCACCTCAATCTCCTGCGAGACTTCGGCAAACCCCTTCCTTGGATCGAGAATCTTTGCATACTCTCTAAACTTTTCCTGCTTCGTAACCCTCCCCTCCGAAGAGGCGCACCTTTGCATCCTTCATTGCATCCTCGACAGCCTTTATAACGTCTTCCTTCCACCCTTCTGGCAGCTTCCTCAACTTCAAAAGCTCCTGCGCAAGACCCTTGCACCCTAAGACCTCCTCTACCCACCTGCTCAGGTCGCCCCTCGCGATGTGGAATCTCAGCGAGCCCTCGTCTATCTTCTCAATGGTCTCGCGAAGCTCCTTAAGGTTCTTTGCTTTAACACCAAGTGGCTTGGCGAAGCCTGAGTAGAAGTGGAATGCGTGACTCTCTGGCAGGTCACCATACAGCATCCTGTAATAAACCGCCTTGTCCCCCATCGCCTCGTATAGCCTATATCTAAAATCGGCCAAGATCCACGTAAAACCTAAGAATGCCTCGAGGGGGCTATTGAAGTGGCTGAAATAGGAGTGTACTGCTCCTGCACCTCCGCTTTTCGTGCTCATGTAATGGTAATAGTCGCTTGTGGTGAAGTACCTCCATGTCCTGAGGAACTTTCCTCCCACACTCTTAGCCATTGGCTCAAGGTACTTGACTACCTCGAAGCAGTGCCTCTGCAACTCGTTTCCCAGCCACGCGGAAAGGTCCCTTTCCAGGTCCGCCCAAGATATAGTATCCTGAACGTCCACTTCTCCTACAGCCTCCAGCCTAGAAGCCGCCTCAGACGGCGTAGAAAACCTAAGATCACTGTTATTCTTTATCATCCTTGGCACCGCTCTGATAAAGTCGTGAATCCCGCTGTCTGGCCAGTGATGTTCTCCCAGCGTCTCAAAGTCCATTGCTATGAGTATCAGATCTCCTGGGGTCTTCGAGAGCCAATCCACATACTTCTCCGCGGTTAGCGGCCATCCATCCCAATCTCTAGACGTGAACCTGAAGCCTATGTCGTCCGACAGCCTGTAATTTCTCATCAACAGGCGGACATCGGATCCGCTCGCTTTGTAAACATAGTTTGGCGACCTCCATCCTAGGGCCCTCTCTGTACCTTCAGTCAATACGACCCTGAACCCCATACCCTCCAGCGCCTTTGCAATGTCATCATTGTAGATGAACTCAGTATTCTCGGCCGTCGTCGGTTCCACGCCAAAAAGCTCCTTAACCACCTTCCTGTGGGCACCGACCTGTTCCCTAAACTCATCAAAGTTTATGGCAGAGGCCAGTGAGTGGTAATATGTCTCCGCAACAAGCTCACATGTCCCGATGTCCACAAGCTCCTTGATAATCTCTATCACCTTCGGCTCCCACCAGCTGCACTGCTCAAGAAAAGTCCCCGAGATCCCTAGGGCGCACTTGAAACCATTCTCTTCGGCACCCTCCAAAATCTTTTCTAGTCCTGGCAGGTAGCAATGCCTGGAAATTCTCTCCAATATCTCCCTGTTCAATCCATCATCAAAGTAAATATCTTCAACCCCTCCACCATACGGGAGGACCCTACCAAAATGCCTCCTCAGCCTCCTGGGTTGATGCATCTCAAAGAAGAATACTATATCCTTCAACTCTTACCATCTCTGAACAAAATGCAGAAACATCTATTTCAAACTATCTTGAACCATGCCCCTGCTCCGAGCCTTTCAAGAGCCCTTCAAAGGCCTTTACCGCCTCCCAGACATCCCCCTCAGTCAAATTCCCTTGCGGCGTGGGTATCTCGATCACTCTCTTCGGAACTCTGAGCCCTTCGAATGAGAACCCCTCCCTGAACTTGAACTCGTACTTCTCCCTCAGGATCATCTCCCCCTTCTCCTTCAACCCAGAGGGGCTGATGTCGATGCCCATGACTGCGAGGCATCTGCTCACAACATCGGGCGTGTAGACACCTCTGGCAAAGAAGCAGACTGCAAGACTGGAGAGTACTTGGCGCCAGCTCTCCTCCTCGAAGATCATCTTTGCGACCTCGGTCGGCGGGACTTTCTTACCCTCCGCAGTCATCTTTTGGTCAATGGCATAGCCAGCGTTGTCAAGGTGACTGTGCCTCGCTCCCACCATAAAGCCGACATGCGTTGCCAGTCCACAGTGGTACCCTGGCATCTCGTTGCCGCCGAAAGCGAGCGCAAACTCCTTGCCCCCGTAAATCGATGAGGCGTGGTCCACACCCTTCGCCATAGCCTCGTAGAACTCCCCGTCCATGGTTGCGATCCTATCCACAGCCTCGATGTATGCCCTGTAGTCGCCCCACTTCAGCATCACCCCTCCCGTGTCCTTAGGTTCAACCAGCTCTCTCTCCATACACTCAGTCGCCCATGCAAGCACAACCCCTGTGCTAATTGCGTCCAGTCCGAGCTCCTCGACCCTGTCCATCAACTGGAGAAAGCCTTCTGGGCTCCTTACGTCCAGCATCGAACCCAGTGCATATATGGGCTCATAATCATAAGAGATCATCTTCGTCTTGTAGAAGTACGGCTTGGCCTCGTACGGAACCCTAAGTGCCGCGATGTGAATGCAGCTCACCGGACAATGCGCGCAGGCCGCCCTCCTCCCCAAGAATTTCTCGGACATGGCCTCCCCTGAGAGCGCATCAGTCCCTTCGAAAGTTGCCCTCTGCAGGTTCCTTGAGGGGAGGGACCTCGCCACGTTCAGCGGTATCACGTTCATTGGAGTCCCGATCTCGTGGTACTTCTTCATCAGTGCGGTCTTCGTAAAGCTCCTATAAAGTTCGTCATATGCTGCCCTGTAGCCCCTCGCGTCCCTCAGGGTTAGGCTGCTCCTCCCCGAGATCACGATCGCCTTCAGCCTTTTCGACCCGAAGACCGCCCCCAGACCGAGCCTGCCGAAGT
>CAZQQB010000061.1:6209-7074 GCA_964595415.1 uncultured Nitrososphaerota archaeon | reverse complement strand
CATAAAGAGGGCACTATCGGAAGGGGGGGAGGGCGCACGGAGCAAGGGTGGGAAATTGGAGATAACGTATCTGGGGGCACCGCGATACAGAATAGAGGTTACGGCAAAGGACTATCGGTCTGCTGAGGATATATTGAGGGACACCGCCGAGAAGATCATTGAAAAAGTCGTTGAGGCAGGAGGATCTGGAACATTCAGTAGGTGAATGCAATGAAGGGGATGATTAGGAAGTGCAGTCGCTGTGGAGAGTACACCCTTAGAGAGGACAAATGCCCACACTGTGGCGGAGCGCCAAAGAACCCACACCCGGCAAAATTCTCTCCCGAAGACAAATACAGTAGATACAGGCTTGCGCTGACCATGTCCTCCCGCGAAGAGAAATGATCTTTTGAAATCCTAATTACGGTTTAATTTTAAGTCTGGATTAGCTTCTTTTTATTCGGTTATGCCTTTATAGGCCAGCATCAATATGTGACTTCTTTAGAGACGCGGTAACTCTTGCTCGAAAGATAATGAAACATTAGGAAATACTCAAAGTACATGAAGAATCATTGTGGAGCATTTCTAGGCGGCTATGCGGCGGGGTAGTTGATCTTGTAGATCAAGACCCACAGGTTGTTGGAGTGGTACACCAGTTCAAAGTGCTCAGGGACCGTTATGTTTAATCCAAGCAGGGAGCGGTATCCTTCTACAAAGGGATAGAAGAGGAGCTGGTAGAGGAGTGTGTTTGAGGCTTTAGGTCCGGCAGGGAGCGGGTAGCTTATCATCGAAGTGCCCGTATTTAGGACGACGCCCTTTATGTAATCTGAGGTGTTGTAGCCGGCGATTGCCATCATGGCTGTTGACTTTTCAAAATCACCTATCA
>CAZQQB010000061.1:3476-6199 GCA_964595415.1 uncultured Nitrososphaerota archaeon | reverse complement strand
GGTGGGAACCTATGAGGGGGTCGCTCGAGACAAAGATCCAGGGCTCGTAAACGACGACGTACTCCACCCTCATCTTTTTGAAAATGTCCAGCGCGTATGTCTCATTGTTCAGAAAGGCCTCAGCTATCAGTTTTATCTGGGTGCCGTTTGTTGTGGAGTTGTCGGCGATGACAGATTTGTTGGCGACGACGTTTATCCAGTAGCCGTAGTCCCACCAGCATCCGACGATACTATCTGGGGGCATGTTCTCGCGCATCCAGTTGAGGGCTTCCAACCAGTCGTCAATCTCGGCGGCATATCCTGTTGATGCGGACACTATCATGGCAGGCCTATTAGCGGACCTTAGGTTGGAGTAGACTAGAGGAGTCATGCCAGCCACGATTAATGCAATCACCACAATGACGTAGGCTCTGCTCAACTGGCGAGCGCGGGCCTTCTTGTCAGTATCGGCTTTCTTGGTCAAGGAGACATTGCTGAAGAGATTGGTGAGGGCAACGCCGCTTAGCATTGCGAGTGCTGGGGCGACGACTATCAATAGCCTGATGTAGGAGGCTGCACCGTAGGTCGCCATGAGGGAAAACAGTACTATGAAAATATCTTTGTACTTCATGCGTCTCAGGGCGAAATAGGCGCCTACTGGAGCCAGTAAGATCATGATGTGGTAGTTGGTGAAGAAGCTTGACCAAGTCGCAGGGAACTGCTCGCCGACCGTCCCGACTATGGGCGATCCTGCGCGTGAGAACGGGTTCACGAAGAATAAGAACTTGCCAGAGATCGGACCAAGCGCTCCGCTGAGTGTAATTGCTCCTGCAACGAGCAGAATGCCAACCACGGCACCGATTGAAACCTTTCTCCGTCGGTCTTTATCCTGAATGAAGGAGGTTGCAGACATCACGAGGCATGTTATGAAGGCTGTCATCGGAACAATGGTATAGGGCGATATTGACTCATCGACACCGATGTTGGGTGCCAATGCCATGGCAAACATCGTAATGGAGGAGACGATGGTTATGGCTATGGATAGCTGTTTGCTCCATCTTCCAGTAAGCACCATTATAATGGCGTATAGGGCGAGTAGGTTGAGTGGGTAGAGATATGCTCCCCAACATAGGGCCATGTATGCAAGGGCAAGACCAGATATTATTGAATATGGTATTGTTTTGCCTTTCAGTGCCTTCATAAAGAACAACAAAGATATGAACATGCCCAATAATCCGGTCGCCTCTGTGTCAAAGAAACCTAGGCCCGTCCTCTGTATGGAAGTGGGGTCAATCGCAAATATCAGAGCAGCCAGAAGCCCGATCCCTCGACCGACTAGCTCTTTCCCCAAGAGGAATACTAGTAAGGTGAGAACCGCCCCAGAGAATACGGGGAAGAAGACCATGGCTTCATAAAGTGAGACATTGAAACCCATGTAGGTTAGCAGAAGATAAAAAGCGGCGCCCGTGAAGGGCACCCCCATTTGTGCTTGGGACGGAACATCAGTACCCCAAGGGGCCCACCTTGTTGGATCGAACCAAGAGAACCAGGCAGAAAATCCGTTCTCAACCAAGTACTTTGCCCCTTTGTACTGGATGTAGGGGTCAAACTCGTCCAAGTATATGCCCCATTGGATCGGGAGTAAGCGGATGGCGACGGAGAGGGCGATTATGGATAGGAGTGAGGAATAGACGAGGACATCGGTCTTTGTGACATGTGGACGAGAAGGTAAACGTAACTGCATAATAGGACCTCTGCAGAACAAAATTCTTTGTGAAGGGAAACATTTAAACCCTATGGTTTAGTTATGAAACTTTAATATTCAGTCTAAGTAAAGGTGTTGGTGATAACAGCATGACTATGATCGGCGAAATCCCGAAAGACTATGATGCAAAGGCTTTCGAGAAGGAGATCTTCGAGTTTTGGGAAAAGGAGAATGTGCCCGAGAGTACGAGGCTAAAGGGCAATGAGAAGTACTACTTTCTCGACGGTCCACCATATGTCACCAACCCAATTCATGTAGGTACTGCATGGAATAAGTCCCTGAAAGACGCCTACATAAGATATTTCAAGATGAGGGGGTACATGGTAAGGGACCAGCCTGGATTTGACATGCATGGTCTACCCATCGAGGTAATGGTGGAAAAGAAGCTCGGCATCAAGACTAAGAAAGAAATAGAGGCTTTGGGGATAGAGAATTTCGTGAATGCCTGCAAGAGCTTTGCTCTTGAGAACCTGAAGGTGGCGACATCCCAGTTCCAGAACCTTGGGGTTTGGATGGACTGGGAGAACCCCTACCAGACTCTGGATAACAGCTACATCGAGTCGGTGTGGTGGTTGATCAAGAAAGCCCATGAGAAGGGGTTGCTCGAGAAGGGGAACAAGATAGTACACTGGTGCCCAAGGTGCGAGACTGTACTCGCAGGATACGAGGCGACCGATGAGTATCGAGAAGTAGAAGAGGACTCCATATATGTGAAGTTCAGTCTCGAGGGCAAAGAGGACGAGTATATTGTAATATGGACCACTACCCCCTGGACCCTACCTGCCAACGTTGCGGTGATGGTCAACCCGGACTTCATGTATGCAAGAGTTAAGGTTGGAGGAGAGATTTACATCGTCGCCGAAGATAGGGTGAGAACCGTATTTGAGGATGAGAAGTACGAGATCGTTGAGAGGGTTCCTGGCAGTGAGCTCAGCGGGCTGAGATATGTCCCCCCACTCCTAGAGGAGGTGCCCAAGCA
>CAZQQB010000061.1:0-3466 GCA_964595415.1 uncultured Nitrososphaerota archaeon | reverse complement strand
GCCCAAGCAGAAGGATCTGACACCGGCCCACTTTGTGGTACTGAGCGATCTCTATGTCACCCTCGAGGAGGGGACGGGCTGCGTCCACACAGCACCAGGGCATGGTGAGGAGGACCATGAGGTTGGCGAGATCTATGGTCTACCAGATTTCTGTCCAGTGGATGAGAGAGGCAAGTTTACTGAGGATGGGGGGAAGTATGCAGGGAGGGATGTTAGGGAATCCAACAAGGAGATCATCGAAGACCTTAGGAAGAAAGGTCTTTTGCTTAAGGTGGAGACTACGAGACACAGGTATCCCCACTGCTGGAGGTGTAAGACTCCCTTAATACTGAGGCTGGCAACCCAATGGTTCATAAAAGTGACCGAGATAAAGGAGAGGATGCTGGAAGAGAATGAGAAGGTCGAATGGGTGCCTGAGTGGGCAGGGAAGTCTAGGTTTGGGAATTGGATAAAGAATGCAAAAGACTGGGTCATATCAAGGCAGCGGTATTGGGGGGTTCCTCTGCCAATATGGGTATGTTGGAAGTGTGGCAATCATGATGTGATAGGCTCGCTGTCTGAGTTAAGGAGTAGGGCAACGCAAATTATCGGAGAGATCGACCTGCACAGACCGTGGGTAGATTATGTCAAGATAAAATGCAAATGTGGGCATGAAATGGAGCGGGTGAGCGATGTTGCGGATGTCTGGATGGATTCTGGTTCAGCCTCTTTCGCATCCCTCCATTATCCCTCAAATGTGGAGGAGTGGGGTAGATGGTGGCCGGTGGACATGATACTCGAGGGGCACGATCAGACGAGGGGATGGTTCTACACCTTGATGGTTTGCGGGATTATTGCATTCGACTCGGCGCCATATAGAAGAGTCCTGATGCACGGATTTACAATTGATCAGGACGGCAGAGCCATGCACAAGTCGCTGGGAAATGTTGTGTATCCGGAGGAGGTCATCGAGAAATACAGCAGGGACACGCTGAGGTGGTATGAGCTTGGATGCACCACATGGGAGGACCTAAAATTTACATGGAAGACCGTGGAGGAGACCTCGAGGTTCATTGGGATCCTATGGAGCACATACTACTTCGCAAGTTTGTATATGAGTCTGGACAAGTTTTCCCCGGACAGGCACACGCTCAGCGAGGCATCTGGAATGCTTAAGGAGGAGGACAGATGGGTACTCTCAAGGCTGGAGCGACTCATTGGGGTCGTCACAGACGCCATGAGCGGGCTGCGCGTCTTTGAGGCTGTGAGGGAGCTGGAGTACTTCATGAAGGAGGAGCTGAGCAGGTGGTACATCAAGCTTATTAGGAAGAGGACTTGGACGGAGACCGAGGATCCTGAGAAGATAGCAGCCTACGTAACGCTATATGAAGTCTTGTTCAATTATCTGAAGATGATTGCGCCGATAATTCCTTTCGTCTCAGAAAAGATATACCAAGGGATGTTTAAAGGGGGTTCAGGTGCACCCCTGAGTGTCCATATGCTCGGATGGCCAGTTGTTGAGAAGAGATGGCGGGATGAAGAGCTCGAGGAGGACATGCAGATAATCAAAGAGATAATTGAGGCTTCGTACAGCGCGAGGCAATCTGCCAAGATAAAGACGAGGCAGCCCCTGATGAGGCTGAGGCTGGTCTCGGATGAAGATAGGGTGATAAGGGCGGTCTCGAGGCTGAGACGGATTGTGTTGGAACAGGCCAACGTTAAAGAGGTGGAAGTGATATCCCCGGAGGAGGAAGAGAAGATGAAGGAGATCAGGCTTCTGGCAAACCCAGCAGTTATAGGCCCCGTCTTCAGGGGGAAGAGTAAGATTGTGTCGGAGCTGATAAGTTCCATGAATGGTAGGGATGTCTTGAGGAGTATGAGGGATGGAAGGCCCGTATTCTTTGAGGTAGATGGGGAGAAATTCGAGCTCAAGAAGGAATACATAATTGTTCAAGAGAGTGTTCCTGATAACTACAAGGGTGCAGCATGCAGATTCGGCACGGTCTATATAGACACAACTAAGGACAAGGATCTAATCGCTCAAGGGCTAATGAGGGACATCATAAGAAGGGTCCAGGAGATGAGAAAGATAGCGGCTTTGAGGGTAGACGCATACATAAATGTCTGGATAGGCGTCCCGTCTGAAGAGATTAGGGGTTTGGTATCGAGTAAGATGAGGGAGATCTCGACCGAGGTTAGGGCTAAAGGATTGGATGTGAGGGTAGGAGAGATTCCCAAGGTCGCATTTAGAGAAGCGTGGGAGATTGACGGGGAAGGGTTCGTTATAGGGATTGAAGAGGAGGGTCAGGACAGGAAGTTAGGAGATCACGGTGGGATGAATAAGTCTGGTGGAAGGAATGGGTTTTTACCCCGGATCAATTGATATGGGGAGACGGGTTTGAGGAGGGTCGGATTCATAGTAAATCCCATAGCGGGCATGGGAGGGGCTGTAGGACTAAAGGGGACCGACGGGGAAGATATCCTAGAGAAGGCAATTAAATTAGGGGCGGAAAGAGTCTCCTTGAAGAGGGCTGAGGATTTTTTGAGGGCGCTCGGCGCTGTGGCTAACACGATAGACTTCTGGACATGCCCTGAGACCATGGGAGAGGAGGTTTTTAAAAAGACGGGGATCGGATGCAGGTTGATCCCTGGGAGGAGGGGGAAGACCACTGGGGAGGACACGAAGTCTGCTGCAAGGTACATGCTTCAGCAGGGCTTGGACATAATAGTCTTCTGCGGTGGGGACGGGACGGCAAAGGACATCCTCGATTCGGTTGACGAAGAGGTCCCGGTTTTAGGCGTGCCCTCGGGGGTTAAGATGCAAAGCGGCGTGTTCGCCGTCACGCCTAGGGTGGCCGCTGAGTTGCTGATCAAGTACCTCTGGGATGAGATCCCATTAAGGGAGGCTGAGGTGGCGGATGTTGATGAGGAGGCGTTCAGGGCAGGGAGGCTCTCTGCAAGGCTTTATGGATATCTATTGACGCCTTACGAGCCCGAATCAATACAGGGAATGAAGGCACCAACCCCCCTCAGGGATGATGTGAGGGAAAATATGAGGGCTTTGGCGAGGTGGGTCGTTGAGAACATGGAGGATGATGTTGTATATGTGCTGGGACCGGGAAGTACGGTGAAGGCAATACTTGAGAGCCTCGGACTGGAAGGCACACTTCTCGGTGTTGACCTAGTACTAAATAAAAAATTGATTGGCAAGGACGTTGGGGAGAGGGAGATTTTAGAGGCGGTAAGTGGGAAAAGGGCGCGGGTAATTGTGTCGCCAATAGGGAGGCAGGGGTTCATATTCGGAAGGGGGAACCAGCAGATAAGTGGGAGGATCCTGAGGCTTGTTGGAAGGGATGGTGTTTTAGTTATATCCACTAGGGAGAAGCTTGCCGGGATCGACGCACTTAAGGTCGATACGGGGGATCCAGATGTTGACAAAATATTTCAGGGCGGCTTGAAGGTTCTGGTGGATTATGGTATTTTTAAG
>CAZQQB010000060.1:4567-7106 GCA_964595415.1 uncultured Nitrososphaerota archaeon | reverse complement strand
CCTAGAGTTTTCGGACGAAGTTTGCGTAGCTCTCAGGAGTCATCAAGGACTCTGTTCCGCCCTCAATCTTGACTTTTACCAGCCATCCTTCACCATATGGATCTTTGTTTATTAGTTCAGGTTTTTCAAGTAAGGTTGTGTTGATCTCGACAACCGTGCAGTCGACTGGGGCATAGACTTCTGCAATGGCTTTTATGGACTCTAATGTGCAGAGGATCGAACCTTTTTTGAAGGAGGAGCCGACCTTTGGAAGCTCAACATATACCAAGTCGTGTAGATTTCGTTGGGCATAGTCGCTAATGCCAATGCGGGCAGGGGACTCCTTTACCGCAACCCACTCATGAGTGTTGGAATACAGTAGGTCAAGGTTTATGACGCTATCATCAACCTTTATGTGAGAGGCCATAACTAATAACCCCGATTGGTAATTGATGGTAGATATTTAAATCATTTAGGTAGAACCTATGTCCCTTTTTGGAATAGCTTGAAGATCCCGCGCTGTGTCCTTTCGTTTACGTATATATTCAGTTTTGTTGGGTCGAAAGTAAGGAAGGCGGAACACTTGGGACATTTTGAATCGTATTTGTCTAGGATCTCACGCGGGGATACTAGCTCACTGTCCTCATATAGGACAGATTTACACTGATGGCAGATTATTCTAATAGTCAATGTTCCACCTCATATGAATACTAAAGGTGTTTTTGGGTTCTCCAATTCCAAAGGGCACCTAGTCTCTCATTTAGCAAGGACCAATTTAGCCTTTTTGGATATGGTAAAGATGCGGTGGATTATCTTTGGCGAGGAATGAGGGAAAAATGGTCATCTGACATTCTTCAGGACTGAGAGAAGGAACCTTCGCCTTTGGCGTGCCAGATCAGAGCGTAATCGCTAACTATTTTTTTAGTGCTAGATCCTTGTGGAGAGGCAGCTGTCCCATTATGTGAAGGCCTTTTTTCATGAGGGACTCTCGCCAGATCTCGTAGGCAAACAATAGGATCGGCTCGGCATCTCTTAGCCGTGGCTCGTCCCACTGGCTGGCCGAAAAAATCAGCAGTTCAATAATCGATGAAGAATGCTTGGTTTCTGACACAAAGCAGAGGATCGTCCCCCTGGACCGGAGACTTTCTCGAGAAGAGGTCACGTCGAAAGCGAGGGTGATCCTCCGACCGAACCCGCCTATTAGAAACATTATTAGCCCAATTGCGATTGTTGTTGAATAGGGTAGAGATGACGTCTCAATGCTGAGAAGTGACTCCGCAGAGTATAAAACCCCTGAAGCTCCTGCCACGATTAGCCCTGCAAGTCCAATGTAGGCCCGAGAGAGATCCGGGTCGGTCCAAATCCGCTCGACAAAGGTGACATCGTAGAAGAGTGAGATGGTGAGCAGGAGCACTTTTGCTTTGAGGGTCTTGAGGTAGGGCACATGGATTAATATTTTGGGATGTTTAATAAAGCTTGACCTCGGCTATGAAATATCAACTGATAATCTGTGAGAAACCAAGTGCTGCATTAAAGATAGCCTATGCGCTCGGGGGAAATAGCGTAAGGAGGGAGAGATACAAATGTCTTCCGATCTTTTGGTTGGAGGTGGACGGAAATAGGGTGGTCGTGGTTCCGGCTCTTGGTCATCTATACGGGGTGGAGCAGAACTGCAAGGGCTGGGGTTTTCCGGTTTTTGATTTGAAATGGGCGCCCCTAAAGGATCGAATGAAGAGGAGATGGATAGAGGCGATCTCAGAGATCTCAAGAGGGGCGGAATCCTTTGTCTGTGCCTGTGACTTTGATGTTGAGGGCAGTCTGATCGGTTACATGATACTCAAGTATGGATGTGGTGGGGCGGATGATAAAGCTAAAAGGATGAGGTTCTCCACGCTCACGAGGGATGAATTGAGGGCAGCCTACAAGAACGCAATGGATCGCCTAGACTTTGAGAGGATATACGCCGGAAGGGTTAGACACGAGGTTGATTGGATATTTGGCGTTAACACTTCGAGGGCTTTGATGGACGCGCTTGGTAGCAGCGGGGGCGGTTTTGAGATACTCAGCGCAGGTAGGGTGCAGAGCCCGACGCTTTATGCTCTATACAAGAGGGAGGTTGCCATTGGTCTACACATCCCTGACCCGTTCTGGTCTCTCAGCAGCGATGTTGTTATCAAGGGGGCTAGATATCCCGCAGAATACATGGTCAAGGAGTTTCTCCACAGGAAGGATGCGGAGGAGGTTTCAAGGCGCTGTCAAGGAAAAAGGGGATATGTGAAGGATGTGGTGGTCAAGAGAAAGAAGATCCCTCCGCCGCCGCCCTTCAATTTAGGGGATCTACAGAGGGAGGCATACAGGGTCTTTGGATACTCGCCGTCTATGACCCAGAGGATGGCAGAGAGGCTCTATCTTGGGGCGGCCATATCGTATCCGAGGACTTCAAGTCAGAAGCTGCCGCAGTCACTTGGGCTAGAAAAAATAATTGAGAGGTTGGGGCGGACCAGCGAGTACAGGGAAGTGGTCAATAGGATCATGAAGGCGGGGAGGCGAAGACCGAGGG
>CAZQQB010000060.1:2308-4557 GCA_964595415.1 uncultured Nitrososphaerota archaeon | reverse complement strand
AGGGAGGGAAGGCTTAGCGATCCCGCACATCCGGCAGTACATCCCACCGGCACGTTGCCAGCTAGGATAAGCGGGGTGGAGAGCAGGTTATACGATCTTATTGTCAGGAGGTTTTTTGCCACATTTGGTGATGATGCAATTTTGGAAGAGAGAGAGGCTACTGTGGAGGTAAATGAAGTTGACCTATTCAGGATCAGAGTAAGCGCACTGTTGGAGCCGGGCTGGACGGAATATTATAGACCATATAGTTACTGGAAAACTCGGAAGATCCCAGAATTTCAGGTTAAGGATGAGGCAGTCCTTGCAAGGGTAGATGTTGAGGATAGGTTCACTTCTCCGCCTGAGAGGTACACTGCTAGCAAGCTTATAGCGTATATGGAGAGGCAAGGACTGGGAACGAAATCGACAAGGGCAGAGATCATTGAAAACCTATACAGACGTGGGTACATCGAGGGCAGGGAGATCAGGGTAACTGAGCTAGGTTTTGCGGTTGTGGGCATACTGAGGAGGTTCTTCCCTGAGCTGATCTCGGTGGACATGACAAGTTCACTCGAAGAGCAGATGGAGGATATAGAGTCTGGTAGGAAGGATTGGAGGGAGGTGATTGCTAAAGCTGTTGATAGCATTAAGCCGGTATTCGATAGGATAATAACGAGATATGAGGAGGTTGGTGAAGGCCTGCAAGTCATGGATCAGTTCAGAAAGAATTTGCTAGGGGCATGCCCGAAGTGCAAGAGTGGGTTTATGCGAATCGTGCGCTCAAAAAAGACGGGGAAGAGGTTTGTTGGGTGCAGCAATTATCCGGATATTTGCAACTTTTCCTGTCCAATACCACAGAGGGGTAAGGTGGTCAGGAGTGAACATGATTGTAAGGAGTGTGGATGCACCGTTGTCGAAGTCAGGGAGGGATGGAGGAGGTGGAGGTTCTGTGTCAATGAAGGTTGCCCATCGAAGAAGAGACAATTGCAAGGTCTGCGGTAGACCTTCTGACGAAGAATTTTGTAGATATCATGCAGAGGCGTTCAAAAGAGTGAATGAACACTTCGAGGTTTGGAAAGAGAGGAAGGGAGTAGCTTGGGAAGACTACTTAAGAGAAGTGGCAAAGAATGAAAATACGGGGAAATGGGTAAGGGAGGTTGTAGAATATCTGCTTAGAGGGAGTCGATGAGAGAATCTAGCAAAGCTTTTTTCTCGTATAATCTGGTCTCGAGGGCGGTAATATATTTCTGGTTCCCATCCAAGGTTTTTTTCCTGGACGAGATCATGCGTTCGACCTCCTTGGAGGAAGGGCCGCCGATCACAGACCTAATATTGATGTTGAAGGTTGGGTCTGTTGCCTTCTTGACCAGCTGGACATCTAATTTTTTGCCTGTCTTTTTGAATATGAGATCTGCGATCTTTTCTGGAGTCGCCTCCGATAGGGACGACGGAAAGATCTCTTTTGTAATTTCGCCGACTATGCGGTGTGCGACCCTAAATGGAAGACCCTTCTGCCTTACGAGTATATCAGCCAACTCGGTCGCCACAGATGATCCCTTCACAACGGATGATTTCATGCGGTCTTCATAAAATTTTATTTTAGCGATGAGGTCTGCAAGTATGCTCAAAGACCTTTTAGCGATCTCACACGCATGCCACAGGTGAGGGGTCAACTCTTGCATGTCCAGATTATAGGCAAGAGGCAGGGACTTCATAATCATTACCATGGAGGTCAGGTCGCCGAAGACATCGCCGCATTTCGCCCTCAAGATCTCTGCGGTAACGGGGTTTTTCTTCTGGGGCATGATGCTGCTGGTCGACGAGTGGTCCTCAGGCAAATCCACATAGCCAAACTCATTCGATGCCCACATTATTATCTCTTCTGCGAAGCGGCTTACGTCGACCATCATTATGGCTAAGGATGAAACAGTCTCAAGAGCAAAATCTCTCGTTGAGACCGCATCCAAAGTGTTCTCCAGAACGCCGTCGAACCCCAAATAATCGGCAAGTTTAAGACGATCAATCGGATATCCGCTGCCGGCAAGGGCTGCGGCGCCCATTGGGGAGACGTTAACACCATTGTAGCATGAAAGTAGGCGCCCAAATTGTCTGTCAAACATGTCGAAGTATGCAAGGAGATAGTGTGCCAAGGAGATCGGTTGTGCATGCTGGAGGTGTGTGAAGCCTGGCATCACAGAAGTGATGTGAAGTTCGCTCTTTTTGAGCAATGCGGATTGAAGTTCAGCCAATACCTTGCAGATCTCGATTAT
>CAZQQB010000060.1:327-2298 GCA_964595415.1 uncultured Nitrososphaerota archaeon | reverse complement strand
ATTATGAATCTCCTTAGGCGCATCCGGATTGCCGTCGCAACCTGGTCATTCCTGCTTTTTCCAGTGTGAATCTTTCCCCCGAGATCCTCGCCTAGCCTCTTGATGAGCTCGCCCTCCAATACCATGTGGACATCTTCCATATCGGGAGGTATGCTCGAGATTCTGATCTCTTTCAGGGCGCTTGCCAGGACCTTGCCCTCATTCCGAGTGACTATACCTGCGTCCACCAAGCAGATTAGGTGGGCTAAATTTATCTCCACAACCTCATCCGCTATGTACATATCATGTGGAGACGAAGAGGTAAAGTTTGCCACTTCTGGTGCTAGGTCGCCCGATAGGCGTCCTCCCCTTGTTATCTTCAATGGTGCTCACTTTCTCGAGATTACTTTCCTGGACACCACAGTCTGGAGGCCCCACAGTGGGACAAAACCCCTTGACAGCGACTGGTCGAAGGTCGATGATGAGTCGTAGGTTGCCGTCTTGAAGTCGTATACAGAGTATGGAGACTCTCGACCAATGACCATGGCGGAACACTTGTAAAGCTTAATCCGAACCCTGCCATCCACACGCTCATTGGTTTTGTTTATGAAGGCCTCAAGGGCGTCTCTTAGAGGGTCCTCCCAAAGCCCCGCGTACACCAGAAACGTCCATTTATCATCAACGAGTCTCTTAAAGGAGAGCTCCCTCCTGTTCAGCACGAGCTTCTCCAAGTCTTTGTGGGCTTCTTTGTTTACGTGATGGATCAAAGAAACAGGGTCTAGTGCTTTTCCATCAATCTTAACTGGGACCCCGTCCTTGAAGGTGATCTCAAGTATCGTCGGTTCTTCTGGTGCCTTTTCTGGAGAGGTAGTCCACTCCCATACATCATCCTCTGGGGCGTTCCAAGGGTTCTCCAAGGGACCGCTCTCGATAGACCGCCCCCAAATGTTCTGATCGATGCTATACTTCTTCGCGGCCTTAGATACAGGTATCCCATGCTTGTTGGCGTACACTATCTCTTGATCCCTGCTCATCCCCCAGTCCCTGGTCGGAGCCAAAACGGTTAGGGAGGGATCCATGGCCTTTGCGGAGATCTCGATCCTTAGTTGATCATTTCCTTTCCCGGTGCAACCATGTGCAACGGCATCCGCACCCTCGCGGTGAGCGACCTCGACTAGTTTTTTGGCAATAAGTGGTCTGCCCAAGGCGGTTGAGACTGGATACTTCTCCTCGTACATCGCGTTTGCCCTTATTGCGGGAAATATGTAATTCTTTGCGAACTCTTCCTTGGCATCCATGGTGTAGTGCTTAACTGCGCCAACTCTGTAGGCCTTCTCCTCTATGCTCTTGAAGTCCTCTTGCTGCCCCAGATCCACTGTAAGCGTCACGATCTCTGCGTTGTATTTTTCGTTTAGCCACTTTATGGCAACAGACGTGTCCAGACCGCCGGAATAGGCGAGAACTATCTTCTTTACCAAGTCATATACCCTCTTAAACTTTTTTTATTTTTTCACGAGAGAGGGTTGATAAATTTATCTAATAAACTTTTTCTTTGAGGTTTTCTAAATTTTTATGGGCATAAGATAATTGATATTTATTTAGATAGTAGTCAAAGGACTGTTTGTTGAGGACACAACCCGGGTCTGGCGCGAAGTAATCCCCGAAGTAGCAATAGGCCCTAGCCCTGCACCCTCCGCACACGTACCTGTATTCGCAGATCCCGCAGTACTCCTTAAGCGACTCGCGCCCCCTAAGGTCTATAAACTCCTTCAGGTTTGACCAGAGTTCTTCGGGATCGTCCTTGAGGATGTTGCCGACGATCTTAGGGAAGTAGACACATGGAGTTATATCGCCGTTGGGATTCATCGCAATGTAAAAACGACCCGCCCCACAGCCGCCAATAAAGTCCGATAGCAGGCTGAGTTTTTCGGGGAGGTCGCTGTTCAAGAAATGTGTGGGTATTTTCGTACAGCCAAGACCCTCTGTCTGAAG
>CAZQQB010000060.1:0-317 GCA_964595415.1 uncultured Nitrososphaerota archaeon | reverse complement strand
AGGGCAACCCGTGCGAATTGAGGAGCCGTGGACAAAACGCTGACTTTGCTGTATTTAAGGCGCCCCCATAGGTACTTTAGTAGCCTTTCACGCTCGTCGGGCGAGAGGTCGTTGTCGATTATGAAGCGCCCCCTCCCTGTAGGTATGAAGTTATACATCATAAACCACTTTACGCCAAGGGACTCACACAACTCTATTATCTGAGGGACTTCGGTCAGGTTGTATTGGGTCACTGTCGTGGCGACATTGACGAAGAATCCCTCTGCCACCGCATTCTTTATGCCTTTGACGGTTTTATCGAACATGCCAGTGACACC
>CAZQQB010000059.1:5108-7147 GCA_964595415.1 uncultured Nitrososphaerota archaeon | reverse complement strand
CAAAATCCCGATAATATGCGACCTATGCAATGGCGACCCGAGCTGCGTTAAGGCATGCCCCAAGGGCGCCTTATCGCTAGTGTGGTTGCCTGATGTGAGGAAGTGATAGGAATGAAGTATAGTGGATATAAGCGTAGAATTTTGAGGATAAACCTCACAACCAAGAAGACCTCAACCATAGAGATAACGGACGAGTTTGCTAGGAAATACCTCGGAGGGAATGGCTTCTCGGCTAGGTTCATATTCGATATGGTTGACCCGAGAATTGATGCCTTCGACTCAACAAACATCGTCTCTATGATGACCGGCCCATTCCAAGGCATAAACTCCCCGACTGCCGGCAAGTACCACATGGCTACAAAGTCCCCGCTGACGAACGGCTTCTTCGACAGCATAAGCGGCGGGCATATGGGTGCCCAGATAAAGTACGCCGGGTACGACGGCTTCCTCATCACTGGAAGGTCAGACAAGCCCGTCTATATATTCGTTGATGACGACAAAGTGGAGGTCAAATCAGCAGAGAAGATCTGGGGTAGGCTGACAAGTGAGACCCAAGAGATGATAAAGGAGGAGATAGGGGATCCGAAGATCTGCGTCTCAGCTATAGGTCCTGCCGGCGAGAACAGAGTGAGGTATGCGTGCGTGATCACGGAGTACAGGGCTGCCGGGAGGGGAGGCGTCGGCGCGGTTATGGGTTCCAAGAACCTCAAGGCGGTAGCAGTTAGGGGCTCCGGGACAAATGAGGTTGCAGACCCAGAGAAGTTCGAGGAGTGGATTAAGTGGTTCAACGAGGAAGTTAAGAAGGTCCCGGCGCTGGCGACGGGGCTGCCCACATACGGCACTCCGGTGCTGGTCTCCAGCATAAATAACATGTTCGGTGCGATGGGGACGAGGAACCACCAGACCGAAGTCTTCGAGGGTTGGGAGGGTCTGTGCGGAGAGACATTAAAGAGGAACTACTGGGACAAGGACACAGCATGCCCTGCATGCCCGATAGCCTGCAGCAAGATCTTCAGCGTCAAGAGCGGCAAGTGGAAGGGGGCATTATCCGAGGGACCTGAGTACGAGACTCTATACTCCTTTGGCTCCATGTGCGGCATAAGCGATGTTGGGGCGGTGATAAGGGCGGACAGCCTCTGCGATGAGTACGGTATGGATACCGTCTCTTATGGTGTAGTCGTGTCATTCATGATGGAGTGCTACCAACGCGGGTTAATTACAAAGAATATCACTGACGGCGTGGAGTTCAAGTTCGGCAACGACGACGCCATGGTTGGGTTCGTCGAGAAGACGGCAAATAGGATGGGTTTCGGGGATATAATGGGGGAGGGCACATTGAGGGCAGCTAGGATCATCGGGGGGGACTCCGAGAGGTTTGCAATACAAGTAAAGGGTCTTGAGATACCTGGACACTCTGCCAGAGCCCTGAGGGGCATGGCGCTCGGGTATTCCACAGCAACTAGGGGCGGTAGCCACCACGACCCAAGGCCGACAGGCGAGTACGCGGGCGTCTCGGACAGGAAGGCTGTGGAAGGCAAGGCTGCCTGGGTCATCGGAACCATGCAGATGACGACCATCGGCGACTCACTGGTGAACTGCCACTTCCTGGAGAGGCTCCTGGGATTCACGCTGACCCAGAAGTGGGTAGACATGATCAACCCGGTGACAGGCTTCGGCTACACACTCAGCGAGCTCGTGGATGTCGCCGAGAGGATACTTGACTTGGAGAGGGCGTTCAACGTTAGAACAGGGATAAGAAGGAAGGATGACACCCTACCGAGGAGGTTCCTCGAGGAGCCTATACCAGAGGGGCCGTCGAAGGGCATGCACACTGACGAGGCGACGCTTAACAAGATGCTAGACGAGTTCTACGAACTCAAGGGATGGGACAAGAGGACGGGCATCCCCACCAAGGAGAAGCTCATGCGTGTCGGTCTAGAAGACGTAGCAACGGTTCTAGAGAAACTCTAAAACTTCGTTTACACTTTTTTTATTATTTTCCACTTCAATTGGGAAACTGGAATTCAGCTTAAGTAAGG
>CAZQQB010000059.1:4393-5098 GCA_964595415.1 uncultured Nitrososphaerota archaeon | reverse complement strand
AGAAAATACTGAAAATACTGAAAATGCTATACCTTAAGAGCTTCTGGTGAAGCTGTTTTTGGAGTATTCTCAATGAAAATTACTCAAGACGGAAAAGCTTCATCTTGAGAGAATTTCCTTTGCGATGTTTACTAATTCTATACATCCTTGTTTATAGTGCCTTTTTCAAGCATCATGAACCCAGAGACATCTATTAAATATAAATACATCACAAACCAACAATATAGTATGGTGGCGATATGCGATTAAAGGGCAGGGTCGCAATCGTGACCGGCGCCGGTCAGGGCATAGGGAGGGCAATAGCGGCCGGTCTGGCGAGGGAGGGTGCAAAGGTTGCGGTCACTGACATCTCGGGGAAAGAGGTTGATACAGCGAATGAGATCGGGGCAGATGCTATGCCCATCAGGCTCGATGTGACAAAGTACGAAGAAGCGCGGGACGCTGCCAGGCAAGTTTTGGAAAAGTTCGGAAGAATAGACATCCTAGTCAACAACGCGGGGATATATCCCTTTAAGAGCTTCGATGATATGGGTGAAGATGACTGGGACAGGGTGATTGAAACAAACCTCAATGGAACATACAACTGCACTAGGGCGGTTCTCCCATACATGAAGGGACAAAGGTACGGTAGGATCATAAACATATCCTCTATCGCGGGCACAGTGGTAGGGTTTATGAATTTGAGCCACTATTGCGCAAGTAAGG
>CAZQQB010000059.1:1552-4383 GCA_964595415.1 uncultured Nitrososphaerota archaeon | reverse complement strand
TTTGGAGGTTGCTAAAGACGGCATCTGCGTGAATGCGATTGCGCCAGGCCCTATTGAGAGCCCGGGCGCACAGTCCGTCGGAAAGGAAGCCTTTGAAGCTATAAAGCAGATGATACCAATCGGAAGGTGGGGTAAGCCCGAGGAAATCGCTTCTGTTGTGGTCTTTTTGGCTTCTGAGGAGTCCAGCCTAATTACTGGTCAGGTGATAGTCGCAGACGGGGGCTACACGCTCCAGTAACCAAGAGCATTATAGACTGTGCCCATTTTGGTTCGATTTCCATTCAATTCCCAAGGCCTTGCGCACCTTCTCGTATCAGCGGTTGTCGTACGGGGGCGTCGCGTTGCTTATCGTGTCATCAGTGTTGCCGATGTTCTTCAGCGTTATGTAGACCTTGCCGTTCGAGAGTGTCGTGGTCCCTAAGACGGTCAGTGCACCCTGTGAGGCGGCGCTGAAGACTGCCGACCCCTCCTTATACCTGGTACCTGGTTATAGCGCCCTCGAGCCTTTTAAAAAAAAGACGCGGGCAGTATATACGGGGCACGAAAGATGCACAAGAGCTTAGTCTCAATAATGATGCTCGCGGCGCCCGCGTCCACCCACGCGGAGGTAGTGCTGAAGGGATGTGAGGTGAGCTAGGTCGTTACATTCCCCAGGCACCAGTACAAGACCTGAAGTCCTCCCAAGGACTTAAAACCAAACAGCCCCAAATCCAGCGGGACTAAAACGGTCTGTTATCAGGATTATATCGTAAAACAATTACAAAAAAATATTGCTTTTCCTCATATTTTTAGTACGTTTTACCAAAAGGCAAATAAATACCTATTATAGAAAATCGAAAAAGGTGAAAGATCTTGACCGAGAAGGTCAAAGATTTCTACGGCGATTATTCCACGTTACAGGTACCGCCAGAGGAACGGAGGTCAACCTTAAACCTCTTCATGGTTTATATGGGCGTTTTGGCAGTTGTTGCCGCAATATTCGCCGGCTCCGGTCTTGCAATGATGTACGACGTGGGAACCATGCTAACAGTAGCCATAGCTGGGAACATTGTGCTCGGGATAATCGGAGCGCTCACCGCATACCCAGGAGGGGTCGCACGGGCGAACGCCTACATGCTCCTCAGGTATCCCCTTGGGAGGGCAGGGGCCATGATTGGCGGACTTATCATTGCGGGAATATCGTGCGGCATACTCTGGTTTGCGGTTGAGACATGGCTCTTTGGGCTGACGACTTGGCTGATATTCCCAGATAACTGGCTTGCAAGCATCGCCGTGGCATCAATATGGGGAGGGGTCCTCATGATGACGACTGCTTACATCGGGTACAAAGGGATTGGCGTGCTGAGCTACATAACCGTTCCATTCTGGTACGTGCTATGTGTGATAGGGTTCTTTGCGGCACTGGATCATACTGGTATAGGGATTAATGCCATGTGGGCCCTCGGCAAGAATGTTGCCCCAATAGGCGCGGGCATAACTTATGTCATAGGCGTTTACGCCGCAGGGTGCATCATAACCTCCGACGTCTCAAGGTACGGTGTCAAGAAGTGGTCTGGGAGCGTTGCCTGGTTCATGCATGTAGCAATATTCATGACGGTTCTGCTCTTCATCGGCGGAGTGATGACCCTAGCTACCGGGGCGCCCAACGTTATAGCGGCAATAGGGGCTATAGGACTTGGGGCTGGGGCGCTCCTACTAGCGATTTTAGGTCAATGGACCACCAATGACAGCAACCTGTGGAGCGGGTCCATGGCATTCGTCAATGTGTTTCCGAAATTCACGAGAAGGACATGGGTGTTGATACTGGGCATAATCGGAACAATAATAGCAGGAGTATGGGCTGGGTTATGGGGCATGAGCCTTGACCCCTTCATAAACTTTGGGATGCTACTCGGCTGCTTCGTTCCGCCGGTCGGTGGAGTCTTGATAGCAGACTTTTACATATTCAGAAGGTACGTGCTGGGCATAAAGAAACCAGAGGACCGTTACAAGTTCGGTCCTGGTACGCAGTACGGGGTAATAAATGTCCCAGGAATGCTGGCGCTAATTATAAGCGGTGTGGTAGGTTGGCTCACCACTCTGCCCCAGTATAGCTTCGGTGCGCCAGCCCTCAACTCGCTAATACTCAGCATAGTGCTCTACCTTCTCTTCATAGTGCCAATGCACAAGACAGGCATGAAGTACGATGTTGGCACATGGGTTGAGAAGGAGACAGGGTTCTAGGTGAGCGGCATGGAGCAAGATGTTGCCAAGTTCAAAAAAGAGTGCACAACTGCGCTGATGGTGATGCTGCTACTGGGGGTCATAACTCTAGTCCTAGCGCCGTTTACAGGTCACTACCGCGGTCTTTACCTATGCCTTACCTTGGGAATAATAATAGTCATTGCCTCTGGTGCATACCTATCAATTCTGTACGGAAAGGCAGTAAAGAGCTCGCAGGCTCTTGCCGTTCCCACTATGCAGAGCCTGTGGGTATCAACGTCTATGGGACTCGGGTACATTGTGACGGCGTTGGCGCCATACTTCAAAATAGAAACAACGATTGCCATGATAGTCTTTATTGTGGGCTGGACACTCTTGTTGTTCGGGTTCTACAAGCTTCTCACGATAAGCAGAAAGACGGGCGTGCCGCTGGCCGTATAAGACAAAATAAAAAATCTTTTTTGCCTTCTTTTTTTTGAATTTATTTTCAATTTTCAACAATTTACAATTTTATTTTCATGTCCTTATCATATAAAGTCAATACTTGCCCATGACCATCTTTCCGATCCAAAGAATATCTGGGGTAAATTTTGCGAAAAGTTTATTCGATTATATAAAAAAATAAGAGA
>CAZQQB010000059.1:0-1499 GCA_964595415.1 uncultured Nitrososphaerota archaeon | reverse complement strand
CCGGGGGCGGAGGAGACCCATACATAGGCAAGTTGATGGCGATGGATGCGATTGAGGAGGAAGGTCCTGTTAAACTGATGGATGCCTCAGAGCTTCCCGACGAGGCGTTGGTCGTCCCGACGGCGATGATGGGCGCACCCACAGTAATGGTGGAGAAGATACCGAGGGGGGACGAGGTTCTGGAAGCGTTGAGGATGCTGGAGAACAAATTCGCGGTGGGGGCGAGGCTCCACATACCTGTGGTAGATGGAGACGGCATGGGGAGGGCGTTTCCTGAGATCCAGATGGTGACCTTTCACCTTCATGGAATAAGCGCCTCGCCGATGACAATGGCCGACGAAAAGGGAAATGCAGTCCTCCTGGAGGCCGTTGACAACTACTGGGTCGAGCGGCTTTCAAGGGCAGTCACGGTGACCATGGGGGGCTCAGCTATGATAGCCCTGTATGCGATGACTGGATCACAGGTAAAAGAGGCGGCGGTCCACGGAACGATAAGCCTAGCCGAGAGACTTGGAAGGGCGGTAAGGGATGCCCGTATCAAAAAGGAGAACCCTGTGAGGAAGATCATGGAAATGCTCAGCGGCTTCGAGCTCTTCAAGGGGAAGATCGTTGATGTGAAGAGGAGGACAGTTGCGGGTTTTGCGAGGGGGGAGGCCCGCTTCGAGGGGATCGACGAGTACAAGGGGGAGGAGCTCGTGATACACTTCCAGAACGAGAACCTCGTGGCGATAAGGAATGGAACAATAGTCGCCTCTGTGCCAGACCTCATAACGGTGCTCGAAGTGGAGACGGCCCTGCCGATAACGACGGTTTTGGGGATACCTTGCCACCAAAAGTGGAGGACGAAGAAGGGACTAGAAATAGTTGGTCCGAAGTATTTTGGTTATGATATAGATTACGTGTCCGTTGAGGAGAGAATGAGGAGGGAAAAGAGATGAGTCTCAGAATAGGCATAGATGTTGGCGGGACTCACACGGATGCGGTCATACTCGACAGAGAGAACAGGCTCGTTGGGGCATATAAGACGCCTACAACGACTGACGTAACCACTGGCATCATAAACGCGCTCAATGGTGTGTTAAAATCGAGCAGGGCAGACCCTTCAGAGATTAGGGCAGCGATGCTCGGCACGACCCACTGCACAAATGCGATTGTTGAGAGGAAAAACCTGTGCAAGGTCGGCATCCTGCGTCTCGGAAGACCCGCCACGCTGGCGATAAAGCCCCTCACTGCTTTTCCGGACGACCTGAAGGAAGCCCTTGGGAACATCTGGTACATAGCGCACGGGGGGCACGAATACGACGGGAAGGAGCTCAGCAGGCTGATAGAGAAGGAGATACGCGACTACGCAAGGGACATGAAGAAGAAGGGCGTTGAGGCCGTCGCCATATGCGGCGTTTTCTCACCGGTCAATCCAGACCACGAGAAGAGGGCAGGGGAGGTGGTAAAGGACGAGCTCGGCGAAACCCCAATAACACTATCTCATGAGATTGGGAGCA
>CAZQQB010000058.1:4740-7445 GCA_964595415.1 uncultured Nitrososphaerota archaeon | reverse complement strand
GCCCTCATCAGAGAATATGGTGTAAAGAACGCACTTGCGATAACTGCTCTTAATGTACTTTTGGCTCTATTTGTTGGCGGTGTGGGGATTAGGGTTTTGACTGCTATAGGGCTTTGACTACTTTATGGCTTTGACTACTTTATGGCTTTGATACCCTCGCACAACTTTCTGTAGGTCTCTTCTAAGTGCTCTGGTATGACTTTCGTCTCCGAAAGAACAGGCATGAAATTTGTATCCCCATTCCACCTAGGCACTACGTGTAAATGGATGTGGTCATAGCCTGCCCCGGCGGCCCTTCCGACGTTAAAGCCTATGTTGAAACCATCGGGAGCCATTGCCGTCTTGAGAGCCCTTACGCTATCCTTCAGGAGCTCCAAGAGCTCCCTCCATTCCCCCTCTGCGAGATCCTCAATATTTGTGACGTGCCTGTAGGGAGCTATCATAAAGTGACCAGAGTTATAGGGGTACCTGTTCAACATTCCAAACACGAGGTCTCTCCTTTCGAATATCAGGTTCTTTGGGTCATCCTTATCCCTCGACTTCTCGCAGAATATGCAGGAATCCTTTCTTTCCTCTACAATAAAAGCCAATCTCCAAGGGGCCCAAAGATTCTTCAATCTCAGTCCCTCTCCTAACCAAGCATTAATCTATTTAAGTAAACTTTGAGCTCATCGTCGTAACCCAGCTCTTTTATTCTATGTATTGCTTCGTCTTTAGAAGGGAATTTTAAGCCCGCCGCCCGCGTTAAAGAAACAAGTAGGACGTTCCTCTCCACTCCCGAAAACTCCCCTTTTTTAACGCGAGTACCCTCCAAAAACCCGCCCAGTCTCCTGAAAGTTTCTAATGTATTATAATCATATGCAGCAAGGTAGCCCCTGCCTTCGTACCTCCTATCCGGATATGCTCTGAATTTTAAATCCACCTCGGACATGAGCTCAACGTAATCAGACATAAGGTTCTGAGGTATGGCTGAACCCATGCCTAGCTTTGGGTAGGCCTTAACACCACTGGTTGTATTCACAAAAGAACAGACTATCCACCCGCTTGTGGACATCAAAACCCTAGAAGCCTCTGCCTTTACATTTGGTCCCCCCTCCAGCAGAAAAGAAAGCGAAGGCTCTCCGCCACACCGTGTTCCAAATTCCGGAGAGAACTCCCTTAGCTCATTGACCACTCCTTTATTGTAAAGTTGGGTCATGTAACCTCCTCTTACATTCACAGTCCCCGACCTTGTCTCATAGATCGCATATGATAGGTCTGCAAATACCTGGTGAAGGACTAGGTCCTTACCATAAAATCTTATGCAGTATTTGTTACCACTTGAACATACAGATCCTCCAGATACCACCATTCCGAAAAATAATCTCTTTAGATCGGTCACGGAAAACCCTTTTTTTAAGAGCCCTCTGACATAAGGGCTCACCAATCCACCCATTCCTGTCAGGATTATGATGTAGTTTATAGGCATAAGGGACAATAATGGCGAATTTAGAAATGCCACCCCCTCAGGTCCGCAGAATCCCTGAGGTTCGTAACTTACAATTATTGTATAGATGACGTTAAGCGAAGCGCCTATTACGGAGGCAGCAGTTATCGCATTTAGACTATCTTGACCGCGCAAGTGGAATCTCCGCTATCTTATCTCATATGGTAGCTTTTGTGCTTTGCTATTATAAACGCCGATTGACTCTTCATCATACGGGTACCCAGCAATTATCATTACCCTGCCGTAGAAGTTGTTCATGTCCTCCAAAGAGGGGGCAAAATTTCCGCTTGGGTGAGAGTGGGCTATGCCTATTATGCTCAGATCGAAGGGGATCATAAAGGTGGGGAACCCTGAAAAACCCTCCCCATATGTTGAGAACGGTGGTATGAGAAACTCTGTGACCTCTGCGACCTTTCCCCCAACCTTGCCCCTGATCAGCATTATGTTCTCTTTCGGGTGCACATCCCTACAAATCTCCAAAAAAAGCGATAGCGCAGCCCTCATTATGACTATTTTTTCTATCAACCCCACTCATCCCTCGTCTCCAAAAACCTTTCGACCTCTCGTGGGCCTCTCTCCATATATGCGGTAGCAAAGTAAACTATGGAGGAGACTATGAGTGTCCACGCATTCATTGGAACTCCTAGCGGACTTACTTTCAGAAAATACAGCGCGACAGCTATTGCAAAACCAGATATCAGGGTCAAAATAGCAGACGCTCTTCCTCCCCTTTTCCATATGAACATCCCGATCACGATGGGTGCCTGAGGTAATAGTAGTGAAGAGGAGAGCACGGATAAATCTACAATAAAACCCGGTCTAGCAAGGGCGAAAGCTGTGCATGCCAGTGCCAAAACTCCCAGCGTGACCCTTCCGACAATTAGCTTACCACGGGCGGAGGTAGGCCTATAGCTTTCGTAGAGGTCTCTCGCTGCCATGGAACTCAATGTAAGTATGATGCCGTCTATTGTAGATACGGATGCCGCCAAAACAGCAACAAGTCCAAAGACCCCCACCCAGACAGGCACGATTCCGAGCAACGTAGGGGTGACCGAGTCCCTATACGATACCATGGGGAACATCCCCTCAATTGTGAGCCCCCTCAGCATAAGTCCCAATAAAGTAACCAATACTGTGAAGAGGAGTCCATACGCGCCGAACCAAATAATCATGGACTTGAGCGTCTTTGGATCCTTTGGTGAAAACAGCCGCTGCAAAA
>CAZQQB010000058.1:0-4695 GCA_964595415.1 uncultured Nitrososphaerota archaeon | reverse complement strand
GCGAAGAAGAACCAAGGTATCGTCATGTTCAGGAATGTAGCGAAGGACCAGTACGCATTGGGGACGTATGAGAGCGACCCCAAGGCTGCAAAATCAAAACCTTTAGTAGCATAACCCCATGAATAAACCCAAAACAACATCAAAAATCCAGTGAACAGCATGATCAGACCCTGAAAGACATCAGTCCATCCAACGCTCCACATCCCAGCTATCACGGACCAGAGAAGCGCCACCGCTATTGCAATAACAACCGCGGGTACATATTGTATAGCTCCTCCACTCGCCCCTTCCGCAGCCATTGCCACCCCTATGACTTGGGAAGAGGCATATGGTATGAGGGCTATAAGCGCCAATAGCGTCATAGATGCGCCAACCATCCTGCTCCCATAACGGGCGCTTAAGATCTCAGCAGGCGAGACATAGCCATACCTCACATGGATCCTCCAGTATCTCGGGGCGATGTGGTAAAGGAGGAGAAGCGTCCCCACAAAATACACCAGTTCGAATCCGAGCGCTCCCACACCAGTACTATACGCAAGCCCTACCAATCCTATGAACATAAATGCACTGTATGTGGTGGCAGCATACGAAAGCGTTGCTAATATCGTGCCGAACCTACCACTCGCGGTATAGAAGTCCTTAAACTCCATCTTCAAGAATTTCTTGGAGAAGAGAGCTATCGCGCTTCCAACTCCAAGATATATCAGTATGGATGTGTAAACTTCGAGAGCTTCCATTGATTTACCTCCGAAATGAGATTGCAACAAATATTAGGTAAGCAATCGAGATCCCTGTCCAGAAAATGAAAGTCAATGATCCCTCGATCCCATTAAGTATCTGATACGGAATGAAATACATTAATAGTACAACAATAACAGACAACGTCAAGAAGATCTTTTTTTCGATCATAGATAGGATAAACAGTTTTTCCAAATAATAAATTTTGTTACAAATATTAATAAAAAGAGGGACCTTCTGGGCAACTCATCCAAAAGCCCTGTCTCCCGCATCGCCAAGCCCTGGCAATATGTATCCGTGGTCGTTCAACCCATCATCAACTGCTACCGTGAACATCTCAATATCGGGGTATTTGTCTCTTATTCGCTGTATCCCTAATGGGGCGGATATTACTGTGGCAACAACAGACCTTTTGGGGTGGTTATCTTTAATGACCTCGTCTAATACCGCGAGCAATGTGCAACCAGACGCAAGCATAGGATCTGCCACTATCAACGTATCGTTTGGGTATATCTTGGATATCTTACTGTAATTCCGCTCTATCCTGAAATTGTAGTTCGGTGCCGCAATCCCCTCCTCTATCCTCTTTGCGCTGATGATGCTCTGTCTCGCTGCAGGGAAGATCTTCAGCATTCCCTCAACAAATGGGACAGCTGCACGCAGAACATTGACGATCATCACATGTTCAGCGTCTGTGAGTTTTATACCCTTGGCCTTCATACCAGTAGGGGTTTCGACCTCAACCACCTGATGATCCATCGTTTTTGCTATCTCTAGGGCAATTATGCGTCCAAGCTTAACTAGCCCTTTTCTGAACGCGATCTGACCGGTACTCTTGTCCCTTAATGTTGTTAGAATTTCTTGGGCTAAAGGATGGTCCACAACTTTGACGTTAGGAAAGTTTTTCAAACGAACCCTTTTCATAGTAAATTTTGAAGTAGTATATTTATTTTTAGGTCCAAAAAGATCACTTCTCAAAGATCTCCGAATGTTATCTCAGAGAGCTTCTCTGCCACAGCCTTTGCAAAGTCCATTGTCCCCGCACTACCACCTAAGTCCTTGGTTACAATCTTGCCCTCCCCCATGACTGCATCAATGGCTTCTTCAAATCTGTTACCAGCATCCACTTCCCCCAAATATCTAAGCATCATGGCGGCAGACAGCATTATTGCAGCAGGGTTGGCATCCCACTTTCCCGCATGTTTAGGGGCAGTTCCGTGAATCGCCTCGAAGAATGCGTACTTATCCCCGATATTGGCACTGGGGGCGATTCCCAACCCTCCCACTACGCCTGCCGCCTCATCCGAGAGTATGTCCCCGAAAAGATTAGTCGTCACTATGACATCCAGATCTTGAGGTCTCATGGCAATCCTCATGGCCGCAGCGTCTACATACATCTCCTCGAATGCTATGTCAGGGTACTCTTTTGCCACTTCCGCACACACATTCCTAAACAAGCCACAGGTCTCTTTAAGGACATTTGCCTTGTGGACGACGGTCACTTTCTTTCTCTTCTCCCTCCTAGCCAAATTGAATGCAAATCTTGCGATGCGTTCCGATCCCCTTCTGGTTATAGTCCTTATGCCTATGGCAGACTCTCCCAAATTATACTCAAGTCCGCGATACATTCCCTCTGTATTTTCCCTCACAATTATCATATTAACTCCTTGGTGAACTGAATGCACCCCGGGGTGATTTCTAAAAGGTCTTACATTTGCATAAAGATCGAGTATCTGCCTCAGCATAACGGTTGCGCTCTTAAAAGTCCCTGGGCCCGGAGGGGTCTGTGTAGGTCCCTTCAGACATGCGTCAGAAGATCTTATTGTGTCGATGGTCACCTCCGGCAATTGATTCCCATACTTCTGCCACGCACCAAGACCCGCCTCGACCTTCACAAACTCTATGTTTAAACCTACATGCTTTAGTGCGTACATGGCAGCCTCAGTTATCTCTGGTCCTATACCGTCACCTGAAATGACCGCTATCTTGTACTTCATGCCCAATTTAAACCCCCAAACTGTAAAATCAAACGTGATATATGATTTTTGCGCAGTCGATCTTTCTCTTTCTCAACAACCACTAATGCGCTTCAGGTACCTGTGAGATCCCTTTCTTTGAACGAAGCGCCGTCTCAATGACCTCTTCCGCTTTCTTGTTGAGATACGTCGTGACAAACCTTATAGCACTCCTTACTGCGAACCTCACAGCCGGGCTGTTTTTTCTTGAGTAGTCGTTTGCCAGTTCCTCCATCCACCGCAGATTATGCATCCAAATGATACGGTATAACTCAAGGTGGTAGTGCTTTGCATCTTCAAGGAAACGCATCGGTTTTCCGCTACTGCCGGTTATTGGAACAAAAAGGAGTGGAACAATAAAACTGCGGTATGTGTTTAGCGACTCTACAAGTTCTATTGTGTTCAAGATATCGCTCTCGGTCTCTCCTGGCAGGTTAACAATCAAGGTCGCAGCTGGAACCCAGTTATACTCGTCGCATATCGAGAACGCGCTTTCAACAACACTCCTCCATTCTGTTGGCTTGAACGGGGCTGCTTTTTTACACATATACCTCTCGATCATCGAACCGCTGCCCGTCTCTATACCAGTCTGGAATCCGAGCCACGCATCTCTCTCAAGATTAAGAATCTCTGATACTGCCTTTACAGTGGACGGACTTGAGGCTATTGATGCGAGCTCCGCATGGCTTATCCCCACGCTCTCTAAGCCAGCAACTGACTTTACTTTCATAAAAAGTTCGACCACCCGACCATGATCTGGCACCAAAGCAAATGTCCCATATCTTAAGACATCCTCTGCATGCAAACACACACTTCTCTGACCGCTTATCACATTCGTATTCACATCCCTGACTATCGCCTCAAGAGGTCTATGGCGGAGCCTCCTCAAAGTTGGTGCGCAGAATTCACAACCCCTACCACACCCCCTCGATACTTCGACTAACCCGCCAACGGTCCCTCCTAAGAGCGGAGGTATTTCCTCTGCTTTTGGCGCATCTCTGAATCCAGCCACTACCCTTGTCGGGCATCTCAAAGACCCTTTGAACATTGAAGCGATTATCTTAGGAAATATGAGCTCCCCTTCCCCTTCTATCACGATATCAATCCCAAGCTCCTCCATCTCATCATAGCCAAGTTGCCAAGCCCCTGGTCCACCAACCACAACTACAACCCCTCGGCTCCGGGCTTGCTGTACAACCTTAGACTTTATGAGCCTCCTAAAGTAGTAAGCATTGAACGACTCCTCGTGGACAATACCTAATGGTCCACTTATTGTGGTGGAAGCGGGTCCCCTACCCAGCGGGTCAAAAGTCGTAACCCCTATGATCTTTGTCTCATCCGAGATGAACTTCTCAAGATTTTCAGGAATCGTAACAACAACCTCCTCTCGCCTAAGTACGCCCGATCTGATTATGGCAGCCTCTATCCTCCTGAGTCCTTGTGGCGCAAGGACTGCCCTTCCATCATCATAAAGCGGAACCTTCTTGAATACCATCCTGAATAGGACTTCAGACAATAAATTCGACCTAGGAGCAGTGGACATAAACCCGTAAAAGAGCGAGTTGCTATAATTGCTCATGAGGGTTCGATCGCCAGTTAAAATGATCTTGCACTCAGAGAGATCCATGGCGATCCCTCCCAAATATGCAATAATATACAAAAGTATAAATGTTTTGGAAAATAAAATATCATTCAATATGAAGAGAGAAGATGCCCTTTTGAGAAGCACCGCCAATGGCCTCATGCGCTTAATGGTAATGTGGATACTAGACAAAAGAGAACGCTCGGGCTACTCCATACTGAAAGAGGTAGAGAGAATAACTGGGCTGAAATATCACGCTGGGGTGATCTATCCCGTCTTATACAGTCTTGAGGATGAGGGTCTAATTACAGGGAAGTGGAGGATGTCAGGGCGTAGGAACATAAAGGACTATTCTCTCAC
>CAZQQB010000057.1:6509-7609 GCA_964595415.1 uncultured Nitrososphaerota archaeon | reverse complement strand
GATGCCCGCTGCTAAATAAACCTCAAGTGGTATTAAAAGATCGGCAGTTTCAAGCGTAGCCATTGATTAACACCTGTTAACTCGGCTAATTGATTTAACATGACTTCTTTATATTACTTCCTCCTTTTTATGTACATGGAATTGGAGGGCCTCGTCAACAAGTTCTATGTGCGAGAGGAACATTCTCCTACAACAATATCTCTTTATTCCTAAGGAGTCTAAAATCTCTGCGGGGTTCTTTCCGATAATCATTTCCCTCTTGAATTCTTCCCACTTATCACCAATAACTTTTCCACAGGTAAAACAGCGGATGGGTATGATCAATTAAATCACCTATATGACTTTTGTTTTCTCCTTCTTGCGCTATAGCCACCAAACTTCTTTGGCTCAGTCCTCCTTGGATCTTCGACCAGCATCCTTCTGTCATATTCAATGAGCTTATTCCGAATGCTTTCACCTCCGAACTCTGCCAGAATTGCAGATAGGACCACTCTTGCGGCCTCAGCTTGACCCATGAAACCTCCGCCCTCGGTACTTACAGCGATGTCCAGTTTAGATACGAGGTCGTGTCCCGCGACTTCCACAGGTTCAACGATCTTTAATTTTGCAACCTCGGGCTTGTAGACCTCCAAGGGTATACCATTTATTAGAATCCGCCCATAGCCACTGTGGCCGACGCCTCTAGCAACTGCGGCCTTCCTCTTACCACTGACGACAATAACTTTTTCTGTCATTAAGCACACCAGCCTAGACTTTTTGAGATTTCTTCGAGCCTGACATATGGTCCCCGAAGGTGTTTGACATGAGCTTCGTCCAATTGGTGGAATTTCTTCTCCTGTAATTCCTCGGGGACACCTATGTAAACTTTAAGCCTTTTGAGGGCTTCCTTACCTGAAGGTGATTTTGGTAACATATTCTTCACTGCAGAATGAACCAGCCTGTCTGGAGATCTGTGCTGCTTTGGACCGACTTTCTCGGGGTTTTTGTAGGTTAGCAGGCTCATCCAACGTGCATACTTGGTGAGAGCGGAGGACCTGCTCCCAGATAAAACGACCTTCTCTACGTTGACGATAACAATCTTGTCGCCATTCATCAGATGC
>CAZQQB010000057.1:1622-6424 GCA_964595415.1 uncultured Nitrososphaerota archaeon | reverse complement strand
TCAATGTATATGATATCGGACATCGGCATCACCTTAAGATTCTAATATTTCGGCCGCGGGGGTTGAGTTTCACAAGTAGATCCAAAGAGAGAGCTTTTCCGCCAGACTGGACAATCTTGGTCCTTGCCGTTTGGCTGAAGGAGATAGCCGCTATATCGACTTTCTTGGAGAGATTGCCGAATCCGAGTACCTTTCCAACCACAGCTATACATTCGCCCTCGTTTGCAAGTCTGTCTATTTTGCTCAAGTTGATAGTTATTCTCCTCCTTGCGGGTATGCATAAAGCTTCGGATATAGCCCTCCATATCTCTGCATTGTGTGTCCTTGAAGCCTTCCTTAGTAGCTTGACGATTCGCCTCGTCTTTGGGTTTGTGGGTAAGGTTCTTTTAACCATTTATTGCGCCTCCACTAGGGAGCCTCTCAGGGACTCGCATTTTTTAATGAGAGAGGCAAAGGCAGATAATATAAGTTCCTCATTTGACCTTGATCCCGTGGTCTCTACAGTGAGGCGAGAGACCTTGTCATTGTAGGAGATTTTGATAGCGGACTTGGGACATACCTCCTCGCAGATTTTGCAGAGGGAGCAGTCCCAGATCGAGGTTGCTTTTAGACTCTTTTCATCTATCCTGAGTATTTTTCTTGGGCAGCGCTCCACGCATATACCACATAGATCGCAGTTGGATTGGATGGAGATTACTGGCTCGTATTTTATCACGCATGCAGAGACTGGTTGCCACTTGGCGTGTTCTCTGCCTGTGCCTAGCCTGGCGTGCGCCACTAAAACGATCTTCTGACCAGCGTTGAGTTTGGCTATTGGTATGTCGTTATTGGCGGGGAACACGGAGCCATCAGCTTTCAACCTGCCGGAGTAGACGATTACGTTGTCTTCTTTTGCTTCGACTTCGAGTGTGAGGATGGACTCGCACAGATTGCAACCTTTTCCGCCACATCCGCATTGGTCCGGAGGGACGAGAGTTTCTCCACCTCTCATGGGGATCATTCCGAGCCTGTGGGCCAAAACCTCGTCGTATGAGACGCTTGTGTTCTCACCTACGTAAACTTTCTCAATAGCGGGGATGGGAATATCGGCCATTATTATGCGCCTTATAGCATTCACGAAAGTAGGCTGAGCTTCTCTGAAGACTACACTTAGCTGGTCGTTGTTGGAACCAAGAACTTCGACGTCCATATTCTATCCCCATAAATTGTTTTTGAAACATGAAGAAGGGTATTTAAGCTTTAGCGGCTAGACCCTCCTCCCCCTCCTGCCTCCTGGTCTTCTTGTTGTATCGTGAGGGATAGGTGTGACGTCCTCTATCCTTCCGATCATCATGCCAGCTCTAGCCAAGGCGCGTATGGCAGCCTGTGCACCTGGTCCTGGGGTCTTGCTCTTGTGACCTCCAGGCGCCCTGACCTTTATGTGAATGCCTGCAACTCCTTTCTCTAGAGCTGCTTGAGCTGCTCTTGTTGCCGCCACCATGGCAGCATAGGGGGATGGCTTCTCTCGATCTGACTTGACTATTCTGCCCCCTGATTGAAAGGCTATGGTCTCTGCGCCTGTGAGGTCGGTTATATGGACTATAGTATTGTTATAGGAACTGTAAATGTTAGCAACCCCCCATTTTATACCCTTATCAGCCTTTGACATGGCTTATTCCACCTCTTTGGTTTGCATCTCGAGAGTAACAATAGCCTCGCATCTAATCATTGATTCTTCTTCCCTACTGACTAGGTAGCCAGGGGTGGAGACATGCCTGTTGCCTATGTAGACATGCCCATGGACTATTAGTTGCCTCGCTTGATATGGCGTTTTTGCGAAGTTGAGTTTTACCAGCATTGTTTGAAGGCGCCTCTCTAGGATGTCCTCGATACCGAGACCGAGGACATCGTCCAATACTGCATCTTCGTTCAAAAGCCCCATCTTCGAGAGTTTGTTGATGAGTTCCCGCTCTTTCTTGATCCTCTCGCTCTCTTCTAGCCCAAATATCGAGCTCGCCTGTTCCCTGTAAGTCCTCAACAAAGAGTTTGCCACCCAGAGCTCCTTCTTATTCCTAAGGCCGTACTTGCCCACTAATGAGAGCTCTTTTTCTAAGCTTTCTTTCTTCCATGGGTTGCGCGGTCCTTCCCAGCGCCTCCTGCACTTTTTTGGATCTCCCATTTTTACAACCCCACTACTCCTTCTTCTGTTGCTGCTGTTGTTGTGCAATCGTCTTTCTAACCACACCAACAGCAGTGCCAAACCTACCGGTAGTTCTTGTGCACTGTCCACGGACCTTAAGACCAAGTGAGTGACGTACCCCCTTCCAACACTTGATCTTCTTCATGTGGTCCACATCCATCTTCATTCCAATTACCAAGTCGGAGCCCATGAGATGCGAATTCTTTCCAGTAAATGGGTCCTTCCTCCGATTTAGCAGATGTGGGGGAAAACGGTTCGAGATTGTTGATAAAGCCTCCTCGATCCTCTTTATATCGCTGTCCTGAAGGTGACCTACGCGTGTCTCAGGATCGACGTTACAACTCCTAAGGATAGCGTAAGAAGTGTTGAACCCAATACCCCTTATCCTAGCTAAAGCATACCCTACTTTATCCTCACCTTTAAGATCGGTGTCAATTATCCTAACGATGTGCCTATATGATGAACTCAAGAGACATCTCCTACTTTAAGGCAAAATAAGAACTAAATGAAAGTATTTAAGAATTTCTTTTGGTTGAACTTTCTACGATGTGGATGCATGAAGCCTTGAATAGACAAAAGAACTCCGGCCACATGGTTTCATTAATTCTCTGTTAGGAATGATGCTGCCGTTATAAAATATTGGAAATCAACGGTTTCGAGTAGACATATAACATAAAAGTAAATTTTGATTACCTTTGATAGGTCTATTTTACCTGGACCCTAAAGCAGCAGAATGGGTCGCCCTTAGCTATGCAAGAATCCTCTACAATGGTGACGCCCCTATCAAACAGCTCAGCAATAGTACCGGCTATTAATCCGCGGATCAGGTGGCTGTAAGGTCGGACTGAGCCCTTACCTACTTCGCACTCAAATGAGTTGTAAACCTGTATGACTAGGCGGTCCTGTGAAAGTTCTACAACCTCTTTCCGCCCGAAGCTTATTTGTTGATAGATCCTTGCTGGGTCTTTGATTCCGGCTTTATCTGCGAATTCTTTATGAAGCTTGGCGAAGCCTAATCCCATATGAAAACCTACATGGTAGAGAAGAGCCTCGCCGCCACTACCGAAGAGGTTCCGGATCTCTGTCAGCAGCCTGCGGTACTCAAAATCTCTGAATGTGATGACTCTGCTTTTACCGACCATGATGGGAAAGGAGGCGGTATCTACAATAAACCCATCGCCAACAGGGTTTATTATCTCTAAAACATTAAACCATCCAGTTTTATGGAGCTCTGTCATAACGTCCTTGATAGGAACACTAGTGTCAGTTAGATCAAGGAACATTAAAACCATTACCTCGTCCTCGCACTCCTCAAGAGTTGAGGAGACAAATTGACGCGGCATTATGTGGTGCTCAATTAAGGTCGAGGTCAGTTGGGGTATGACGGATATCCCAACCTTCATCCTCCCGAGCAACCCAACGAGTTTTCTGCCCGGGGAAATGAGAAAACGCCCTATCGAACGGATAATACATGGATAATTTTTTATCAATATTCTATTTAAGTTCATGTGTTTCTATCTTAATGGAAAAAGTTTGTTAAAGTCTGAATATTTTCCCTATTTGGAGAAGGCTAAATGGCAAAACATGCTTTTTTGTTAAATTTCTACCATAGGGAAGATGGTAGTAAAGTTGAACATGATAATTAAATTAGATTTTGGATCGATGGGAGAATATAAGCCACACATCATTAGGCAAGCTGATTGAAAGAGCAGTTTTAAAAATGTGGGCATAATATTTGTCCACGTATCACCGAATCATAGCAATGAAAAAATTAAAAAATATTTAGGGCTGGTTCGAGTTTAGAGTTGAGTTTAAGAAGTTAGATGGCGCCGAGGGGGGGATTTGAACCCCCGAGTCCATTGCTGGACACAGGCTAACAGGGTTTAACTCTCCAGGCTTGAGCCGTTTGCACGACTGCTCCCTACCAGACTAGGAGACCTCGGCCCAGAGTTATTCGCTTCATGGTCGAGTTTATGTGATTTGAACGTTACTCATAAGTTTTGCTGAATCTTTCCATAATTTCTTTTACCGCTCTGACCGGAGGTTCTATCTAGAAAATATTGAGAAAATCGGATAGATCATTGCTCAGGAATTTTTCTGGATCGAAAGACTTTGTAGCCACTCTTCCTTGATAATAACTCGACATTATTAAACACGTCCTTCATCTTTCGGGGGATTGCGTTTGTCCCCTTCCTTAAAACAAGAACAAAACTACCACTCTCTTTGAGGTGAAGTTTGGCTCCTTCGATCATGGGGAATATTGTCTTGTAGCCGGCTGCCAGTGGCGGGTTGGAGAGGATGAGGACAAATTTTTTGCCTTCGAGTTGGGAGTAAAGGTCGCTCCGCAGTGCAATGGCATTGGTGATCTGGTTCGTCGCGATATTTTCACGGGCAAATCTTACTGCGATTGGGTTTACATCGACCATGGTCACCTTGATCTTGGGGCGTGACTTAGCAATGGCAATACCAATGGCGCCGTATCCGCAGCCCACATCAAGAACTTCCCCTTCTTCAGGCAAAGATATGCTTTCTAGCAAAACGAGTGTGCCAAGGTCTACATGGTCCTTTGAGAATATGCCGCTGCTGCTCATTAGCGAGATGGTCTGGCCGGCAAAATCGAGGC
>CAZQQB010000057.1:0-1612 GCA_964595415.1 uncultured Nitrososphaerota archaeon | reverse complement strand
TATGTCATATTTGCGCTGTTTTCTGGTTGTGGGCTTTGTAAAGTAGTGGGAGGGCAATGATCGATCTTTAGGCATCGTTGTTCACCATTTTTTTGGATAGGTGCCGGGCTCCATAACTATTCTCTCAGTTTTTACGACTATTCCATGTTCAGATTTGATGATCTCCTCACTGGACATGTTGGCTCTTCCCAATCCGATTAGTTCCCCCTTCTGCGTCATCATGCAAACTACATCGCCGGACTCTATTCCACTTTGTAGATGCAGTACACCCGGGGAGGCGAGGTCTGCCCCGTGACAGAGAGCATCCACAGCCGAATCTCTAACATAGACTTTTGGGAAATCGTCCAGTGCCTCCTCGATTGGTGTTATGACTTGACGGAGGAGGGACTCTTTTCCCGAGTCCCTCCAGAGAGTAATTGCATCGAGGAGTGAGTGGAGGGTGAAACAGCCCTTTTCCTCCCTGAATGGGCCCGCCCGAGTTCGCCGTAGTTCTCTCATGTGGGCGCCACAGCCGATGACTTCACCTATATCGTGACAGAGTTTCCGAATGTAGGTGCCGGCCTCACAGTCTATTCGCATGAGGACAAATTTACCTTCCCTCTCCAATATATTGATGGAGTTTATTGTTCGGATTCTTAAGGCTCTCTTGACCGAGGACCTAACTGGGGGGAGCTGATAAACAGGTCCAATAAATTCTGTGACGACTTTGTGAAGGCGATCATCGCTCACATCTCCGTGGAGTTCCATTAAGGCAACATACTCTTTACCGGATTTCATGATAAAGGAGATTATCCTGGTGGATCTACCAAGGGTTATGGGCAATACTCCAGTGACTTTAGGGTCTAATGTTCCACCATGTCCAGCTCTAGATATGGAGAGGAGGCGCTTTATCCAAGACACGACCTCATGACTACTGGGACCAGGCGGTTTATCTAGGTTTATTACACCAGTCTCAAAATACTCCTTAAGAGGGCGTGATCGGGGTGACCAACCAAACCTTGGATCTGTGGGCTCTTCGCCTTTGACGAGCATGTTTGATTTATACAAGAAGAACACCGTTTCATTTAGATCGTATAGTAAGCATTGAGCCTTATTCTTTACGTGAGGATTTAAGATATAGGTCGATAATTGCCTTTAGAAGAAGGATTACCGACTCTTTGTCCCACTTTGAGGTGTTTATGACAAAGTCGTAAATGGAAAGGTCGTTAACGTCAATTCCATAGAGAGATTTATATCGCCGCCTTTCGCTCTCCTCCCGCATGCGGGTTAGTTTTTCGGCAGCCTTTATGCTTATTCCCTCTCTCAGAGCAATCCTTTTTACTCTTTCATCGAAGGGAGCTGTAAGGTAAAATTTTAGTGTATTTGGGAAGGGTTTTGGAAAAAATGATACCAAGCGTCCTTCTATTATCTGCCCCCCGTTGGTAGCAATTTCGGCTGTGCGGCGGTCTAATTCTCTATCTATTGTTGGGTCGCGCTCGACCAATTTTGAGAAGGCCTCGATGGATAGATTACGCTCGGAAGCCATCTTCCTGAAGATGGACCCAACCGAGTGACACGGTAAACCATATAGCTCGGCGAGTTTTGAGGCGCAGTAGGACTTTCCTGACCCGGC
>CAZQQB010000056.1:0-7693 GCA_964595415.1 uncultured Nitrososphaerota archaeon | reverse complement strand
AGTCTGACCTGCACACTCCTGTCGATGGCAGGGATCTTTGTGTTTAAGGATCTAGGCTTTATAAGGCTCCTGACATTTTGGGGGCAATAATGGATCAGAGCGTAGAGGCAGTAATTGCAACCATGTTATTTCTCGGTTCTCTTGCTTTCTTCCATTATGTCATAGTGGGGGTATACTCCTCCGTTTTGAACGGGGAGTATGAGAGTATAAAAGCAAGCATGGCGTCTTTGGTCTCGAGTTCTATTGTGATAGAGAACGGATCTTCCTACCAGAAATGGCTTAGCTGGGTCCCATCTTCTATTCCAGATTCCTATGGGATCCTCCGTAGCATCAAAATTTGGATAAATGCCTCGACTTTCTCGGCAAATGGATTAGATGGATTGCATTTAGGGTGGTCAAAGTGCGCAGGCGTCCCGTTATTTGGGGGTGGTGTCGTGGAGTACGACCGAATGATCTTGTTGGACGATGGCAGCATTGTGCTTCTCAGGGTGGTGGTCGGTTAAATGCCAAATGGTATCGCCAGGATCTATGATGCTGTTTTGGCGATGATAATCCTCATGACCGCTCTCATGATGACATTAGGGTATGTCGGTTCTTTTCGTGTGGACGAGGGATGGCGAGACCTGGGGGAGCTCTCCTCCAACCTCCTGATATATTTGGATAAGGAGGGAATGCTAGCGCCTTTGGTGTTCAACCAAGAGTATGAGAGAGCCGAGAGCATCATAGCAGGAATACTCCCACCAGGGCTGGGTTTCAAGTTAAGCGTATACACTGAAGAGGGCAAACTAATTTGGTCAGTAGACCATCAATTCAAGCCAGGGAAGTCTTCATCAACACTAATTTTCTTGAGCGGTTACGGAGGGGAGCCTAGTCCAAGGGTCGTAGCATTATCTTTAACTAGGTGAGGGTTGATGGTCAGAATCAAACATAAAAGCAATATAAAAAGAGCAGGATCCTCTGCGCCAATTACGTTGATATTGATAACAGTGACCATGCTCGCTATCACAAACTCATTGGCTACGAACTCCCTTGTCTCGATTTCTAAACTTAGGTATGAGGACTCTTTCTACAGGAAATGCGTACTTTCAGCCATTCATGAGGTCGTAGAATATCTGTATTCATCTGATCCTGGTTCATCTGCAACCATCGTATTCAATATGCCATCAGGCGAAATAACGTTCACTTCGAATTCAATATTTTTTGATGGTGTTGATGCGCTGGATTTGCAGGATCAATATTCGATATTAAAATCGGTCTCCTCAAATGAAATAGTCTACGAGGTTAAAAAAATATCGTTTACCCCTGCAACAATATCACCTGGTCTATCGAGGGTTGTATTATCAGTGGATGTGACGGGGAAGCATAAAAGTATCTCAATTGGGGTTGAAAAGCCTTGAGACGAGAAAAAGGCTTTGCTTTTTCACTGACTGCCTTGACGATCTCTCTTTTGGTTATATCATATTGCTTCGTAATGATGCATTTCTTGACCCCGATCTACTTTGAACCTGTCTCCAAACCAAGGCTGGACGAGGAAATCTACAGATCGATATTGGTAGGAGCGGGTGCTGCAGCCTCAATGAGCAATGAGCCAGATATCGCTGCAGAACAATACATTAACTCTTCGTTGAAGGCTTTGAGCGCGTTATCCTTTGTGAATGTGCAACTGTCGCCATTTAACGGCACAGGTACTGGGAAGAGGAACCCAATTGGCGAGGGTGGCAACACTTACAACGTGATTTATAAACATTCTTCCGGCACCGGTGGCAGGACTATAAATATAATCAACCTGCCGCCAGACAGCGAAGTTGTATTGGTTGACGGGAAATTAAATTTGGTCTCAAAGACCAACTCAGGTACATTGAGCTTCGGGGGGGAGAGTGGAAGTTACTACCTAATTGCATACACAAAGGATTCACAGTTATGGAGTTACTCGGGCACAGTTACCACCAACTACAAGTATACAATTCAAGGATCATCCATTATAAGTTCGGCTTGGAGTTCCCCACTGGGCTTTCCCTACATTCTAATTTATGGCGTTCCCCAGCTTGGGCTGGTTAGGACTACTGACGGAGCAGGAAACCTCGTTGCGGAGGCTATAAAAGAGCCATGGTCTAATGTCACTACGGTTCCATCACCAGTAACCTCTTTCAGCGGTCGAATCTACGTGATAGCCCCCAGCGCGTGGTATTTTGGGGTAATCGAAGGTGGGGAGGTATTTGTGTATGGCTAAGCGCAATTTAACAAAACTCTTGGCCACCGTCTCATTTTTGAGTGTGTTATTTAGTCCTGTACAGATTTCAGCTTCAGGGTATGTGACATACTTCAGTGGGAACGATGTTGTGCTATCCCCTGGGGAAGGAGTTTTGGGTTTTGAGGGAAGACTTAGCAACATTAGCTATGCCACCCTTTCCGAAGACTTTGGGAAACCACCTTATTCTACTGCAGATCAATGGGCGGGTTATAATGGTTGGAAATATTCGGGATCTTGTCCTTCGTGGTCAGGAATTATTTGGTGCGGCGTGACCGAAAGCGGATATCTGCAGTGGCACAACTGGTTTCATGCTGTGGGCGGGTCTGTTTATAATTTTTTTATGTGGAAGGACTTAGAGGCGGTTGAACCCTATTTTGAGCTTTACGTCCCTATCTCGACTGCCCATCCCTCGGGGAGCGGGATAGCAGGGTCCCCTGAGCTTCATGTTTATGTAGAACTCTATGACGGGAAAGGTACCAAAATATTTTCATCCGATATAGTATACAACAACCCCGTAAGGCGGATCGTATCATGGATGTATGGTGCAAACAAGACCGTTGACAACCTTTGGCTAAGCAGTTTGAATATTAAGCTTTGGCAGAACTCTACGGGGGCTTATTTTTCATATGATAATGGGACTTCTGTGATGATGAGCGGAACCTTTTACACTCCGCCGACCAGAGTACAGATAAGGTTCTATATCTGGGAATACAACTCGATCCAGCCCTATTCTGATTACGAGTATTGGATCAATATAGATAAGGTAATTTTGAGGACGTTGAATTCTGATAACATTGTATTTTCAGGTCTTCCTGCTGGGAATTGGTCTTTGATAGATCTTAACGGGAGGCAAGCTTTTGCAGTGAATTCTACGCTGCATGGAACTTCCTTCTCATTTCAGTACAGTCCCCCGATTTGTGACGAATTTAATGATGGGGCGGTAGGTTGTTGGGAGGCTGTAAATTTAGCCACAATCTACGAGTCTGGAGGTTACCTAGTAACCACGGCAAAACCAAATACTTGGGGATCCTGGGCTGGTTCGCGTTGCGCGATCGGTTCACCTCAAGAAGATTTTCAGGTAGAAGCTTCCGTATCGTATATTGGGGAGTTGTCAGACTTGGCAGAGATTTATCTGGCGCTCTTGGATGCTGCAGGCTCTGTGGTTGCATACGCTGGTGTGAGTGACTGTTGGGCAGGCAGCAACCCACAATGGGCATGTGGTGCAACTGAGGGGTCATCATGGGCGACGGGGGCGAACACGCTCCCTGGAACTGGCGCTTTGGTCATACGAATCGAGAGGGCAGGGTCGACTTGGACTTTCAAGTCGTCAGGGTCATACTCGGGTACATGGATGACGGCCGGTTCGACAATGCCAATCCGCTATATCTTGCTGACAAATACACGTTACTATAGCTACAATGGCAAAACTGCCCAGTGGGACTATGTTAGAACAAACATTCCAAGTAAATCCCAGCCCTTTAATGGTACATTAGTGGGTCTTGTCGATTGGGTTTATGTCAAGAGAGGAACATTTTATGCAAATACCATCCTGACTTATTGTGATAAAGGCAACTACTTCATTTTTACCCAGACGGAGAACCAACCGTACTTCATCATAAGAGGTGTGCCTGTAAATGATATTGTGAGGGTATATCAAGGGGATCTTTTGAAAAAGATCATAGTGAGCACAGGCACGGACATCCTTGTAAAGCAGTCGGAAATTCCACTGCCGTTCACGGGGGCAATAGAGGTCATCAGCAGACCATATCTCAGGGCTGTCTCCACCTATTCAGGGACTTTGGACTGGAACGATATGCTGGCATATTCGGGCGATATCCTAACAAAGCAGTCTACGGGGATTCAGCCACAAGAGGTGAGTGCGGGTAGTGAGTGCTCAGCGACAACGGGGTGGACGCTCTCCTACAACCTGATAAGCGGGGGCGCAACGCCCACATTCTCTTCTTCTTCAGGTCACGTCAGGTTCGACGAAACCCGACTCTCTTATTACTATCCGTGGGAGCCCTGGAGCTATGTGCCAATTATGGAGGCATGGTATTATCTGAAGTACGATGTGAACTCAATCGTGAGAAACTTGACGCTCTCGGTAGCGGCAGATGGATCCTTCACTTACTATGCAGCTGCCGATAAACTACTGGAGGGGTGGGGGGAGATCATCCTATATGTGGTTCGGGGGAGCAACTGGACCCAGATTGCCCAATCTGGAAAGTCCACATCGCCTTCATTGAGTACAACAGTATCAAACCTCTACTCAACATCATTTACCACAGTAGATATGGTCGTTGTAGCATTTCACACATACGCTCGCGCTAGGGAGGGTTATGGTCTCTACTCCAATCCGCAGTGGGGCAGGGTAGACTACCTACGCCTCGGGTTTTATAAGATTCCTGAGTGGTACTCAGGGGTTAATGTGACTGGTTTAACGCCAGGATGGAGGGTGAGGTTTGGATCTTATGAATGCTGGGCAGACCTCACAGGTCGCGCTACAATACCAATAAATGCCTCAACTTGGCCATCGGCATCATCCATAACAGTGTACCCTCCTACATTCTCTCATACGGATTTATTCGCCCCTGGATGTCTCTACTACTTGTTTGTAAACAAAAGTTACGTCCCTTCTGTTGACACTTTGTACTATGAAGTCAGCACAGTTGTATTTTCATATAAGGCAGAATTTTCGCTCGTCTCCCTCAACAAGATCCCAACGAAGAGTGGAGTGACCTATGAAATGATATTCAAATATACGGATTATGAGAACGGTAATCCTTTGGAGAGGCTGCCAAAATCCATTCTAATAGACGGGGTTCCAGTGGCAATTTCCAGCTCCAATGGCGTTTTCTCTGCCAAGTTCTCCACCCTCAGCCACTCTGGCTATGTGAGTGTAAAGTGCATAGACACGTCGGGCATCTGTCTGTCGGGCAAAGTAAAAATCCCCTAGAACTTCTAAACTCCAAAGCTTGCAAGGATGAGGCTGAATATAAGTAGCCCCCAGCCCAACAACAGCACTATTCCTATGGCCTTCTTAGCAGCAGTTACGAAGACTAGGAGTATGTACAAGGCCGTTATTGTTATCAGCACTGTTATTGCGGATGAGAAGGAATTCGCAAGCTCGGGCCTTCCTCGCAATATGGTATTTTCCACAATGAAACTTATGAAAGACCTTAACAAATCAAAGAAGAAGTATACGACGTTCAAAGCAGCAGATAACTCCATAATCTAAGCCTCATTTTTGCTTGTTAAGGGGACGGTTTAAAGCATTGATCCTCACTATTATTTATATTTATATTTATATTATTACCTTCATTGAGGGTGGCATCACGGCTCGATAGAAGTGCCCACTCTGTCTTTGATCGTGTTAAATATGTCAGAGTACCATTTCGGAAACGTTAGGTCTCTGACCACCCTCGACTCTGTGTAGGGCTTTATATCAAGTACAGGTGTGCCATCGAATAGATCTAGTCCAGTAACGTGGAGTCTTCTTCCCTCTGTTCTTAGGAGGCGGGCAATGCTTATAGCAATGGGGTTGGGTCTGTGTGGAGAGTCCGTGCAGAATACGCCAACGGTTGGGACGACTTCCGGGGCTATCCCAAGCCTAATGTACCTTTTGGGCTTGACCATGAGTGTACCTCTTTCTTGTTCAGAGATCCTGTCCAAGTAGGTTATCAGTATTAAATGGGAAAACCCCTCTATTCCGGTTAGACCCAAGGAATACTCCTCAAAGATCTCAATTACTCCAGAAACCCCTTCTCTCGCATTCCTTACAGCATCATTACTCTCTGTTACTCTAACGATTCCAATCGGAAATATTTTGATCATTTTCAAACAATACACCTCATCACGTAAATTGGTATATGCGAAATAATAAGTTCTGTTTATCTTCCTTTTGGAGTGGCGTTTTTGCCCTTCATACATTGCGACCCAAGGATGGCATTATCCACCAATACAATCGGAATATTCTGCCGCAATTCGTATAAACAAGATACGAGTTTTTGACTTATGAGGCCAGAAATGCCTGAAGACAGGAAGGAGATTATATACAAAGTTGTCTGCGCAAGCTGTGGAGAGGAGTCGTTAGAGGTCAAGGAGATCTATACTAAGATGCCTCGTTTCGGCAAGATGCTGATAATCTCCATGTTGTGCTCGCGGTGCGGCTATAGAGTCTTCGACACTGTTGCATTGGAATACGTCGGTCCGTCAAAGATAGAATACAGTGTTAAAGAACTCAAAGATTTGTCGGCAAGGGTAATAAGATCTACAGCATCAACAATACTTATTCCAGAACTTGGACTCGAGCTGAGGCCCGGACCCAGGTCGGAGGCCTTTATAACTAATGTAGAGGGCGTTCTGGATCGCTTCTTGGCAATAGCTGAGCAGTTGTACAGGGGATCGGAGGGGAGGATCAGGGATCGGGCGAAGAAGGTCTTGGACAATATAAAGCTAGCCATGGACGGAAAAATACAGTTCACCATAATAATTGAAGACGAGTCAGGAAATAGCGCCATAATACCGCCTTAGTCCAAAAAGTAAGTCAAGACTAAATCAGTCGCATGTTTTTGAAGATTGTTCGACTCTCTTCTGCTATATCAGACAGGGTCAGAGGAGGAGAGTGCCATTCTAGATATTTGGCAGCACCCAAAATTGAAAGCCCGAGGAGATCGCTGAATGGTTCTGGTGTTGGTGTGAGGATCAATGTTAATCCAATTTCCTTTAGCCTCTTGTAAGACCTCCTCTGACCTGGCTTACCCGCTAGGCTTTGTAAGTTCTTAAATGTCTTTTTTAGTTCACAATATGCAGACAATGTACACATGCAAGATCCGATCAAAGCATGGGTAGCATTATCCATAGTATCTCGGGCTTACGTTATCTTCCATAGCTTAAAAAAGTTACATGAGAATAGTTAGAGCAGTCATTCTATTTTCTTTTTAGTGGGAATAATGTGGGAAATATTTAAATATAGGATGAATATATGCCATGAAAGAGGGGAGAAATTTGGTAGGGAGGAATTTAGTTCACGCGCTTCCAGACACCCAAGGGGTTCAAAGATCTCTCCCCGGACGAGGTTGAAAGATATAGGTTCGTCGAGGAGAAGTTTAGGGAGACTTTTGAGCTTTGGGGTTACAGAGAAGTAAGAACTTCAACGATAGAATACTTTGATATAATTCGCGGGGGGGCAGGTGAGCCCTTCGCGGACTCTATATTCAAATTCCAAGATGGAGATGGAAAACTTCTGTCGCTCAGGGGGGAGGTTACGACACAGATAGCCAGAATGCTAGCTTCGAGATCTTGCAATGATGGTAGGCTCTTCTATATTGAGAACTGCATAAGGTTCTTAAGTCCTAAAACTCACTTTCAGAGGGAATTTTGGCAAGCCGGAGCGGAGTTAATAGGCGAGGGCGGCGTAGAGGCTGACGGAGAGGTAATCGC
>CAZQQB010000055.1:2205-7755 GCA_964595415.1 uncultured Nitrososphaerota archaeon | reverse complement strand
TGTGAAAGTCCATTCTGTCCATGGATGCTATAACCACATTAGAACGCGCGTGGCGCATTGCAACAGCCGCCGCAATTTCATCAATATATCTGACGATGGCTCCACCAAATACGTTTCCAGCCGGGTTTGCATCTGAAGGGAACATCCAGCGGACAGATGTCAAGGCTGAATCACTAACTTTCTTTACTTCTTCGTCCATGAATAACACCAAAACAGTGGTGATTGCAGATCCTTAAATATTTAGTTTTGGTCGAACCAATACATAACCTTCCACGAAATATGCTCGTTTTCTCGCTAAACGTTTAATGAGACGACCAATCATGCTAAAGTGCGATATAGGGAAATTTAACGATTTCATGCCAGCACCCATCTAACTTCAAGTGCCCAATCTGAAGTATTGCCACCTCAATATTAACAGGTGTAATGACTGTTGCCTTTCTGCTCTCGTAATCTATATGCGATATCACACCAAGCCCTGCAAACTCGCCATCAGATGTAATCATGCCCAGTATAATTCCTTTTTCAGAACCTTTTGGCATGATCACAACATCATTGATGCCTGTAATCTCTCTGAGCTTATTGATTGTTGTGATATCAGCCTCTCTATCAGCGACTAAAAATAGGAAGTCATCGCCCAATTCTCCGTAGAAGAGCTTCATAGGCACTTGTCTTTGCAGATCTTCAAGTAAGGTAGACGGCAATGACCTACCGTACGTGTAATATGAGTTCATCAGCGGGATTTTTTGTAGATCAAAGGTTCTTTCCCTGCTTTTTGCAAAATAGCGTTGGTATGCATCCTCGCGTCTCATCTTCCTTTCCTCTCTACTCCTGACCCTCGATGCCGGCGATGTCGTAATCCTAAGGACTTTTGACATTTTTACCCGTTCAAAAACTTTGATCAGTGGTTCCAACTCCGTACCTCGCTGAATTATGACTAAGAAATCGGGCGCGATTGATTGAATTAGAGAGATTTTGTAGTCGCGTGCCTTTTTTCCTGCTACCCACCCGCAAGTATTAACGACGACCAGATCCGCCTCTTTAGCAAGGGCTTTCTCCGTCAAAGCTCGGGCACCGACTATGATGCGCGTTGGGAATTCTGAGGGGGATGTGGAGCCAATAAAATATGCTCTCTCTAAAGGGATATTGTTGAGAGACGTTATGCCGCACTCTAGAAATCCAAATCCCACCGTTGTTGGTGGAGAGATCTCTCCTTGTCCTGGGTCAGCATCTACGACAGCCACATCAAAAGCAGCGTCAAAGGCTCTATTGGAAAGGTATGCCGCAAATGTGGTTTTGCCGCTGTCCACATCGCCAATAATCATTACTTTTACAGGTAGCTTATTGTTCAAAATAGCTTCTACAGCAATCTTCCAATCCCTTGGTATCACTCTATCAACTTCTTCAATATTTGCGCCTGATCCTAGCTTTATCTCAAAAATGGAATTACCCTCTGTCTCTATGGGCACCGATCTGTTCTTTTGCACAATTACCTCTTCGCCCATTCCAATTTTTTTACCCAATACCAACAAGGCACCATCATGCAGACGTACAAAGGCAGGACCACCCACCAAAAAGGAGCTACTGCGATCACATTTTATTAGAGACAAGATTCCACCACCCAGCGTTGTTTTACTGGCAATTTAATTAAAATCAAAACTCCTTAAAATAACCACTATCAGATACTCTTAAATGGATGGTTTATTGGAAAAACAGTAGAGGGGATAATTACGCGATCGGAATTGGGTGGAAGTGGGAGGGATAAGGATCCGTTTGAAGACATTGCAAAAAACATTCTAGCAACGCTAAAAGAGAAGGGAGGGCGGGCGAACTTCTCTGAACTTGAGGGGTGGGCAGAGCTTGCCGATGTAGGGAAATATACCCTCAGAACTGTAGTTAATGAGCTGATCGCGCGTAATATGCTCAAGGCTCCAGAGGGTTTTTATGATGCCGAGGTAGAGATAGAGCCACCAATTCCGAAGGTCGTCGCACTCCCCAGATTTTCACCATCTGAGCTCGAGAGACTCAAGGAATACCTCAGGGATTACCGCAGCGTGGGTATTTTAAGGCTTTTTGAAGATCTTCTCAGGACGGGTCTCAATGAAGTAAACGAGATCTTGAAAGAGGCCATCGATTATGGATACGCCGAGCTCACACCATCGGGGGTTGTCAATGCGACCCAAAAACTCATAAAGGAAAGAGAGACCCATCATCACTTTCCCTAAAAAGACCATTTGGCCTTGCGGGCGGTCAGCCACGCTCGGTAGATGTAAATAGTTTATGATGTAGTATGAGTTCCAGTCCGGAGAGCGGAAAGAAAGCAAAAAATAAAGGACACCAAGATCTAGACTTGCTTGTGATTAATATGACGGAGAAAACCTATGAAAAAACTATTGGTATTTTTAATGGAAGTGCAAAGATTGGCGAGATCTTGGCAGGGTTCTCTCAATTGACGCTTACTCCACAAGACATGACAAGCCCTGTTGCTTTACAAATGGCTATAAGCAGAATTTATGAGGCTATGACAAAGGCAATCGCGACAGGGCCGAAGAAAAAGTATGTGGCAGAGATCAAATTCACTGATTCTTTGGGAAACCCTGTTGTCTTAGCATTAGATCTAGGTGAAAAGATGCCACCATTCACTAGTAATGAAGTGAAGGCAAGGATTCTGATAGAGCTATTTGAAGATTCGCAGCAGTGATATAATCTGGCAAAATGGCGAGTCAAATTCGACTGTTGCTAAAGGAGTCTTGGGAGGAGTTCTCGCAGGTTTTTAATAAAACGCCTTCCAGTTTTCTTGCCTTCCCTGTCAAGGTAGAATGCTAATAAACCGGCCCTCTTTGCTCTTACATAATCGAGCTCTAGGCTGTCCCCAACATGCGCCATCTGTGATGGCTGTGTTGATAGGAGGCGGCATATCTCAATATATGCGGGGGCATCCTTCATCATTTTAAGATCTGAGAGTGTAGAGTATATATGACTGAAGTACCGTCGCAGCGGTCTGGTCGTGATCTCCAAGAAGAGTTTAGAAGAGTTTGATATTACTATGAGATCGTAATTTTCCCTAAGCTTCTCAAGCACTTCTGTAACCTCAGGGTAGAGTGTAACCGCATCCTTGTATTGGTTTACAAAGGATCTTGGATCTATCTGTAATCTGTACCTTTTTACCCAATACTCAAGATCATACCATTCTGGTCTGTTAGGACCTATGGTATTATAATTCTTATAGAGCATCTTCTTAGCTTCCTCCAAAGGTATTTGCCATGCATCAGCAACCACTTGGGGGAGGGCCTCTAGCCAAACAATGTCCGCAAATGAGGGCGTAACCAATGTGCCATCAACATCAAATGATACATACCTGATATTCCCCCTCATAAAACCCCTCCAAGCAATCCCATTGATTTTGCCAAGTTGATTGGACATCACTCTCAGATTAATAGAAAAAAAGGTTTTAAAAATTCTGGGGATTAAAACTAGATTATGGTGGACTTGGTGGAGGCGGGGGCTGGACGGGTGTTTGTGGGGGTGGAGGAGAGATGGGTGTAGGTGTAGGTACAGGTGCAGCCGCAGCAAAAACTGAATCATACATTAGACTAATGCTTCTCGCAAGAAAGACCATGAGTATTATTCCGAGGAGATCCGAAATAACCCAGCCCACTATTGGTATCATTGTAAATCCGCTCACCACAGTCCCAAGAATCGCGGCTACAATTAGCCAGAAGAGATACCTCGCAAAACCAATCTTTCCAATTATCGTCATTAGTTCGCCAACAGCAAAGGCCTTACCGAAAGAGCCAGTCTTGAACATGTGAACTATCCCCATGACAGCCACGATAGCTATTAGAAAAGCAACTATAAACATGAGGATTTTTAATATTCCAGCAGCAGCCCGAAGTAACAATGCCGGACTTCCAGCGTATGTTATCATCTGATCCCAGCGCATCGTAAGAAAAATCGGTACAAAAGTTGTTATGAACAACAGTATAATGGGAATGGACCATATTAGACCTGCGATGAAGGCTTTGAGGCCGTCAACAAAAAGTTCCCAGAAACCGCGGAGGGGTGGGAGGACTTGCGAGTCTGATCTGTCCTTAATAACCCTGCCGTAATACCCTATTGCGATAAAATTAATTATCGGGATTATGGAGACCACAAAAAGAATTATAAGAACCCCAACATGAGACAATAAGGATTTTGTGTAGTCAGCCGCCCTTGAGAATATCTCAGAGATGTTCATATCAATCGTGATAGTGATACTAAACCTCTATATAAAAAATCTTCTGTGTCAGTTGCCCTAAAAACAGAAAAAAAAGTAGAAAGCTGTCGCATTAGATTTTGTGTTACTTCTTTGTGGATAGCTTTATCTCTATTGTCGAGACGTTCCTGGGTGGTTCGCCGATTATTTCTGTGCCTATAGCTACGTCCTTTACTATAGCGTCCCCGCTTAGGAACCTCTTGGAGACTACCTCGGCTACGTCTACTGCAGCAGAGATAGCTCTTCCCCTAGCTTTTATGGTTATCTCACCACTATCTTTAAGCTGCATTAGTGCTGCCATTGCATAGCTCATAATTGGTTTCTTGCCCACCAAGATAACGTCTCTAGGCATTGCTTGCCTTTCCTTTGGTTGCGTTTCCTTCGCTGGCTCTTCAGCCACATTGTTCACCTCCGAAAGCGATGTTAGGTAAAATAAAGTATGCGCTACACCTTTTTAAGCCTTAGCCATCAGAAGAAAGTATTAAACCATCATATTATAATTAATTAGTGGGAAATATGGCACACGAGCAAGAGATAATGAAGATTGATTCCAAAGGAAGGATAACAATACCAGCGCGTATGAGGGATGAGCTGGGAATGAAGGAAGGGGCTTATGCAGCTGTTAGGATAAACAGAGAGGAAAGGAGTCTTGTCGTTAGCCTTTTTGCTGGCGCCCAAGCCAAACTTGTGGAGATGCGACTCATGATACCAGACAGACCTGGCGCGCTTGCAAGGGCGGCAAAGGCTCTTAGCGACCTCAACATAGACTTGCTCAGCAGCAACTCAAGAACTATAAAGAAGGGCGAAGTTGCAGAGTGGGTAATTGTGGCAGATGTGGGACAACTCAAGGTAGATACCGAAGAGGTAAAAAAAAGGTTGAAGTTTGGTAGAGATGCCATCTCAATAGATGTAAGGGAGTTGAGGCTTTAGCCTAATTAAGCCCTAACGCCTTCCTCTTAGCGATGATGTGTGATTCTATAGCGTCGGCTGCTTTGACCATGTCATTCTCGAGGAGTAAGCTTCCACCAGTTATATCCTTAAGGTCCTCCGTCAGCAATTTCATCAGCCTAGCCCCACCGGTAATGGGAGGTGTGGGCGATACATGTGTCATCACGCCGAAGGCAAGTGCGAAGACCGCATCTATTGTGGCTTTCTGCTCCATATACTGAGGTGCAGTCACTGCCACTGGCAGGTCAGGCACATCAACATTTAACGCCTTTGCCACATCAGCTACTAGTACAGAGAGGCGACCAGTGTCAGTACATGTACCAAAGGAAAGCACAGGCGGGATTGATAAT
>CAZQQB010000055.1:1029-2116 GCA_964595415.1 uncultured Nitrososphaerota archaeon | reverse complement strand
CACATAGAGACCTGAGATTTGGTCCTGCCAGCACACATGCCTCTGGAGAACAAAGTCCTGCAATCTGAAGCGCCGCGTTCCCGCAACCCATGGAAAGAATAAGTATGTCTCTCTTTATCAGCTCTTTGGCTATGGTTACCGTTGGAACGTCGTGGGGACCGTTTCCTAGGCTTGTGCAAGACACGAGCCCCACAATGCCCTTAATTTGCCCCTTTTTGATCGCCTCTAGCAAGGGAGACAGGGTACCGCCCAGGATGGAGAGAATTGACTCGATGGAGAAGCCCACAAGGGCAGACTGAGCCCTCTTGGGTATTTTTAGGCCCCTGCCCTTTCTTTTTACAAAGTTCTCAATGGCTAGATTGACTATCTCGGCAGCTTGGTTCTCAACACTCTCCGGGAGATAGTCTATGTGTCTTTCAACACCTCTAATGTTGACAAGCGGGGAAATAGAAACAAAGGTTGTTGGATATTTTGGTATATACTCCTCTAACGAAGGCGGTGCGCAGTTCATATCCATGGCAAAGATGTCAACCGCACCTGTGGCTATCAGTGGTTCTATGGATATCCAGTTCCCCGTCATGCCTACAAAAATGTCGTTCACATCCATTCTCTGAAGGATCTCTTGGCCGGTTTCTATCGATCCTATCACTCTTATTCCGTTAGCCCCCACTTTCTTCGCAGAGTCTTGAATCTGATTTTTTTTACAATATTCTATTAATGCCATTCCTACGAATGGCTCATGGCCGTTAACGACTATGTTCACGTATGATGGGTCCAATATGCCAAAGTCGAAGTACATTCTGTGGAGTTTCGGGGTCCCGAATAGTATGTCTTGCCCGTACTCTAAGGGTATGAGCGCCCCATATATGCAGGAGAGGGCAAGTCGCATCGCCGTCTTCGACAAAGATACATAATCGCCATCTACGTTAGTTAGGCAGTGAGATATAGCATCGATCTGTTCGTTTGCTGGTCCGCCAGGGAGTATGCCCAATTTTCTCCACAGAGAGACCCTGCCAGGCGTGGCAAAGACCTCAACAGCTCCGAGAGGTGTTTTCGAATCGCCGTTTATGGTAGAGAGGATGTAACG
>CAZQQB010000055.1:267-1019 GCA_964595415.1 uncultured Nitrososphaerota archaeon | reverse complement strand
ATAGCGAGCTTGCTCGTAGATCCGCTGACATCTAGTCCCAAGCGTCCGGCAAAATCCTTGAGTTTTGAAACGTCGGAGATCTTAAAGGGGGTTTTGCCCTCTCCAGTCGCAATCAAGGTCTTTGCTACCTCGCGAGCATGGTAGGTGTATGTGGATAGCCCCATGGCATTTCTGAGCAGCATGTACCTTATGGCCATGCCGTCTCCGTCCATACCACACGTTCCCCTCTCCAGTTTTCCAGGGATAATTCTGCAAGGACCGTTGCTGCAGAACTGGCAGCTCAGACCCTTGGCACAGAATGACTTACACCTGATCTGCTCTTGTGCAGTCCATCGATCCCATACGTTAGTCATGCCGTCCTCCTTGAGTTTTTTATACATATCCCTAATAGATTCATGTGCACTTATTTCTACAGACAAAAAAATCCCCAACTACTTTAATGGGATATCGCTTAAATAATTTATGTGATTTATAATTGCCTATTAAACGGCAAAAATTTTACAGAAAATTGATGCCATGCACATCGAGATAAGGAAAAAACGAGCAGAAGTAAAAAATATGAACTTTTGTAAATGGTTTTGTAAAACACCATTTTAATCAGACATAAGAAAACAACAATAAATAAATGCTCCAAGACCACAGATAAGTTTGTTGACGAGCTTAATTGTGGGTGAATGAACAATGAAGAGAGGTATGTTATTTGGAATAGGCGCAATAATCATGCTATATGGATCCATATTTCTTGCCATCTC
>CAZQQB010000055.1:0-257 GCA_964595415.1 uncultured Nitrososphaerota archaeon | reverse complement strand
GGCACCTTGGTTCAGCTGGACAGAGAATGCGCTTAGCGACTTAGGCAATTTGAGGTATGAGACGGCCCCAATTTTCAATCTGGGTCTCCTGATAACTGGATTATTGTTAATTTTGTACTCTTCTACGGCTCTTAGAGCTCATGCACCCAAAACTGCATATTTTCTTGCATTTACTGGGTTCGCCATGCAACTTGTGGGATTACTTTGCGAAAACTATGGGAGGGTGCACTTCTACGTATCTGTGATTCTTTTCGTTT
>CAZQQB010000054.1:362-7775 GCA_964595415.1 uncultured Nitrososphaerota archaeon | reverse complement strand
GAGCCCTGAGCGAAGTATACGCTGGGGAACTGTGGGGCGAGCCTGTCGGACGTCTCCCAGAACCCCCAGCTATGCGGCATTATCAGCTTGTATCCACCGTTTATGTACTCACGGATCACCCTTTCAACATCAGACTCTGAGACCTTCTCCGAATATGCGTAATCGATGCCCAGCTCGGTCTTCGCCTTTAGTAGTGCGTTGTGTAGGACTTGGTTCCATGTCTCCTCTATTGGCGTTACGTAGATCGCGGCGACCTTGAATTTCATTGTCGGTGCGATTATTGAAGTGTAGGCATAAGCAGCTCCGATGACCACTATTGCAACAACAACAATTGCAACTACCAATGAAGTCTTCATACAATTCCACCCAGACAGCAATATCTCTTTTTTTGACATGATATATAAAAATTTGCCTTTTCTCAGGAGAAAAATTTAAACGTTCATATAAAAAAGAGACGGAAAAAATTCTTGGCGTTCTCCGTTGTGATCTTTGCGACTTCTTCCTCAGTCAGCCCTTTAATCTCGGCAACCTTCCTCAATGCGTAAATCAGATTGGCAGGCTCGTTCCTAGTTCCCCTTATGGGCGAGAGCACGGGCGAGTCCGTTTCGAGCATCAAGGATCTTAAAGGCAGGTTCTTGACCAGCTTCTGCTTCTGCTGAGAGTGAACGACTGATGTGGGTATCGAAAAGTAATAACCCCTCTCAGCAGCCGTCTTGGCATCGCCCGATTTGCCATCAAATGCGTGCATGAGGACCCTTTTAATGCCCCCAGAGTACAATACTTTTAAAGCTGCCCGACCCGCGCTCCTCGAATGTACGACTAAAGGCAAGTCTTCCTCCAATGCCAGCCTTATGCTTCTTCGAAAGAATCGCTCCTGAAGTGCCCTCTGTGCATGATCCCTTATGTAGAAATGGTCGAGACCCACCTCCCCGATGCCAACGACAGACGTATTTTTCACCAAAGACTCGAACTGGAGGTACTTCTCTTCAGAGAGCATCATAGGGTCAAACCCTATTGTAAGGAATATAAAATCGAAATCCGTAGCCAATACCTCCTTTGCCCTGCCGATCTCCGAGGGGTCCGTTATGGACATGATGATACATTCCAGACCAGCATCCTTTGCCCTCTTCAAGACCTCAGGGAGATCGTTGAAAGAAGCATCCGTCAGGTGTGAGTGGACATCTATCATGTTGCTCTCCTTAAACACCAATTCGCGACCATACAAAAATTCTTTTATCTGAACCTAGCATTGGGACACCGTTGAGAGAGACTTGGGCGGCTTCTTTAGGACTGCGAGGGGCGCGTCTTACATTACGATTGTGTTGCCCTCTTCAAATTTAATTGGGGATCTCGCTCAAGTAAGATGAGTCTTCGCGTATTGGACACATTGAGAAGGCAAAAAATAGAGTATTAGGAGGCTTATGAATAGAGAGTTGGACCTCAGAGGGCTTTACTGTCCAATGCCCGTCCTTAGGACAAGGGAAGAGGTCGATAAGGCCAGCGTTGGAGAGATTGTTGTTGTTCTAGCAGACGATCCCGCCGCTGAGGAGGACCTAAAGAGGTGGGCAAAGAGGGCGGGGCACGAGGTGGTCGACGTAAAAAGGGATGGCGGAGTGGTTTCAGTCTCTATAAAAAAGTTAGTTTGAGTGAGGCTTATGAAAATAAAAAATGAGAAGAATGCGAATAAGATCCTTTACATTCAGACATCAGGAGTAGATACCCCTGAGAGGCTTTACGCGCCTTTTATCTTGGCCATGACTGCGAAGGCAATGGGGACCGAGGCGTCCATATATTTTATGATTAAAGGTGTGACTGTACTGAAGGGAGGGGTTCCCGAAAAAATAAAGATTGGGAACTTTCCAAGCCTAAAGGAAGTCATGGATCAAGCAGTCAAAGCAGGAGTCAGGCTTTACGCGTGCGCCCAAAGTTGTGAGCTGCTGAATATACCAAAGTTAGATCTTTTGCCCAACGTTACAGTCGCGGGCGCCGCAACGGTGAATGACTTAGTGTTGGATTCTGATGCCACACTCTGCTTCTAGGGTGGTTGTATGTCCCAGAATATGAATATAGTTTACATGGACTATGCCTCTTCCTCGAAGACCGATCCTAGGGTAGTAGAGGCGATGTTGCCCTACATGAAGGAGTACTTTGGAAACCCGTCTTCCCCCCACAGCAGTGGGTCTAAAATGAAAGGAGCGCTAGAGGAGGCTCGGGCGATTGTTGCACGCCTCATAAATGCCGAGAGACCCTCGGAGATTGTCTTCACCTCGGGGGCGACTGAGAGCAATAACATGGCGCTTAGAGGAGTGGTCTTCAGGAATAAGGATAAAGGGAACCACATCGTGTCAACCAAAATAGAACATATTTCAATTCTGAATACCCTCAAATACTTGATGAAGTTTGGGTTCGAGGTGACGTATGTTCCGGTGGACCGTTATGGGCTTGTGGATCTCGAGGCTTTGAAGGCTACAGTTAACGACAGGACAATTCTGGTGACCGTAGGCTATGCGAATAATGAGGTCGGGACGATCCAGTCGATAAAAGAGATCGCGGAGATCGTTCACTCCAAAAAAGCCTACCTACACACGGATGCAACTGCAGCCGTAGGAAAGATACCAGTAAGTGTTCTTGAGGACGGAATAGATCTTATGACGATATCATCATGGGACATTTATGGACCGTACGGTATAGGGGGGCTTTACATTAAGAGGGGCACCAGAATAGAGCCTCTTATTATCGGAGGGGGGCAGGAGGGAGGGCTCAGGTCCGGGACAGAGAACGTGCCAGGCGCGGTGGGAATGGGAAAGGCTGCAGAGATCTCTATGGCGGAGATAGCTTCTGATAGCCGCAGACTCTCTGAGATGCGCGACCGTTTGATTGATGGTATACTGAAGAGCATACCCTATTCATTCCTGAACGGGCATCCAACGCAGAGGCTACCGCACATTGCCAATGTGAGGTTTAGTTTTGTGGAGGGGGAGTCGTTGGTACTCTCTCTTGACATGGAGGGCATAATGGTCTCGAGCGGTTCAGCTTGCTCATCGAAGACGTTGGAGCCCTCCCATGTACTTATTGCGATGGGCATACCGCACGTCGAGGCGCAGGGCTCTCTCCTGATGAGTTTAGGAAGGTTCAATAAGCAGGAAGATGTTGAGAGGGTGCTCGAAGTGCTGCCGAGGATCGTCAAAGGTCTGAGAGAGATGTCCCCCTTGGCACCCCAGGAGGTGAGATAGTTGTACAGTCAAAAGGTTATGGATCACTTCAGGAACCCGAGGAATGTTGGCGAGATAAAAGACGCGGACGGTATAGGAAAAGTCGGCAACCCGGTCTGCGGGGATCTCATGTGGATATACATTAAGGTCAAGGGCAATAGGCTGGAAGACGTGAAGTTTAAGACCTTTGGTTGTGGTGCCGCCATAGCAACCAGCAGCATGATCACGGAAATCGCAAAGGGAAAGACAATAGAAGAGGCGCTTAAGATCACGAGGCAAGACGTTGCCGATGCACTCGACGGATTACCTCCAATCAAGATGCATTGCTCGAATTTGGCAGCGGATGGCTTAAAGGCAGCGATACTGGACTACATGAAGAGGAGAGGCATAAAACCACCTGAGGGCATTAAAATAGATTCGGAGACTGAGAAGTGTGAGCTTTAAGGCTACATAAGCCACCCAACCGTTAGATTTTTAAAAACAAAAAACATGCGAATTCTGATGCAGGTTTTTGCTCTTCGGTAATGGCTGTAAATTCCTTTTTTGTGATTTTCTCCAGCCTAATTCTTTTGTATCTAAGAGAGGGAGTCTCATCCCGCCAATCTGAGGGCACCCTCTAGATCGGTCTTTACAAACTTCGATCCCTTGGCAATGCCCACTTCAAGAGGGGATTCGCTCTCCTCCACCTTAGATAGTGCTTTGACTGCAAGGTTAATCGCCTCTCTCATACTGATGTCCTTGTGATAGCTATCCCTGAGTAGGGAGGTTGCCTCTTCGCTGTTCTTCCCGATGGCCATTGCTCTTCCGCTCATCATGAGGCCCCTAGGATCTATTTGAAAAAGATGGTTGCCAACTCTGTCGCTTCCAACCACTATTAGCGCGGCGCCCAATGGACGTACGCCTCCGTAACGTGTGAACTGGTACATGAATTGGGTTATGTGGTCCACGATGGATTTTACGTCTATAGGGTCTTCAAATACGATCCTGTGCCTTTGTGCCTCGAGTCGAGCTTCGTCTATTAGCAGGTTTATGTCGCCCGTAAAACCTGCCCCGGCGACGCCGATGTTTTCGTCAATTATGTGTATCTTTTCTAAGGGATCCATGAGCGGATCCGTGTCCTTCGTATGGGTGACCATCAAGGAGAAGCTCTCCCCTCTGATACCTATAACTGGCGAGCCGTGCTTTACTGCTTCAGCTGCGTATTCTACCTGTATCAGGCGACCGTCTGGAGCGTAGAGGGTGAAGGGTCTATCGTATCCAAATTCCTTGGGCATCATGAACCATTACCTCCAATCTCGGACCATTCCATTCCATGCTTGGTTATTTTGAGTATCTGAACCCCGTTTCCGGAACCTGGATCTCTTTCCATGGCAGCCTTTACAGCTTTGGTCGCAATCAGGGCGCCCTCGGAGACTGTTATGCCTGGCTTGTAGCTCGCCTCAAGCAGACCGTATGCCATCGGGGAGCCTGAGCCGGTGGATGTGAAATCCTCATCAGTTATGGCGCCGCTTATGTCAGCCTCAAAGAGTCTGGGACCGGTCTCGTCAATGCCAGCTACCAGAATTTCAGTTATATAGGGAGCGTAACTCCGCATGCCCGAGTACATTATGTTGGAAAGGAGCTTCGCAGCCTCCTTCACTGTTAGGGGAAAGTCCCTCTTGAACTCGATCAGTTTTGCCTCGGCCTTTACCAAGTTTATCAGATAATTTGCGTCGGATAGCTGACCAGCTATTGCGACAGCCTTGCTCACGTCTAAGGCGTATACCTTCCTCACGCTCTTAGAGCCAATCATGCCCCCCTTGCTGGCCCTGCGGTCTGAGGCCAGAACTACGCCATCGACACACTTTAATCCTACAACTGTGGTCATTTAGTGCCACAGTGTATTAAAAATTGGACCGAGTTATTATTGACCAGCATTTATCGTAGCGAGTCAAAATGTCATGAAGATCCATAGGGTCTACTGTTTCTATAGATGGCGTTAATGATCTTTGCATACAGCCTGAGGGCGACTTCGCGGGCCCTGTTCTCTTCGCTAGGGGGAAATGAAGATGCCGAAACCTCAAGGACACCCCCTTTTATGGACGCCTGGAGCTGTATCTCGCCGTCCTCGGTTACCCATTTGAGGTCTGCGCCCTCATCCGTGTTTGAGCTTCCGAGCCAGCGGACACATCCAAACCACCTTCCCCTGAGGATGTTGGCAGCGGATTCTGGAGTCAGTTCCTCCGAAAGGTAAAGTTGACCGATCACCATCTTCTGGGATGGTCCCATGTCCCTCTTTATTATCCGCATTCCCTTTCTGGTGATCAAGTAACCTTCGCCATTCTTTTTAATTAATCCCAGGGAATAGAGTCTGTTGAGGCTTCTTGCAAGCTTCTCTTGATGTACATTGAGGGTGCGCTTTATGCCTTGGAAGCTGAAGCTAGTATCGGAGCTTGAGGCCAAGAATTGCATTACTTTGGAGTCCACCTCCCCGAGATCTTGGAGAACGCTCACGAGGATTCCCCCAATATATTTCTGTGCGATATAATTTAATACGAGATATATAGGTTTTTTGCTAGGTTAATATACCTAAAAGCCAAACTTTTAGAAGGGGAGCACGATGATAATACCCATCACTGTGCAGTTTCCGAGGGACTGGGGAAGGGGAGACAGCACACATTCCTACCTTTTGAAGTATGAAAAGACGATCCTTATAGATGCCGGCCTCGACACCGCGGAGAACAGAACTTACATGAAGAGGACACTCAAGGAGATGGATGCGATGAATCTTGAGTACATTTTTGTGACACACGGACATTTAGATCATTTCGGTCTGGCAGGTTATCTTCAGAGAGAAACCGGGGCAGAGATTCTGGTACACGAGATGGATGCGACCGCCTTGAAGGACTACAGGAGTGCAATTTCTTGGTTTGATGAAGTTTACGATTTCGCGGCTGAGGGCGGATATGATCCCCAGGATCTTGAAAAAATTAGAAATAAGCTCTTAATTGCAATTGAGATGATGAGGGGACCTGATTTCCACAGATCATTCAGAGAACTCAGGTTGGATCTGGACGGGAACGAACTGAGGTCGTTGCATCTGCCTGGGCACACGCCGGGGAGTGTGGGGTATGTCTTTGGAGAGTCAATATTCTCCGGGGATGTTGCGATAGAGGGGAGCACCGTTGTTGGAGAGTTCAGACAAGAGATGGACTCGCTACAGAAGCTGAAGAGCTTCAAACGCATCTTCACTGGTCACAGAAGGACTCCTTTGAATATTGAAGACGTAGAAGAGTTGGAGAGGCATTTTATAAACAGGCTTGAGGAGGTTCTCAAGACCGTAAAGGGCGGGATGAAATTGAGGGATATTGTGAGCTCAATTTATGGGGAGATGCCTGAGGAGAGTTTTATAAGAAATATGATACCGATCAGGCAAACCTTATCTTACCTTAAATATCTGGAAGAAGAAGGTTTCGTGATCAAAAAAGGTCCGTTCTGGATTTCACTCAAGGATAGACTCTAAGACTGCCAGAAAATAGATCGCAAAGCCCTTTATCTGTGAATTGCCTCCAAAAAATGCCCATGTTCACTTTATTTTAATTCGAAATGCTCATTCGGACATATCCTTATGATTAGCCTCTGAAAATTTAGAGGGCGGAACCCAGCTTAATTTAATAAATGCAAGATTTAAATTGAAAGTAGTCAAATAAACATAATGGTGAGAGGAATGGAGCTGGATGGCACAGACTTGGCTATACTGAGAGTCCTTCAGGAGGACTCGAGGACCAGTTATAGGAACATTGCTAATAGGCTAGGACTCTCGGTGGGGACAGTTCACAACAGGGTTAAGAAGCTCACGCAGGCAGGCATAATAAAAAGTTTCTCCGCGATCCTTGACCCAGAGAGGCTGGGTTTTGAGCTTACAGCCATAATTCTCATGCAGGTCGAGGGAGGGCACATAGTGGATGTCGAAAAGATCTTGGCAAGATCCCCACTTGTCATCGCGGTATACGATATAACTGGGGACTTTGACATAGTCATTATTGCAAAGTTCAGAAGTAGAGCCGAGCTGAACACTTTCATAAAAGAGGTCCTCAAGATGCCTCACATTAAGAGGTCTGTGACTAGCATAGCGCTCAATGTTGTAAAGGAGGATGTTAGGCTGGGCATTTGAGTCTCAGGTTCCAAAATTTTCGGGGTGCCGATTCCTAAGGCGCATGCT
>CAZQQB010000054.1:0-338 GCA_964595415.1 uncultured Nitrososphaerota archaeon | reverse complement strand
GAATACGGGTAAACCATGCTTTTTGAAGGTCCTTGCACACTCGCTGAGATCTTCCCCTAATGCGTCTACAATAAAAATGGGTTTTTTATACGTCTTCACCAATTCTGAAATTTTCTTTGCATACTCTACATCTCTATCTACAACAACAGGTACGGCGATGGATCCAAGTATTCCGTATCCCATCAGGAAGATGAGATCGTAGTTGCTTTCCATGAGTAGTTTAACGGCTTGGTAGTAAGCCTCTGAATTTATCGATGCGACCATATCAATTGGGTTTCTTTTTGACCAGAAATCTGGCAGGAAACTGTCTAATTTTTTGAGAATAGGATCTGGGAGGG
>CAZQQB010000053.1:6534-7802 GCA_964595415.1 uncultured Nitrososphaerota archaeon | reverse complement strand
CTGATAGTGCTATTTATAATACAAATTGCCTTAATTGGAGGGGGAGGGGCCATCGCCTTTTCAGGAATTGGTAAGGCGTTTATGGAAAACCTTTACCAGTATAGCAAAATTGAAATGGGGAGAGAGGGTTCGGTTCAATATATTTACTCTACAGGCGAGGCAGGACACATATCCGTGGATTTGGGGGTTGACATGAAGACTAAGCACAATGAAACCCACATGGTTGTTTATTGGTATATAAATATCAGGCTAAAACCAGGGGCAACAATTATAGACCTTGTGAAGAGTTACGACAATGCAGATAAGGTTGAACTGAGGATATATCCTGCTGATAATCCTTCCAGTTGGATAGTTATTGAGGATTATAATGTAAGGAATTATCCACTTGATGTTGAATATGGAGAAGTTGGGGGACTAAGATATATAGTTGCAATTAATGGAATTAAGACAGATCCTGGGAGCCTTGAGCAATGGATGATTTATATTTGGGATCCAAAACTTCAATATTTCCAGTATGTGGCTGTACCCCCCGATAGGTTTGAAGTATATAACCTTGACAGTTATGTATTTTTATTTGATAAGTTTGGTGCATTCCCACCAGACTGCTGCAGCGGAGCTTTAAAGTGGGAATATTCAGAGTATCCTGGCCCAGGAAAGTGAGTGAGGGCTGGTTGGTATTAGTAATGCAAAAAATTACGTTTCGCATAAACACCTGAAGGACTTTATTGTTTCAAGTGCTTCCTCACCAAGATCCGGGCTCTTTTCCGGGGGGCGGTACTGTAAGAGTATGAAACGGTTTGAGTTCTTGCAGAAAACGCCGAGACCTATGATATAATCAGAGATTTGTTTCCTCGGAAATTTTCTTACAGCCCTATATGACAACTTATGAAAATAATAATCGTGGTCTGTATCACCATTCCAAGAATAAGTTTCAAGTTTTGGCTCTACAATATCAGGATCCTCTTTTATGCGCTCGATATTTTCCTTAAAGAATTCTTCCGGTGAAGAATATTTTTGCAGTATCTTTGTCAGGTCGTTCCAATCCATCTTTATCATGCTGCCAAAATTGGCATGTATCTCCACGGTTCCTTCATAGAAAACAGAGTCTTTCCACAGAATAATTTTATATTCTTTGGGAATATCTAGCTGTAGCCCATAAATCTGAAATATCATAAAAATCTACCAAAAAAAAGATGTTAACGTACGATGTGTACGCTGCAATGTGCATTTTTGACTATATACTCAGCAACGCTGCCAAGAAGCGCACG
>CAZQQB010000053.1:0-6510 GCA_964595415.1 uncultured Nitrososphaerota archaeon | reverse complement strand
TATTACGGTCAGTGCGCAACCCTGCTTCTCTGCCTCGGTGACAAACCCTGCGCCAGGATTATCCCATGTCGAGACGATCTTCGATTCTACGACCTTAATCCCCTCTTTCTTAGCTCTTTCCTCATACTTCTTTAGAAGGGGATCAATCTTTTCAGTAACTTCTTTTGGTACTGTTGGTGGGTAAGGGGGAATGTCGCCCAACAGGGCTATTGCTGGCGGAGAATAAATTGTAACGATTAAAAGTTTTGCATCGTACCTTTTAGCCATGTCTACAGCGGCTTCAAATGCTTTCTCTGAAGGTTTTGATCCATCTACTCCTACCATTATTGTTCTGTACATCTTTCATCCCTTCTTATAAATAACTTCTTCAGCCTTTTAAGTTTTGGTGTTTTGAAGGCAGGAACAGCCAAAACTCTTAATAGCATCTCTAATAGTCGGTTCGTCAGGGTTTTCCTTTTTAGGATCGAATCGAGAGTAAATGATTATGAACCTGTTCGAGTGGAGGCAATAGAGGCATTTGCTTACGATCCTTATAGAGACCGTTCTGCTGAAAGGTTGTTTGTAAACATAGGTAAACTCATGGGGGATAGATTCGTGCTCCTCAGTTTTGACGGGGTTTTCTTTTATGAAATCAATGGACTTGACGTTTTTGTTTTTCTTCATCTCTTCGACGTAGTTGTTAAGAAAATCTTCAACTGTAGGGTTTTTTGACTTGTGTTTTTCCAAATTCTCCCATATTATATCGAGGGTTGATCCGTGAGGGGTTGAGAAGCTAACAATTCCAGAACCATACTGGGATTTTCGGTCTACGGAAAGTTTCCAGTCGTTAGGAACACTCATTTCAAAATCGTATAGGGCAAACCTCAATAAATCCACCAAAAGCCAATAGATCCAAGAATTTATATTTCTTGCGTAATAGTTTTGATGGAGGGGGCAAAATGGAAATCAAAATAGTGAAATTGAAGATTCCGAAGGATACCAATGTCATAGTCGGACAGTCGCATTTTATAAAGAGTGTTGAGGATATTTATGAGGCGATCGCGACAACGGTCCCAAAAGCCAAGTTCAGCATCGCGTTTTGTGAGGCTTCTGGTGCCTGTCTCATCAGATATGATGGGAATGATGAAGAGCTCAAGGAGGCAGCTGTGACGACTTGCAAGGAAATAGGAGCAGGGCACGTATTTGTGGTCTTTCTAAAGGAGGCTTACCCGATAAATGTCTTAAATTCGCTGAAAAATGTCCAGGAGATCTGCAACATTTTCTGTGCCACTGCGAACCCAGTAGAATTAATAATTGCGGAGACCGAGCAGGGAAGGGGTGTTCTTGGTGTAATTGATGGAAGCTCTCCCAAAGGTGTCGAGAGCGAATCAGATAAGGAGGAGCGCTCAAAATTCTTGAGAAGGATAGGTTACAAAAAGTGATGTCCTTTCCAAGGCTAAAGCTGGGAGTTTCCCACTTCTTCGCACGGGCTTGCCGATTCACGTAAAGACGGTAGAGGTACGGCTCCGTCCTCCATGGGCGTGTTCACCCCCCGTCCGGGGGCATAGGCTAGTCATTTGAGGCCGAGTTTCTATATTAATAAGGCGGAGTTCTCGTACTTTTTAAGTTTGAATGTACCTTTTGGACCCCTGTGCCGCCTCCCCGAGAGGTCCGTCGGTACACATGCAAGGCAGTTGTGGCATAACTGTGTGGTGCCCCAAGGATCCACTGCAAGGAACCACTTTCCCAGCATACCAGCTTTTAGCCTTGTTGGCGAAACTGCTGAAGGCTACGAGCAGCCAGCCACCACGTGTGGGGAGAACATTTAAAGCCCATTCATCCCATGGTTAAAAACGTGGGTTTTCTGGGCCAGTTTTTATAATGGTTAAGACTTAATGGGGCAACTGAGTGCAATAAATAAGATTTAATAGTAACAGTAAAAAAACGGAGCGCTCCTGTCCGCAATTGTATTTTAAAAAAATAAGGCTTTAGAAGCTATTGCTTTTTTTCTAGCTCACACTTTACTTCGTAGTTGACAATAATCAAGCCAATAATTGTTAAAATCAAGCCTATTGCCAGCATTAATTCCAAATTAGATTTGCCGAAGTATTCATCAAGTAATGTCCAAATGCTTCTGAAGATCAATATTGAAGCGCCAAGGAGCATAATTTCGCCAAGAATAATGGCGGTCATTCTCATAAAGTTAATATTGGCATTCCCATTTTTAAAAGGTGCCTATTCGCTTATTCGTTTATTGTTTTTGCATTTTTTTAGAGGAACATTGTAAAATAAAAAATCTTAATCGTGAATTAAATCATTTGTTTACTTCAATGAGTAGAAAATGTTTCAACAAGGTACTCTGGGACGATTTTTTTCAACTTAGATAAGATTTATTTATGGGAATGCTGAATAATTATCTGAACTTTTGTCTATGGTGGAAAATACAAGCTAGAACTACCAAAAATCGAGGTTTTAGACTTGAAAGGTAGACGAATCTGCGAAGCAAATTGCCCCTATTTTAGGTGTGGACAAAGAGCGTTGCAAATAAGGTCTAGATGCCCACAACAGTACGGTGGTCAGAGAGGAAAACCATGGGACAGACGGATGCAATCTGATGCAACTCCATATTGCAACTGGGTCGGGGACTTCTGCGTCGCAGCAAAATGCAACTATGCATTTTGCGAAAGGAGGGCACTGCTACCTGATGGATCGTGTGGTCTTGAAGAGAGGGAGATGCAGAGGCAACCACGGAGTATAGAAGAAGAGGCTAGACGCGAGGAGATGGCACTTAAGACGGCACAGATGAAGTTGCTAAAGAAGACAGGAAAGTTTTTCGTAGAGTAAAAACCTACAATTTCTCTTTTTTATTATTTTTATGTTATCTTGATGTTTTTATTTAAACTACTCTGCTTTGCCTTGCCTTGCTTTCATCATTCTTCAAGCGGTATTTTTAGAGCCGCAGACCGGACATTTGGGACTCCTTTTTATGAAAACTTCCTGGAAATGCATGTCTTCGCCATCGTATACCAAAAGCCGTCCCACAGTAAGATTTCCAATACCAGTTATCAGCTTGATGGCCTCTGTTGCTTCGAGGCATCCCATGACGCCGGGAGTCGTCCCCAAGACGGGGAATTGCTCGGGCTGCGGGGATTCTCCGGGGTACATGCACTTGAGGCATGGTCCCTCGTATGGAATTATGGTCATCATATAGCCCTCCATACCGTATATCGCAGCATAGATGTAGGGTATTTTTTTCTTGACGGCGAACTCGTTTATTATCATGCGTGTTTTAAGATTATCCTGACCATCCACTACTAAATCGATTCCCCTCAATAGGCTGTCAACATTATCAGCCGTGATCCTATCATTTATTGCGTCTATGCGCACATTTGGGTTCAGAAGTGAGAGCTTCATTGCTGCAGATTCGACCTTTGGTCTGTCGATGTCGCTACTCCAGTGAAGAATCTGTCGATTAAGGTTCGAGAGTTCAACAACATCACAGTCTATGAGTCTCAAATACCCTACACCTGCTGCGGCAAGGTAGTATGATGCAGGGCTCCCAAGACCGCCTATCCCAGCGACTGCGACCTTGGCCGACTTTAATTTCTTCTGACCTTCTAATCCGAACCCTCTAATCATAATCTGGCGGCTGTACCTGAGAAGTTCAAGATCCTCAGAATTCATCTATATCTCCACATCCTTTGATGTAGCTAAAGAAATAAATATTTACGCTCCCAGAATGTGAGAGTAGGCCAGGGTGGCCGAGCGGTTTAGGCGGCGGGCTGCAGACCCGCTACACTGGGGTTCGAATCCTCACCCTGGCTCCATTGGTGGTTATATGGCTAAGGGCTCCGAACTCAAGGAAGCCATTGGAGATTTGATTAAGATTTTGAGTATTCTTCGAAAGACCTCGCCAGAGCATCGCCTGAGCGAGGGCGAAAGAGAAGCGGTCATCAAATCTTTGGACGCCGCCGTAAGCCGCCTAGAAAAAATCAGGGAAGATATGAGAACATGAAGATACCAAAAGAGCGGCTTGAAAAGTACAAGGGATTGAAGAGGGATTTTGCCGAAGATGAGTACATAAACCTCCAGCCGATACAGCGGGGAGGCATTCTGACCGAAGAGGCCATGAAGGCGCTCTTGGAATTCGGAGACGGTTATTCCACGTGCGATTGGTGCCCACCAAAGACTGCGAGGCTCGATATGATAACCAACCCGCCCATCCAAGATTTCTACAATGATCTGGCGGAGTTCTTGGGGATGGATTATGCAAGGGTTGTAACGAGGTGTCGGGAGGCAAAGTTCATCGCATTCAAGATGCTCGGCAGACCTAACGACTATATTGTGCTCGATAGCACAGCACACTATTCGAGTTACATGGCAGCCGAGTTGGCTGATATGAGGGTGAAGGAGGTGCCGAATAGCGGACCTCCAGAGTATAGGGTTGATCTAGAGGCATACGCAACAAAGATTGAGGAAGTCAAAAGAGAATGTGGCAGGCTCCCTGCCGCTGTCTTGCTGACACATGTAGACTACCTATATGGTAACTTAAACGATGCTAGGGCGGTAAGCAAGATAGCAAAAGAATACTGCGTACCTTTTATATTGAACTGTGCCTATACGGCAGGCGTCATGCCAGTATATGGCAGGGAGTTGGGTGCAGACATAATAACGAGCAGCGGTCACAAAAGTTGGGCAGCAAGTGCCCCAACAGGAATACTCGCATTCAACAAGTCCTTGGAAGAAAAATTCTTGGCCCGCTCAAAGATACAGGGAGATCTCACAAATAGAAAATTCGGAGCCAAGGAACTGGCCATGCTTGGTTGCACAGTAATGGGAGCCCCGCTCATCACGCTGATGGCATCATTTCCGGAAGTGGTTGGCAGGGTTGAGAAGTGGAACGAAGAGCTCAAAAAAATCAGGTACCTCGTATCAGAGTTAGAGAACATCGAAGGGATCAGACAGCTGGGCATGAGGCCAAAGATGCACACACTCACCCACTTAGAGACAGAGGGGTTCTACAAAATATCACTCAGCCACAAAAGGAAGGGTTATTTCCTTTATGACGAACTCAGAGAGAGGAAGATCGTGGGAATACAGCCAGGTCTTACAAAGCACTTCAAGCTTAACACTTACGGGTTGACTTGGGACCAGATAAAGTATGTGAGAGATGCCTTCTTCGAGATCGCTGAAAAATATGAATTGGGCCACACTTAATAGTTACATAACTACTTTCGGACGCTCTCCAGAAAGATTTCAGAGACAGATTCTTTTCAACAGGAGATCGGGGTTTTTGGAGATGACCCCCTCAGCCTCTGATTCACTGAGGCCAGACCCTCTAGCTACGTTAAGTGCTACCTCGGGTGAGAGGTGGTCGCCGATGTCATGGGCGTCTGAATTTACTAAAAGCTTGGCTCCTATTTTGGTTGCTAGGCTTGCCACTCGACCGTTGCCAAGGCAGTGTCCGCACCTGTAGGAGAGCTCAAGAAAGACACCGTTGTCTTTTGCTTTGGAGACCTCGTCCTCTGAGATCATACCTGGGTGAGCCAAGATATCTACATCAGGACAGCCACAGCTGATTGAATTTGTCCCAGGCTGGACTGGTTCAACGGGCGTCTCCCCATGAACCACGACTATCTTTGCCCCGTAACTTTTTGCCTCCTTTGCCAAAGTGGGAATGCTCTTAGGCGGGACGTGTGTCAACTCAACGCCAGGTATCAATTGGAAGTCAGAATAGTATTTGGATATGAAATCCGAAGCCCGGACGAGTGCTCGTATAATCGCTTCCATATTTGAAGGGTCAGCATGGTCTGTTATAGCTATAGCCCTGTTGTTCAGGATATAGGTCCGTCTGACTATCTCAGACGGAAGCAGATCTCCGTCGCTGAAAAGCGAGTGCATATGAAAGTCGCAGATCTTTCGCATGATAGGATTTAATCCCCTCACTGTTATATATTGTTTCCAGATCGTATCATGAGTGGGGGCTTGCATATGGGATTCCGGCAACCCAAAAATATGGTGCATACCAACCGCAATTATTATAAGTTATTTACTTCATCCATGAAGGGCGTGGACATATTCTCACGGTGAACCTCAATGCAGAATAATGGACCCAAAGTCACCCCTTGGGAAGTTAAGGGCGAGGTAGATTATGGTGGACTCATCAGGGAGTTTGGAGTCGAGCCCCTGAGTGAAGGACTTATCAAGAGGGTTGAGAGATACGCCGGTGGTCTGCACGTACTACTCAGAAGGGAGGTCTTCTTTGCCCACAGAGAGTTTGGGGATTGGATGGACTCCTATGAGAAAGGGGTTGAGACCGTCCTTTATACAGGGAGGGGACCTTCAGGCTATACGCATCTCGGTCATCTTATCCCTTGGATATTCACAAAGTACCTCCAAGACGCATTCAAGGCCGATCTATACTTCCAAGTGACCGACGACGAGAAGTTTCTAATCAATCCCGGGATGAGCTCGGAGGAGGTCAAAAAGTATACCGAGGACAACCTTCTCGACATAATAGCAGTTGGGTTC
>CAZQQB010000052.1:7690-8046 GCA_964595415.1 uncultured Nitrososphaerota archaeon | reverse complement strand
GGAAAACGCTTTAAAACAAAATGTTCCTTTAATCATCGTTAAAAGAACATTTTGAGAAACTACAAGCCTTGGACAATTTGTCGTAAGTTTTATTTGCAAAAAACTTTAAAAATATTTTATGCTTGATCAAGATGCAGTTTGGGAAAGGATATTGGATTTTGGGAAGTCAAATAAGGGGAAGTTGATTCCATTATTGAACCGTAAAAGGGGGTCACCCTTTATAACAATTGCGGTATCAGAAGATTATATTTGAATAGATAAGCTTCCCCCGTCAAGATGGCAAAGTCAATGTTTCTAGGCGTATATGAGTATCTTAAGAGCAGGCGTGGCTGGGTTGAGATAGGAGCTCGTAGGGT
>CAZQQB010000052.1:0-7680 GCA_964595415.1 uncultured Nitrososphaerota archaeon | reverse complement strand
CGTTACAGAAACACCCCGCCCATTTTTGGCAGGTTGTTTAGCATGTTGATGAGTTTGTTGGATATTTTTAGGATGCGTGGATTGCTGCCTTTTTCAGGCGTAATTCTTATTGTGGCATTTTCTGTGTCGAGGTCGGTCCATTTTAGTTTGCATGCTTCGCCGCATCTTGCGCCTGTCTCTTTTAGCAGTTGCAGGAAAGTGGCGGTTCTTTTGGTGCAGCTGCTTATTAGCTGGTCGATTTCTGTTTCTGTTGGTATGAATGGTAGTTTTCTGTCTCTTTTGCATATTGGGGGTTCCCATTTTAGGTTGTGCATTTGGAGAAAGCTTGTGTAGGCGTCTATCGCGTTTGCCTTTCGCCCGCTGCTCCATTGTTGCTTTGCGATTGTCTCTTTGACGCTTTCACTGTCCCAGAGGTTTGCTCCGAGTTTCACTAAGCGCTTCAAGAGTTTCGTGCGTCCAGTAATTGTTGTTTTGGCGTAGCCTTGTTTTAGCAGCCAGAAGCTGTGTTCGACGATTTTTCCTTTAGCGTCTACTGTTTGCTTTGTGGCTCCCGCCAGCCCGCTTTTAATTGGATTCTCGACTGAGGTCAAGGTTTGCACCGCCTTGTCGGCGATGGGCGCTTCGCTTAATGCCTCACAGCTCCCCTGACAGTTAGAAAGTATGCCAGAAGCGGTATTTATTGATCCGCTCAAAACATTTTTTAGCGGTCTTTGGCTGAAGCGGCAGCCGCATGCTTTGCATAGCCACCGTTGCGTTGTGGCTCCATTTTTTAGGTAGCGCAATCCGTCTTTGTAGAGGCTGGTGCTGCCGCATTCTGGGCAAGCGAGTGCTGCGGAGCTGGAAGCCACAGGGTCAAGTCTCTCCTTGCTGCTTTTCCCATGCTTCTTTACAGTCTTCGCAAAGCCAGACCTTTTCGTCTCGGAAGGTTTCAGCTTGCCAACTCGTCAACTTTGTTTGTCCGCAGACAGAACATGGGTGCCAGCCGTAGAAGCCGTCGCTCCAGTAGACGGCCTTGAAGTTTGCGGATTTCTGGCTTAAGCATCTCTGATTTTCTGGTTTGCAGAGATCATTTGCCTCCGTTGTGGAATTCAGCCCAATGTTGGGTGTCAGGTGCATCTCTTCATCTCTACACGCGAGTGTGGGAGTGTTGGGTAACGCGTTAACGTAGGCTTCATAGTGTTGTGACCATGATCCGTCGAATGGAAAGGATTTCCCGACGAACTTGTGTAATTGCTTTAAGTATCTTCTTATACAAATTCCGAGAATTCAAACCGAGGTTCTAATCTAACCCCCACCAAAAATCAAAACTCATGAAAACAATCTAAATTATCAAAATTAATGAATCTCGTTTACTTTCCACTCATCATCGACCCATAACCCCATTACCTCAATGCCATAATTCCACTTCTTCACCTTTTTGATAGCACAAATTAACTGTTTTAATTGCATGTCCTTCTCTACAGGATTGCCCGCACAATCATGGTGACCGACGATAACAATGAGTTTTGAATTGTGCTTTTTGATAGAGATTTCAACCCGCCTTTTTATGGATTCGACAATCACCCTATCCTTGTCTTCTGACAATATTTTGATTGGACCTGGTTCGGTTATCATGTCCACAAAATCTGCGGAGTATCTTCTCTTCATCCACTCAATAACTGGAATTTGCGTCCTTCCATCCATGCAGTTAATCGCAGTCACAAAAATCCCTTCCATATATCTCCCCCCCCAACAAATAGATCAAAAACCATAATTAATGAATTTGCACTTAGATCAGATAACCCTGTGCACATAAAAAGCACCTGTTTATTAAAGCATATGATCATTTAAGGATCCTTCCAGTCATAATATACCACAGGTAGAGGTCTAACTCTGCGAGCGTTATTCCAAGCTTATCTGCCACAGCTGACAATATACACTCGAGCTCCAAATATCTACTTTTAGTTAATATCTTTAATCTCTCGGTCAGACCTTTCTCCTCGAGGTACCTCATTATATGACGATCTATAATGGCTATATCCTTAAACCCTATATTCCTGAGGAAATGGCTACTCTCTTTATACCCGATACCCTTTACATTTTTCCTCAACCACTCCCTCGCAGATTTACTGCTTTTGAACTTATTGATTGTACTTAGCAGAGAACCATAAAACTTCCTGGCATTAATAATATAATTAGCTCTACTAAGAGGGAAGCGATGCCCCAACTTCGAAAGCTCCTCATAAAGCTCCTCTTTTGTTAACGTAATAAAGCCGTCGTCTATCCATCGCTGTATTCTAATGCCCCCTTCAGCCGAAAAATTCGCAGTCAATATGCAAAAACACAGCTCCTTGAATGCCGAAAGCTCGCTTTTGCCTATCTCCTCGAACTCCTTTAGCCTTGACTGAACCGTGCTTCCACGTTTTTGCATCGCCGACCTAACTTCATCCAAAAAATCGAGTTTGGCTATCTTTACTATATATCTATCCGGATCTCTAGAGATCGAAAATACGACATGAGGCGCCCCACTCAAATCTTCCAAAATCAAGCAAAAATCTTCAAAGTAGTCAACAGAACAACAACTTTCAATGACATTTCCGCCAAATTCAACACAAAAAACTCTTCCCTTACAAGTATGATTGATCACTTTGCTTTCGTTACCAAATCGCTGAGCATAAATGTTCTTTGCTTTTTCCAGAAGATTGTCCATCATTCAATTGCCTCTTATAGTGTCTAGAATTTATGTAAGCAATAAAATTGATCCAAAATTCTTTTTGAACGCAGATCTTACAATCAACAATAACGAAATCTGCTCATTGAGTCGCTTTACCAAGACGTCTTTACTATTCTGACACTTGACCATTACGAAGTTAACATATAATAGGCTCCTTAGTTTATTAATAAGTGGTGATTAATATCACTAATAAATTACAAGTATACAAATGTGAGATCTGCGGCAATATCGTTATGATTCTTCACGCTGGAATAGGACAACTGGTCTGCTGCGGGCAACCAATGAAACTTCTTCAGGAGAAGAACATTGACGTTGGAATGGAAAAGCACGTCCCCGTAGTAGAAAGAACCGACAAAGGTTTACTCGTTAAGGTTGGTTCGGTGCCTCATCCGATGGAGGAAAAGCACTACATCGAATGGATTCAGATCATAAAGGACGATAAAACCATGATCGGTTTTCTCAAACCAGGCGTTAAACCTGAGGCAGTATTTGAAGTTACGGAAATCACAAAAGCAAGAGAATACTGTAATATACATGGTCTTTGGTCAAACAAAAAGTAGTGTGCAACTATTTACCATGAATAACTAAACATAAATTACTTTTTTTATAATAAATTTGGAAATAGTTCAGTTTTTTCCGAGTAAGTTTTATATATGATTAGATCACCTTTCTAACAATTATTGGTTGGTGGAGCGCGTGAAAAACTTCAGGGATGCCGTTTGGAGGGAAAATATAACCAACGTCATTCAAAAAATACAGGAGGACCAGATTAAATTCGTAAGACTTCAATTCACAGACATAAACGGAATCTTAAAGAGCGTTGCGGTCACATCCAAGAGGATAGAGTCTATCTTCGACGGTGGGCAGTCATTCGATGGATCTTCGATCACGGGCTACAGGCCCATTGAGGAGTCCGACATGGTACTTTACCCTGATCCCACGACCTTCGCAGTGCTGCCTTGGAGACCAAAGGACAGAGCCTCATGTAGGCTTATATGCGATGTCTACACTCCTGACAATAAGCGGTTTGAAGGAGATCCTCGTTATATTTTGGAGCGGGCATTGGCAAGATTGAATAACGCTGGCATGACCTACATGTGCGCACCGGAGCTCGAGTTCTTTATTCTGAAAGAGAACGGGGATGGTGGCATTCCGAGCCCGATAGATATGGCAGGGGATTTCGATTATCATCCTGGCGATCTTACAGACGAATTGAGAAGAGAGATCTCAGATTATGCAGAAGCTTTTGGCATTGAAATAGAGATTTCCCACCACGAGGTAGCGACTGGACAGAACGAGATCGATTTCAAGTATGATGAAGGGCTAATAACCGCTGACAGAGCTATAACAATGAAGATGGTCACAAAGGTCGTCGCCGCCAGGAACGGCTATCTGGCGACCTACATGCCAAAACCTTTCTACGGAGTGAACGGTTCAGGAATGCATACACACCAGAGTTTCTGGAGTGCCAACCTTCAAACCAACCTGTTCTACTCCGATGACGCGAGTCGAGGATATCTATCCGACCTTGCGAGATACGCAATAGGAGGGCAGTTGGCTCATGGAAGAGAGATGTGTGCCGTATTAGCATCTTGGCCCAACTCTTACAAGAGGCTCGTCCCCGGTTACGAGGCCCCTGTCTATATCGCTTGGGCGCATAAGAACCGGTCCCCCCTCATAAGAGTTCCAAATTTCGGTGGGAGAAGGAACGCTGCCAGGTTTGAGATTCGTTGTCCAGACCCTGCGGGAAACCCATACCTTCAATTCGCTGTTCTTTGCCTAGCAGCCCTCGATGGTATAAAGAAAAAGATAGACCCTGGACCGCCCACCGAGCTCAATGTTTACAAAATGAATTACGAGGAGAGGAAGGCAAGAAACATAGTCGCCTTGCCCGAATCCCTAAAGGAAGCCTTAGACGAGATGGAGAAGAGTGATTTCATTAAGGATGCACTAGGGGAGGTCGCTTTTGAAAACTTCCTTTCCGTTAAGCGGAGGGAATGGGACCTTTATAGGATGCAAGTAACAAACTGGGAAGTAGACCGGTACATCCGAAGACTTTAGCACTTATCCTTTTTTCAATCAATCCATAGATTTTAATGCTCCAGCACACATTTTTAAATATTGAACGATAATATGGAAATGGGATCTTGCTATGAAGAGGAGACTTTTGGATATACTTGCATGCCCGATCTGCAAACACCATCCTTTAGACCTCGCAGCCTTTGAAGAAAAGGAAGAGATTGAGGAAGGTATTCTGATATGCAAAAACTGCAGTAGGTGGTATCCCATTATTGAAACCATCCCGCACATGTTGCCCGACGAGTTGAGGGATGCGAAAGAGGATTTGGACTTCCTCAATAAATGGAAAGAAAAGATCCCAGCAAGTGTATTAAAGAACGGAAAACCCTTCAATTTAAGGTAAAAACCTAAAAATAAAATTAGGCATTTTAGATCATTCGTTGTCTTATTTCTTATGTGGACACTTCTGGCACTGTATCTCTCCGTTTGGCAACATCGTCCCTTCCTCATTAAATGGGGGACGGTGGCATATATAGTAAGTATTCCCCGAGGGCGTCTTATAGATCTCGAATAGTGAACATTGCGGCATTCATTACACCTCCGTAATATGGACAAAACCAAGTCTAAACTCCGATATATAAATATTTTTTAATCCCACACCCGTGGGAAAAGCTATCTATACCACGAGATCCCTACTTCTTATGTGGTCTCAATGCGTATAGGGATTGTACAAATGGGTAGTACCGAAAATAAGGAAGATAACCTTAGTAAAGCAACCGAACTTGCGTGCAAGGCTATAGACGAAGGTGCGGTCCTTATCGTCTTACCAGAACTTTTCAACTACCTTTCTGCTAAAATGGATAAAAAAAGATACCTTGAAAACGCCGAGAGCATAAACGGTCCTTCCATTGAAGCCATGAAAAAATTAGCAAAATCTAATAATGTTGTAATAGTTGCCGGCAGCATAACCGAAATAGAGGGTAACCAACTTTACAATACATCATTAGTTATTTCAAGCCGAGGGATCTTGGGCAGGTACAGGAAAATGCACCTCTTCAGATACGCCGATATTGACGAAAACCAAGTCTTTACTGCAGGAAATAAGGCCGAAGTGGTATGCTTTAACGGATTTAAGGTCGGTCTGACTATTTGCTTCGATCTCAGATTTCCTGAACTTTACAGGACAGAAGCCCTTATGGGCGCTGAATTGATAGTCAATGTCGCGGCTTTTTTAGAAAAAACAGGGAGAGCACACTGGATGCCCTTGTTAAGGACAAGGGCGATAGAGAATCAGATATTTCTAGTTGCAGCAAACCAAGCCACTATAAGTGGCAACGATTGCAAATACTACGGACACAGTTGCATCATAGACCCGTGGGGCAAGGTCTTGACAAAGGCTAAAGGTGAACAATCCGTTCTTGTAGGGGACATAAAACTCGAGAGGGTAAGAGAAGTGAGGAGAACCATGCCTCTCTTAAACATGTTGAGACCTGATGCCTACCAGATTAAATAAGAAAAAAAAGAATAGGTTTTGATTTACTTTGTTGCTGCCCTAAAGTACGCGCCACACCCAGGGCACTTGAATAGACCAATCGTGAGTGCCTTTTTACCCTTTGGGGCGAGTTTCCATGTCTTGGTTGGGGTTGTAACTTCTTTGCCGCATTTCGGACATTTTGCCATTATAAGCCACCTTTTTATGATACTAGATGATCATGGCGTTCATGATGTTAAAAAAGATTATGGTGAAAATTTTTCATTAAAAAGACTTTATACATAAAAATTTTCTGAAATTATAGGATCTTGAAAATGTTTAATTTAGTCAGAACAAGCAAAAAACAACATAATGATCATAAAAAAATTATGTAAATGTGGCAATATTTATTATTCTCTTTCAACTAATGTCAAATCCCTATCGATGTGAATCTTCATCCTTTAGAATTTAGCCAAAAATGGACTATTAGCGCCACACGCTTTTCCATTTTCAAACCATTTGGTTAGCATTTACAATACCTTCTACTTATTCCAGCACCCAAAAATAGTATTTACAAGCTTAATTTGTGATAACTCTCCTACCGCACTCCTCACAGAAATGTTATCGGTCATCTTCTTAGTTTTTCAACCGTCATTATCCCCTTAATTTTCAAAACGGTCTCCCTTTGTGGTCCACCACACACTATGTGTTGCTAGATTTTGATTATTAATGCTTTTATTTCAAAGCTTTTTGGCAAATTCAATAATTTTTAATTAATAAAATTCTTCAATTAATATATTCAAGCCGATCAATAGTAATATTGATTTTTGACTTTCAGACTCCCCTGAAAATTGCCAAGACGAGAAGTGCAGATACCGTGATCAATACATTGTCGTCAATTGGATTAAATTCAAAGTGCTCAACAACTGAAGCTACTAAAGCCGCGACCAGCCCGGCCATCCCAGCGTAATAATAACCTATCGGCGCACAAACTATCACCATCGCTAGATTTCCCAACCAATGCTTCGTTCGCCTCTTGAAGACGGCATTTCTAACGACGCCTGTAAGTGCATCACCAAAAGATATAAAGGCAGCAGGTATTACGCCGTATATTGGATCGCCAAAGAATGCCCAAGATATTCCGATCGCCGCTCCCCAAGCAATGGCGAAGTTAACTTCATACATGTTCTCCTCTATCTGAAACCAACTGAGTAGTTTTTTCCTTCGATGGGGCAAATACACCGCAAATGCAATAATAGAAACTAGAATTAGCGGTATTGTGACCCCAGTAAAAAATATTGGAAACAAAAGAGTGACGACTCCTCCCGCAAATATGTGGATTATCTTACGATTATAGTAGGCAGCAACATTGTGGGATAAATTGTGCGCCCTGAAGACTTTGTAACTGTACTTTGTACCAAATACCACTGCGAATATGTAAAAGAACAGGATAGTTCCAATTACACCCTCAAGCAAC
>CAZQQB010000051.1:0-8215 GCA_964595415.1 uncultured Nitrososphaerota archaeon | reverse complement strand
TTACAAACTCGGAGCTGAGGCGCCGGTTGTTGGTGGGCTTCTGATAGCCGGTGTGATCGCTGCAGCTTGGAGCACCATCGACGGTTTCGTCATGATGGGTGGCGCCGCCATTGCAAGAGACATTGTTAACAAGTGCTTCAGACCAAACTGGACCGACAAGCAGCTTCTCAGGAACCTCAGGATAGCGATGTTCTTAGTAGGAGTATTAATGGTCAAATGGGGCGGAACAGCCGGAGTCTTTGTGGGCCTAGTGATCTCCGCTGGCTTGACCTTCCTTTATAGGATTCCCTTGGGCACGGTGAGGTTCTTAAAGACTTTTTATCTTGACGCAGGCGCATGGGGATTTGTACTGGGTTTCATTACTATTATAGTAGTGTCGTTGGTAACCAAGAAGGAACGCGGTCCACTGTACTACGACATTCACAAAGTAGCCGCGCCGCAGGTACCTGCAGCACAACCCTCAACCTAATAGCCTTTTTTTATTTTTTCAACTGTGGATTTTCGTATTTTTGGTAAATACATTCCGTATATGGATGATTTTTTCTTAGTGAATTTATCGATCTAAACCTACCGAACAACAAAAACAAAAATAAATATTCCCCATGTATTGTTAGTTTTGTGAGTCTTTATGCCCCTACATAGCGATAATCCCAAATCCAAGGAGAAAACTGTCCCATCAGAGATAAAGATAATAGCTGGAGTAGAGGGGTTTTCAGGATTAATTTATTTGGTAAATTTTTTGGTTCTTTTGAGCGTCACTTTTTCACCAATATTGATGTTTTTAAGTTTTTTAAGTTTCGCAATAGCTTATGGATTATGGCGCATCAAAAGGTGGGCCTGGTTCTTGTCCTTAAGTTTCTCCATTTTCGGCGTAATAAGCGGAATGATTGTATTGGCTATGGCAGGCATCTCGGAGTCATACTTCTTTGGAGGGGCACCGATGATTATTATTGATGTCATAGTGATAATGATGCTCCTCAGTAAGGACGTTAGGAGCGCTTTCAGAATCCGCTTATTTACATTTCCGCAAGCTGCCCAAAAATTTAAATCTTCTTAAGATATGGTCTGACTAGGCAATGAAAATGATCTACCTCATCGGGGACCCCTCAGCAATTTTCGCGCAGATCATATTTATAACTGGACAAATATTCGCAATATTAAATCCGATAAGTGTCATACCGACTTTTTTGAGCATTACCGAGGATCTCGAGGTTGTTGAGCGCCACAGAATAGTGAGAAATTCATCCTTCGCAGTGCTGATTATAGCGCTTGCCCTAGCACTTGGAGGTAGTTATCTCCTCAGTTTCTTACACGTGAGCATATCAAGTCTACAGGTAGGCGGAGGAATACTTCTTATGGCTATTGCAATTGAAATGCTTGGTGGCTTACCGCGAACTAAGTCTCTAGAATCGCACGCCGAAGTTGCTATAGTTCCAATCGCCACCCCGCTTTTGGTAGGTCCTGGCACTATGACTACTATTATTGTGTTGTCAGGGTTTGTCCCGCTGTTATTGTTAATTGTTAGTATACTGATCGTAACCTTCGTAACATATTTTCTACTCAGATATTCAGAAATCTTGGTTAGGGTCTTAGGCAGAAACGGTATAAGAGCATTGGGTCGTTTCATGACCATAATCATTGCCGCATTTGCTGCACAATTGATATACTCCGGGGTAACGGAATGGTTGAGATCTTGGAAAGTGCTTTGAACGAGATCCTCACCTGTTCGGCTATTATGACGAATTTTAATCTCTTTCAAAAACAGCAGTCCAATTCAACTATCTAGACAATGGTAGCCCGGGAGAGATTCGAACTCTCGTCAGCGGGGCCAGAGCCCGCTATGCTTGGCCGCTACACCACCGGGCTAACTATCAAAAAGCCTAATGATTTATTAAATTTTTCTAATTTTTTCGTTCAAAGGTAAACTCTCATACCTTTCTGATCACAACAAACTTAAGAAATATTTCGAAAACTTTAATTAGGTTCTATCTTCGTAGATATAAACAAATCGAAAAGCTTAAATATTATCTATTACGGGTTTTTACTCCCATATAAGATTTTGGGTTGAAATATTATGTATAGAGCAGAAATTAAGGCCTCTCCAAAAAAGGAAAAGAAAGAGAACCTATCCTATACCGCAGAGCAGGAGGGCATGAAATGCCCAAACTGTGGCGGATCCAGCTTTGCGAGGAGCTTCGAGAGGGGAGAGGTCACATGCACAGACTGTGGGTTGGTTATATCTGAAAAGATTATTGACAGAGGCCCAGAGTGGAGGGCTTTCACTTCGGAGGAGCGCGACAAGAGGAGCAGGGTCGGCTCTCCATTATCACCTACAGTTCACGACAGAGGTCTTTCCACGGTAATAGACTGGAGAGACAAGGACGCAATGGGTCGTAGGCTAGAGCCGAGAAAACGGATAGAGATACTCCGTTGGAGAAAGTGGCAGATAAGGACTCGTGTTCACAGCTCCTTGGACAGAAACTTGGCCCAGGCGATGAGCGAGCTGGACCGCATAAGCTCGCAGATAGGGTTGCCCAAGAGTGTCAAGGAGGAGGCTGCTGTAATCTACCGTAAGGCAGTTGAGAAGGGATTAGTCAGAGGCAGATCAATCGAATCTGTGATGGCTGCTGCCATATACGCGGCATGCAGAACACAGAAGGTTCCCAGGACACTTGACGAGATTGCAAGATACACAAAGGCAGGTCGAAAGGATGTTGCGCGATGCTACAGGTTGCTGTTGAGAGAGGTGGATGTGAACATACCTATTGCAAACCCCGTTGACTTCATCACTAGAATCGGCGGCGCTTTGGGCTTGAGCGGCATTACGCAGCACAAAGCCGCAGAGATAGTAAGAGAGGCCAAAAAGCGAGGAATAACTGCTGGCAAGGATCCTGCGGGACTGGCAGCAGCTGCCATCTACGTGGCGTCTCTGCTTGAAAACGAGAGGCGAACACAAAAGGAGATCGCCCAGGCTGCCCAAGTTACCGAAGTAACAGTCCGCAACAGGTATAAGGAGCTAATGAAGGAACTCGGTATCGAGGTCCCGCTTCAATAATCTGCTCTAAACCTATTAGCTACCATTCTCTTTCTCTTCTTTATCAACTTCTAAGAATAGACTACCATGAAAGCCGCATTTGTTGCAGAGATAAGCAGGCTGCGACATATAGCCTGTGAGCGTGAGTATTGACACATCCGCACTCCCACATCTTGGGCATACCTTAGGTCTGACCTTCTTACGCCTCACAGAACTGAGGGCGTCTTTCACATTCTTTAGGTCCAAATTGTTTTACTCCACATCAATATTGTCCGCAGGGAAACCGCTCTCTACCAATATCTCAGCAGTCCTCTCGCGGTGATCTCCTTGCAGTTCTATCCTGCCGTTCTTCTCAGTCCCACCGCACGCCAATTTGCTCTTGAGCTTACCTGAGAGTTCCTTGAGGTTGATACTCTTTTCATCGATGCCCTCGACGATTGTCACGTCTCTTCCCCATTTTCTCTTTTCCAAAAAGACCTTTATCCTCTGTTGCTCCTTAACTATTGCCTCACAAACACAGAGATCTTTAGGAAGTCCGCATTTTGAACAGATCTCACTCAAGTTTGCCAATCACCTAATTACGTGGTGAAAGTATATCGGTAATGGACTATTTATTGTTTTTGCGCTCGGCAGATTGAACTTCGCATATTATATATTGGCGAAGAGCAGAATTAATTGGAGATTAAGGTTGCGGTACAATATTTACCTCTGCAGTAAGTGTGGCGGTGTGTGCACTGGAAGGGAGGGCGCCTCTTCTTTCACCTGTTGTTTTTGTAATAGCAGAAACTTTACACAAAAATGTGTGGTGATTGCTAAGGCTATCGACTCAAAAGATGTACCTTCCGTTATTGCCCAGATAAAATTATCAAAGGCTAAAAAATAATAGAAACAGTTATTATTTCGCACCTGTTTTTTATGGTGAGATCTATGAATAGAGCCTACATATTCATTGCCATAATTGTTATCGCGGCTGCCCTTGCGGGCTTTATGTTCTACAAGCCTGCACCAACAAAGGTAAGGATCGGCTATATGCCTGCGGCCAGCTACGGGTTGATCTGGGTTGCCTACGAAAAAGGATACTTCGCCCAAGAGGGTATCGAAGTTACACTAAAAGAGTATCCTACTGTGGCACAGCTGGTTAGCGCACTCCACGCCAAAGAGATCGACGGCGCTCCTGTGACCTCTATAGCCGTAGCTGTCTTTATAAAGAATCTTGATGCAAGGATCGTTGCTGGCAACTCATTGGATGGCACTGCCCTTGTCACCAACCAGACATTGAAGATCTTAAGCATTCAGGACCTTTCGGGAATGCGCCTAGGTACTGTTCAGTATGTGCCAGGCGACTATGTCTTCAAAGATGCCATCCTAACATCGGGCATAAACCTCACCACAAGGGAATACTTGTCTCCTCCAGACGCCCTATCAGCACTGGAAGCCAAGAGTGTTGATGCGTCCCTGCTATGGGAGCCATACGCGTCGCTAGCAGAGTACAGAAACTTGAGTATAGCACTCTGGGACGCAAAAATATACGACAAGGACTATCCATGCTGCCTCCAACTATTCTCGGAATCTTTCATCAAGTCAAATCCAGAAGCAGTCATAAAGTTCATAAAGGCTCTGATTAGAGCAGAGGTATTTGCATACTCAAAGACTGATGAGGCGTTGCCAATGGTGAAGAAGTATCTGCCGGGCATTCCAATTGAAATAGTCTACAAGAGCATTTTCTACATAGACCCCCAACTCGGAAGAGCCAGAAACCCCCTTAGCGCATACATCAACAATAATGACCTCGGCAACTTCTATTCGCTGTTGGTGTCGTCCCTCCTGACACAAAACGATTATAACTTCCTACTCTCAAAAGTAGATCTTACATACTACCAAAATGCCTTATCGTCCCTGAGGCAGGAGGGACTTGTCCTCCCAATTAAATATGCAGGTTAAGGTGATTCATATGTCCGTTATAACCACCTTCTATTACTTCCCAAACGACCTGTTCAAAGAGAGGGGCATCAGGATTACGATCAAGGATCTGGAGCAAATTTCCCAAAATCACGGTACGAAGATAACAGCAAAAGCGGACAAATTGGGCGCAATCGGGCCGATCTCATATTTTCTCCTTAAGGGGTTGCAGGTAGACATCCTCAAGATAACCGTCGAAGGTCAAGATGACGAGAGTGTCAAGGCCTCTATTCGTGAGATTTATTCTAGGTATGGTCCTTATGAGGTCTTCCGGGGAAAAGAGAGCTCTATAGCCAAAAAAATGCTTTCAGAGCTCAGCTAATTTTTGGTAAACCGAAACTATTATATTATTCGGTTCCCCGAAAATATTGGGGTTACCTTTGAATAGGGAGGAACACAAGAATCCAGACGACTACCTCGAGCTCATCTACGTAATTTCAGAAGAAGGTTCAAGGAGATACGTCCGCACGAAGGAGTTGTCAGAGCGCCTTGGTGTTTATCCGTCCACTGTCACAGAGATGATGCAGAAACTCGCTGATAGAGGTCTAGTTATCTGGATAAGCTATGGGGGCGTAAAGCTCACAGACGCTGGAAAAGAATACGCGAAGTTTATACTCAAGAGCCACCGCATTCTTGAGTGCTTCTTCTTTCAGTACCTCGGTTTAGACCCTATCCAAGTTAAGGATGAGATTTGTGGAATAGAGCATCACATAAGCGGGGAGACCCTCGAGCGACTGTATGAAAAGCTTGGAAAACCCAAATTCTGCCCTCACGGAAAACCAATCCCAACCTCGGAGGGATAATTCCGTGTTTGAAGAGATCCTTGAGGCATTTTGGAAGTTGAAGTCAAAACTAGGAAACGTGACGAGAGAAGACATAAGGAAATCTGGCTTTCAGGAGAAGGAACTAGACTCTGCGATTAATGAAGATCTTTTGAGAGAAGAAGGAGGCCAACTAAAGATCACACAAAAAGGCGAGGCGCTTCTACTGGATCACCGTGAGAGATTCCTTCACGACTCGCTTATACACCATGGGGTGGAAGAAAGGCGCCAAGACGCCATAGAGCACTGGATCTCCTGCCACAAGATCGACAGGTCATGCATAGACGATTTTTACGGTCGGCTCAGGGCAATACCATACCATGTGGAGGAGCTCATGCCGCTCCTGGAACTGCCTGAGGGGAGAGAGGCAGAGGTCGTATTTTTGGTAGGGGGCAGAGGGCTGGTATCGCGCCTCTGCAGCCTCGGTATAACTCCAGGGACCGTTTTGAAGGTTCTAAGAAAGGCTCCTGTGGGAGGCCCCTTGGAGCTCGCCGTGAGATCCACCAAAGTCGCCATTGGGCGGGGCATCGCTTCCAAAGTCTTGGTAAGGCCTTTATGGGGGTGACCAAATGGAAAAGCCATCCAAGAAAGTCGATATTACAGTGGCACTTGTTGGCAATCCCAACGTGGGCAAGAGTTCATTATTTAACAGCTTTACGGGTCTAAATCAGTCGGTTGGTAATTGGCCGGGCAAAACCGTTGAGGTCGCCGAAGGGACTCTGGTCTTCAAAGGGAAGAAATTACGGATTGTCGACCTGCCAGGCACATACTCCCTCACTTCTTTCTCCGAGGAGGAGGTCGTTACAAGGGACTACGTGCTCTCTGGCGAAGCAGACGTCATAATCAATGTGGTTGATGCCACTGCGCTCGAGAGAAACCTCTTTCTCACACTCCAGCTGATGGAGATGAATATTCCGCTCATTATCGCGTTGAATATGATCGATGAGGCCGCGAAGAAGGGCATCGAGATTAAAGCTGACGAACTCTCAAAGTTATTGGGAGTCCCTGTATTGCCAATAGTTGCTACATCTGGGTTAGGTCTCACAGAACTGATGGAGGCAGCCTTGGCAAGACCTGCGAAGATCCACCGCCTCCCTTATGGCAAGGAGGTAGAAGCCTACATTTCCGAGACCTCTCGCCACTTACGTCATTTGAGTACACCTCACCCTCTGGACTGGATCTCCATAAAAGTGTTGGAAAAAGATCCAATAATAACGTCACGCTTTTTAAAGGATCAGCAGCTTATCGACAGGATCTCCTCGATCATGAAGACAATGGAGGAGCTCCACGGCGAGCCTCCCCCTGTCATTATCGCTTCAGAGAGATACTCTCTATCGCACCATATCGCCCAAAAAGTAACAGTCTCCCACATGAACCCAACCACAACTCTCGAGGACCGCATCGATCGCACCCTCTCACACCAAGTTATTGGCTACATAATCCTCGTATTAGTGTTGTCCGGTGTATTTCTTCTCATATTCTCTGTGGGCGGGATCCTCTCAACCCATATCGATGCTCTATTTACTTGGCTAATCGAGAGTATGCGCCAGCCTATCCAAACCATAGATCCACTCTTATCCTCCTTAGTGCTCGACGGTATTGTCTTTGGTCTTGGAGCTGCGATCTCAATCGCCCTTCCCTATGTGGCCACCTTCTACCTGCTGCTCTCAATACTTGAGGATACTGGGTATCTCCCGAGGGCCGCATTTCTATTGGACTCCCTAATGCACAAGATAGGCCTTCACGGCAAAGCCTTCATACCGCTGCTCCTTGGCTACGGATGCAGTGTGCCGGCTTGCATAGGTTGCAGGATCATGGAAACCAAAAGGGAGCGTCTCCTCTTGGGCGCGATAGTCGTGCTAATCCCCTGCTCAGCAAGAACCGTGATAATCCTTGGCGTGGTAGGCTCATACTTGGGTCCCCTTGTAGCCCTGTCAATATACGCATTCGATCTTGTCATAGTCTTCGCGATTGGTAGATTGCTATTTAAATTCCTTCCTGAGGAGCCTGTGGGTCTCATTATGGAGATGCCACCATTGCGGATATTTAGAGTAGCCACTGTCCTTAAGAAGACTTGGGTAAAGACAAAGGATTTTGTCTACATGGCGCTTCCATTAATAGTTGCCGGCTCCTTCGTTGTATCTTTGGCGGGCTCTCTCAACCTTATGGATACTGTGGTCTACGGAATGTCGCCCGTGACTGTTTGGTTCTTGGGCCTGCCTGTTACAACAGGCATGGCCTTCATATTCGGTTTTCTCAGAAAGGAACTTGCCTTGATAATGCTTGCCACATACGTCGGCACAACGAACTTCTCTAGCTTTATGACGCCCGCTCAGATGATCACTTTCACATTTGTAATGGTTCTTTACATTCCATGTATTGCGACCCTCTCAGCCCTCAT
>CAZQQB010000050.1:1817-8353 GCA_964595415.1 uncultured Nitrososphaerota archaeon | reverse complement strand
ATTGTCACAATAAATATGATAAGGATAAGCGCTAATGAAACAAATTCATCATTCTAATCTGAAGACTTTCGTTATTCCCAGAGACTCAGACGCCGAGGGATCTTAAAAGCTTCTCAACTTCTTGGAGACTCATCTCCTCCCCACCATTCGAACTCTTCTTAAAATCTTGGGTTTTTATGGGTTCCGAAACCTGCGGCATGATCTTTTCCTCAGATGGCGTTTTTTCCTCCGAGAGCAAGATTTCACCAACAACCTTTCCTTTCAGGCCCCTGACTTCTATAGGCGTGTCTATCTCTATTCTCAGGTTTGCCTTGAACTTGCCCTCTTCTATCTGCTTAACTATCCACTTGTAGAGCGCGTCTTCGACATACCGCCTCAGCTCTTCGCTCATTTCTTTTCACACATGATAATTTGCCTTTATTGACTATAAAGTTTCTTATCTGCAGAGATGTAGTCTACCATGTTGTCCCATGAGCCATTACTTACATTGGTTAAAAATCAAAGAATGTCGGTCGAACATTTACCCACGGAATTTCTTTGTCCGCAGTTTTTGAAGGTAATAGTCATAGCCGTCTATAAGCGCGGTCTTGCTCGCCTCCAAGATGTTTGTAGAGACGCCCACAGTTATCCAGTTAGTCTTCCCGTCTGAGAATTCGATGAATGTCCTGACGGCGGAGGCTGTTCCTTGCGCGGCCTCGGCTATCGAGACCTTGTAGTTGATGAGCTGAATCCTGTCTATCTCCGGGAATAGCTCAGACATTGCTTTCCTGAGGGCTCGGTCCTGCGCATTCACCGGTCCGTTCCCCTCAGATATGACGAAGATTTCCTTGTCGCCAACCCTCATTTTCAGGGAGCTCTCGGCTAGGAAGCCCCCGTCGCGAGACTCGCTTATTGTGCGCCACTGTAGGACCGAGAATAATTTCTTGTAGGTTCCAAACTCCTTGGCCATAAGTAAATAGAGCGTCCCATCTGCGCCTTCAAGCTGGTAACCTTGGTACTCCAGATCCTTTATCTTGTTCAGGAGGCGTATGACGACGGGGTCGTCCTTATTCACCTCCATTCCGAACTCCTTTGCCTTTGCCAGGATGTTAGCCTTGCCAGAGAGTTCGGACACCGAGAATAAGCGGAGGTTGCCCACATCCTCGGGGCAAATGTGCTCATAGGCTATGCAGTTCTTCAGGACGGCGTCCACATGCACCCCACCTTTGTGCGCGAAGGCGTTTTCGCCTACGTATGGCTGGTATTGGTCTGGATGCATGTGGAGGACTTCGTAGACGTACAGGGATAGTGATTTGAGTGACTTTAGGCGCTGCCTTGGCAGATTTGATGTTGGCATGCCCATCTTTAGCTCGAGCGCGGGAATGATCTGGCAAAGATCCGCATTGCCGCACCTCTCACCTATTCCGTTTATTGTGCCCTGAACGTGGGATGCGCCAGCCATCACCCCAAGTAGTGAGTTTGCCACGGCAACCCCCGAGTCGTTGTGGCAGTGCACTCCCACCGGAACCTTTACTGAGGACACCACCTCCTTTGTGATCTCCGAGAACGCGTGGGGCAATGTCCCCCCGTTTGTGTCGCAGAGCACTACAAGATCCGCGCCTGCGTCCACAGCCGCCCTCAGGACAGAGAGGGCGTATTCTCTATTGCTCTTAAAGCCGTCGTAAAAGTGCTCGGCATCGAAGAATACACTCAGACCATGTTCTTTAAGATACTTTACGGAGTCGTAGACCATCTCCAGATTGGACTCAAAAGTGGTCTTTAACACGCTACGAACGTGAAGGTCCCAGCTCTTCCCGAATATAGTCACGGTTTTGGTTCCGCTCTGAATAAGTGCATTGAGGTTGGCGTCCTCTGAAGGGGAGACATCACACCTCCTCGTGCTGCCGAAAGCCACAACCTCTGAATTTTTGAGGGGCAAGCCTCTAACCCTTCTGAAATACTCCTCGTCCTTCGGGTTTGAGCCGGGCCAGCCCCCCTCTATGTACTGGACGCCAAATTCATCCAGCCTCGATGTTATGCGGAGTTTGTCTTGAAGGGAGAAGATCACATCTATTGACTGGGCGCCATCACGCAGTGTGGTGTCGTAAATATCAACAATTCTCTTTTGCGATTTGGTAATCCCCCATTAATTACCCCTCGACGATATCCATGATTGGAGAGAGTTCTTAATAACTTTTTTTGTTTTAGATCCTAAAAATAGATCCGATTGAAGAGAGCATAAACACGGTTAATAAAAAATGAGGTTTGATCGTTTATTTTGGTTATTTGTTTCTATTTTTGTCTCGTTTTCATTTTTCGATGCCCATAAGGCGCCTTATTTCCTTGCCCGTCCTCTCAATTGGGTGCTTCGAGACCTCCTCCATCAGAGCCCTTAGGCGCCTGTTGCTCTCCTCGGGGTCGCCCATCCACTCCTTTGCGAAATTGCCCTTCACGATGTTGTCCAGTATCAGATACATCTTTGCCTTCACCTCGCCGTCTATCACTTTTGGTCCGTAAATAAGACCGCCATACTTTGCTGTGTCGCTGACTCCCTTGAGCATCCCCTCCATGCCACCCTGGTGTATCAGATCCATGATCAACTTGGCTTCGTTAAGGACCTCGAAATAGGCGAGCTCGGGCTGGTAACCGCTCTCGACCAGAACCTCAAATCCCTTCTTTATGAGCTCCATCAACCCGCCCACGAGGACGCACTGCTCGCCGAAGATGTCGGTCTCTGCCTCCTCTTTGAATGTGGTTTTGATGACGCCAGGTCTTGTTGATCCTATTGCTTTCGCCCAAGCCAATACTTCTTGCCAGGCGAGCCCTGAGGCGTCCTGCTGCACAGCCACCAAGGCGGGCACGCCGTAGCCCTTCGCGTATTCCTCCCTGACCCTGACGCCTGGGCTCTTTGGAGCGACCATTATTACATCGACGTCTTTTGGTGGCTTTATCAGACCGAAGTGTATGTTGAAGCCGTGAGAGAAGCCTAGGATCTTCCCACTGGTTAGGTATGGCGCTATTTCTTCCTTGTAGATCCTTGGTTGCTGCACATCCGGGATCAGGGCTATTATGAAGTCGGAGGCTTTTGATGCCTGGGAGACCTCAAGTACTCTGAAGCCATCCTCGACCGCCTTCTCCCAAGATTTGCTGCCCTTTTTTAGTCCGATCACCACATTGAGTCCGCTGTCCTTCATGTTGAGGGCTTGGTGCCTTCCTTGGCTGCCATAGCCCAGCACAGCTATGGTCTTACCCTTCAAAACTGAGAGGTCGGCATCCTTGTCCTTATAAACTATGGCCACAGTTTACACCCCAGAAATGGTTGAACCTTCAAATTAATAAGCTTACACTTTTGCCGAAAAGTGCAGCTGCATTATTAGGATGTGGATCTTGATCCTCTCGATAGCGCCACGATGCCCGTCCTAGCCAGTTCCGCCACCCCAAACCCCTTCATGAGCTCGAGGAAGGCGTTGATCTTCTTTGGGCTTCCGACCATCTCTATGGTGAGCGAGTCTTTTGATGCGTCTATAACCCTCCCCCTGAATATCGAGATGTAGTTCAGGATGTCTGACCTCTTGGCAGGGTCCGGGGCTGACACCTTTACGATTGCCAACTCCCTGTAGACCGAGTCGCTCGGCTTAAGCTCGCTTATCTTCACCACGTCTGGGATCTTGCTCAGCTGCTTTACAAGCTGCTCCACCAAATTCTCGTTGCCGCGCATGGTCATCGTGATCCTAGAGAGACCCTCCTTCTCCGTGCTACCGACGGTTATGGTGTCTATATTGAACCCCCTTCTCCTTATGAGGGATGTGACTTTAAACATCACACCGGGTCTGTCCTCCACGAGTGCCGCTATGATGTGCATCTCCTCAGCCATACCATACCACCTCTTTGAGACTCTTTCCTGGCGGAACCATAGGCAGAACCTTCTCATCAGGCGATATTGGGAGCTCCATCACCACCGGCATCTCTGCTTTCAGGCTCTTCTTCACAGCGGACTCGAAGGCCTCATAGGTCTCTATCCTGACGCCCTCTGCGCCGTAAGCCTCAGCCAGCTTGACGAAGTCGGGGATATTGCCGAGGTTTGTATGGGAATATCTTTTGTTGCAGAACATGCACTGCCACTGCCTGACCATGCCAAGAGACCTGTTCTTGAGTATTATGGAGACCACGGGCAGTCCTTCCGAGACCGCCGTGGCCAGATCTTGTTCAGTCATGAGAAAGCTCCCGTCCCCGTCTATGTTGAAGACGGGCCTTTCGGGGGACGCCACCTTGGCGCCTATTGCAGAAGGCAGCCCGAAGCCCATAGCTCCGAGACCGCCCGAGGTTATGAAGGTCCTGGGCTCGAGCACCTTGAAGTGGAGGGCGGCCCACATCTGGTTCTGCCCAACACCAGTTGTCACTATTGATTTGAAGGGTATTGAGTCCCTGAGTATCTTCAAGAGCCTCGAGGGCTTCAGCCCATCTCCCTTCTCCGCGTAGTTCAAGGCGAATGACTCCTTAAGGGACTTTATCCTCTTGACCCACTCGCTCTCCGTCCTCCTCGAGCCGACTTCCAAAAGCTTTGAGTGCAGAACCGAGAGCGTCTTCTTTGCGTCAGCAACTATTGGCACGTCTATCTTGACGTTCTTGCCTAGCTCCGCTGGGTCTATGTCTATGTGGATTATCTTTGCGCCCCTTCCGAACTCCTCCAGCCTCCCGGTGGTCCTATCACCGAACCTCATTCCGACGGCTATTATTAGGTCTGCCTCCTCGACAGCCTTGTTGGCCTCACCCCTCCCGTGCATGCCAACCATTCCCAGTGAAAGGGGGTGGGTCTCAGGGATCGAGCCCTTACCCATGAGGGTCGTAGCGACAGGCGCCATTAACTGCTCGGCAAACTTGACAAGCTCTTCGGAGGCGTTGGAGGCTATGATGCCTCCCCCCGCTATTATGATGGGCCGCTCCGAGGACATTATCAGCCCCAGTGCCTTCTTTATGGAGTAAGGATGGGGCTCTCCAGACCTGACGACATAGCCCCTTATTTTAAACCTCTCAGGGTAGTCGAGGTCGACCTCCTCGAGCTGGACATCCTTTGGTAAATCGAGGAGTACTGGACCCTTCCTGTTGGTGGATGCGATGAGGAAGGCAGTCCTTATCGCGTCCGGTACCTGCGAGGCGGAAGTGACTTGGAAGGAGTACTTGGTTATGGGTGTGGTAATACCAACGATATCTGCCTCTTGGAAGGCGTCCTTGCCTATCATGGATCTCGGAACCTGACCGGTAATGGCCACAATGGGGGAGCTGTCCATGTATGCCACAGCAATTCCAGTGACCAGGTTTGTGGCTCCAGGACCGCTCGTGGCTGTGCAGACTCCGGGTACGCCCTTGATCCTCGCGTACCCGTCTGCCATGTGGGCTGCGCACTGCTCGTGACGGGCGAGCACATGTCTGAGGTCGCTCTCGTATATCGCGTCGTAAAATGGGATAGTGGACCCCCCGGGTATCCCGAATATGACTTCGACCTTTTCCCGCTTCAGGGCGTCTACGATGGCCTTAGCGCCAGATAATTTCATTAAGAGACCACCCATTTTGAGTAATTTATCCGATAGGTGTTCAAAGACTTTCGATGCAGATTATTCCGCATGGAGCAATTAATGACGGACGGCTTGGTCGAGATGTCATATAAGTCATAGAAGGGTATCACCAAAAACCCCAGTCACTTTTTTCACCATCACGGCATCACTAAAATCGGCGCGTCATTATATAAGGGTTTCCATCGAATTGTTTCCCACATGAGGAGAGACTTCAAAAGAACGTTGCGTTATTTTCGATATTTGTTGGTTTTTATCCCAGCTTTTTAGATAAAATAATGATTAAGGTCAGCGGTTTTTTATAGATCAAAAGGATAGTGGCAAAATACCCAATCATATTTATTATCATTGGGTGAGCGCCCGACATTTCGTGAGCAGCGAAAAAAATCAGAAGACCTCCACCCATATGCCATTCGGGGCTTCGATGTAAGCCCATCTCCCTTCTTTTTCTTGAGCCTCAAATAGGACGCGGTATCCGGCAATCCTGGCTTCTTTCAATGCTTTGTTAAGAACATAGACCTTGAAAGCCAGGTGATCCAGCGCCTCGCCTACGGTATAGGGGGTATTGAAGGGCTATCTTTTTCGTATTAGTTCAGTTCTAGTATCAATCTGCTCTTGGGGCTTTGAAGCGTTATGAATTCACCCTTGGTCTGCTCGATCTTTCTTCGAACTATGATACTCATGTCCAAAAGCATTGTGTAGAAGTCCATAGACCTTTGCAGAGTCTAAACTCTTATTCCAACATAAATGAAATTGGCTCTCATAGAAATCAGCTTGCTGTTTAATGTCATTCTTTAGTCTGGTGACTTGAGGATAAAAGCCTACTAATTATAAGAAAAATAGTCTTAACATTTTACTACCGGTGTCTTGGGGTCCAGATGATTAAAAAATGTAGCTGATCTCCCTTCCCAGATCCCTCTCAACTCTGCTTACTGATGCTAGCAAGCCCTCATCGTCAACCTCGCCTATAATAAGCAGATTGATGTC
>CAZQQB010000050.1:0-1807 GCA_964595415.1 uncultured Nitrososphaerota archaeon | reverse complement strand
ACTACCTTCTGTGTCTTCACCCATAGCAAAGAGTCATAGATAAGTGCATATCGAATTCCTTTTTAGGCCCGATAGAGTGGCGCGCCCGAAGGGACCGCAGAGTTTCGCTGCCGAAACTTATGGGAGTATCCGTCCCCAAAATGTTACATAATAAGCCCCTTCACAACTTGCCACCAATCTCCCAAATGGGAAACACATTACATTATAGTCACAAATTAATGTGTATTCTATTGTTCCATCTGGCTGTAACAACCAACCCATAGTGCCATCTTTATGCGCTTTTTCTTGGAATACTTTGTCATGGATGGCTTGATTGTCCATCCACGGAGCCCATGCTAATAACAGCAATAACAACAGAGCAGAACAAATAATTTTACTGTTATTTTTCATTGTTATAGATTATTAACATAAACTTACTTTTTAAACTTATGGAGGTGGCAGAAACAGTGAATGTTGAGAGTTCTGGCTCGGCAGATCCGACTTGGCTATCCCCGATATTATGCAATTTTGCTAGAATTGGCATGGAATGATATTTGATCGTGGTGGGGTGCGCGGGGTGTGGTTGGAATAAGTAAAAGTTAAATCCGTTAAAAAGGAATATAGTTAGGTGATATTTTGAATAGCAGTTTGAGAAGGAAAAGGTGGATCACCGACTGGTGGCCCGAGCGGCTGAATCTGAAGGTGCTTCGCCAGAATTGCCCGCATAGCAACCCATATGGAACTGAATACGACTACGCTTCGGAGTTCGAGAGCCTGGACCTTGGCGAAGTAAAGAAGGACTTGAAAGAGCTCATGAGAAAATCTCAGGACTGGTGGCCTGCAGACTTTGGAAATTACGGTCCGCTATTCATCCGCCTATCTTGGCACAGTGCCGGAAGTTACAGGATCTTCGACGGGAGGGGTGGAGCAAGGACTGGGGAGATCCGCCTCCCTCCGAGGATAAATTGGCCGGACAACATCAGCCTCGACAAGGCTATCCGCCTGCTCTGGTTCATAAAGCAAAAATACGGCAGAAAGCTTTCTTGGGCGGACCTAATAGTCCTGGCTGGAAACGTGGCGCTGGAGTCCATGGGCGTCAAAACCATTGGCTTTGGAGGAGGGAGGGAGGACGTCTGGGAGCCCGATGAAGGCATAGACTGGGGACCGGAGTTAAAGATGCTCACGGGGAAGGAGCGTTTCAAAGCGGATGAACTTGCAAAGCCCTTCGCCGCCACCGAGATGGGGTTGATATACGTCAACCCAGAAGGACCCGAAGGGAAACCAGACCCAGTCGAGTCCGCCAAGCAGATAAGGGTCGCCTTCTCCAGGATGGGGATGAACGACGAGGAGACCGTTGCCCTAATAGCGGGTGGTCACGCCTTTGGGAAATGCCACGGCGCCGGTCCAGATACCTACCTCGGACCAGATCCAAGCTCATCCGATGTCAGTGCACAAGGACTTGGCTGGAAGTACGGCTACAAAACCGGGAAGGGCCCTCACACATTCACGAGCGGTTTTGAGCTCGCCTGGTCGCCAACGCCCACGAGTTTCGGAATAGATTACTTGAAGCTCATATTCACATACGAGTGGGAGCTGACAAAGAGTCCTGCCGGAAAGCACCAGTGGGTTGCCAAAAACGCTCCCACAATAATTCCTGATGCACACGATCCCACAAAGGAGCACCCTCCCATGATGTTGACCACGGATCTCGCCCTGAGGTTTGATCCCGTGTACTCGAAGATCGCCCGAAGATTCATGGAGAAACCGTCGGAGTTTGAAGCCACCTTTGCAAGAGCTTGGTTCAAGCTGATCCACCGCGACATGGGTC
>CAZQQB010000049.1:4494-9060 GCA_964595415.1 uncultured Nitrososphaerota archaeon | reverse complement strand
AGCGCCCCCCTGCCAAGATCACGGCGGCTAAATCATGGGCCAAAGGGGCTACCCTTCGGCTTTATTTCTATTGGGAACTGCTCCTTGAGCTTGAAGCAGTGCGTCGGGGGGATCGTCTTTTCGTCGTGCTCAAAAGTCCCTTCGCGCCCAACGACCATGGATTTGATCTCCTCCGGTGTGGCACGCCTGCAGAAAGAGTCGACACCGCCGTGCAGGTCGGTGTAGTCGTCGTAGAGGTAGGGGCGCTGGACGCTTATCATATCCACGATCTTGCCTCTTCCGGTTATTCCCTGATCCTCAGTTACATCTAGTAGGACTTTTATTTGCCCACTAATGTAGGACTTTCGCCACATTATGTACTCGAATGTCACAATCTCGGTGAAGGTATCCTCCTTTAGCACCATAATCAACGCCTCTCCTACGATATATGCACGAGCGGGGATAAAAAGCCGCTGTCAGCACGATAATTATAAATTCATGGTAAGAATTCTTAATGTAGTTCGTGAGTTGGTTTAATTGATCATAACCAAGTCAAAACCAAGGGAAGAGATCCTAAGGATGGTCAAGGATCGCGGAAAGGTATTCATTGTAGGCTGTGGCACATGTGCAACGCTTTGCCAAACGGGAGGAGAAGAGCAGGTGAAGGAGCTGGCAAATCTATTGGGAGACAAAGCATCTGGTAAGGTTGTTGTGAAGACTCCTTGCGATCTTAGGATCTTGAGGAAGGAGCTAAATCCCCATAAGAAGACTATTGAGAGGGCAGACTCAGTACTGGCACTATGCTGCGGGTCTGGGGCTCAAGCCATCGTAGAGTTTACAGGAAAGTTAGTAATACCTGGGGTGGACACATTGTTCGTAGGCGAGGCGGAGAGGATAGGGAAGTTCTACGAGAGGTGCAGAGCTTGTGGCGATTGCATGCTCTACGAGATTGGGGGGATCTGCCCGGTGGTGAGGTGTGCAAAGGGGCTTTTGAATGGGCCATGTGGCGGGATGGCTGATGGAAAGTGTGAGGCTGGTGGGCATGTCAAGGACTGCGCGTGGGTACTGATCTATAGGAGGCTAAAAGAACAGGGCATGGAGGAGAGGTTTAAAGAGATCAGGTCAGTTTTCGACAGGTCCAAGAGGGCGCAACCACAGGAGCTCATAGGTAAATAGGATGGTGTTGACTTGAGAAAGTCATACAGTAATTTTATGAGAGCTATTCGCGAGGGAAAATTCGTATTTACAGGTGAGATTGAGCCGAAGAAGACTGTAAAGTTAGAAGAGATAGTCAGGGTTGCTGGTATTCTAAAGAATCACGTTGTGGCTTGCAACGTTACAGACAACCCAAGGGCAAGAGCGTACTTAAGCAGTGTTGTGGCCTCATATATTATTCAGAGGGACGCAAGGTTGGAGACGATATGCCACATGACGGTGAGGGACAGAAACAGGTTGGCATTGATATCGGATCTCCTCGGAGCATCTGCACTCGGTATCAGAAATGTACTGGTCATCAGCGGCGATCATACAACAAGAGGGGACAACCCGGGCACCATGCCAGTGTATGATGTGGACGCGACACAATTTGTTCAGATGGTTAGGAGAATGGTAGACGATGGCTTAGATCTGAACGGAAACCCTATCGAGGGCCAAGTCGAGCTACATGTGGGAGTGGTGGGTAACCCGAATGCAGAGCCTTTAGAAGTTGAGTTGTGTAAGGTGGAGAGGAAGATCCGTGCAGGGGCAGAGTTTATACAAACCCAGATAGTGTTTGATATTGATAGGGCAAAGAGGTTCGTGAAGGAGCTTGAGAAACTCTCCATCCCAATTTTAATTGGTATATTTCCGTGCAAATCTGTAAGGATAGCAGAGTTCATAATCAGTAAGATACCTGGAATATTGATCCCCGAGGAATACATAGAGAGCCTAAGGAGGGCAGAAGCTTGTGGGGAAGCTTCCAAACGCAGAGAGAATATTGACGAAGTCAATGTGGAGTACTTCTCAGGTCTGATAAGGGAGTTAAAGAGGTCAACGAAGTCTGCAGGCATGCATATAATGACCATGGGATATGAAGAAATAGTTGGGAGAATAACGGATCGGGTATTACATTAGTGGGTCTAAATTTATGTTTCCAATTTGGATACTGTCTTCTAAATAATTGAGTTGGTGGGCCCGTCCGGACTCGAACCGGAGACCTTCGCCGTGTGAGGGCGACTTTAGGCCATGTGGTGTCCTAACCAGACTAGACTACGGGCCCGTATATTGGTAGACTACACCGAATATAAAAAAACCTTTTGTTAACGCTTCAGCTCGCGTCTCTTCGGGCGGAGCTCTTTGCTCCTGCACCTTCTGCACTTCTCGGCGGACATCGGGTTTCTCGCGCCGCATCTCCTGCAGATCTTAATGTAGAGCAGATGCTTCTGGGCGATCCTCAATTTTTCGGGGTCTTGGACTGGCATTTGAAAGCACCAGTTTTCATTCAATCAACGTTTCCTGTATTATAAATTTTTCCACAATACCAAGTTTTTGGAAGATCCGTGTCACTTCAGAACCGATATGATCACGTGGGATGAGGTGGATTCAACTCCGTCTATTGAAGAAACGATCTCGAGAAAGGGGTCTAGTTGCGCTTGTGGAACCATGGCTACCAAATCTATCTCGCCCGTAACCCTGAAGAGTCTAAGCGAGGGTATGGATTTGACTTTCTCGTAGACTTGCTCTCTCTTCGGCGGGGAAATTCTAAGGAATACGAAAGCCTCAGAGGTACCGGCACCTAGCACTTGCAAAGCCTTTCTTGTGAGGTCAATAAACCCTCTGCCGGTCCTGATCAGACCCTCTTCTCTAAGGCGGCGGAGGTGAATATTCAATGCTTGCCTAGTGAGGTTCAGATCCTTGGCTAGCTCCACTTGGGTCTTTTTAACCGTGAAGACGGTGGTACTGTCGCTGATCCTGAAGAGCATCTTCAAGATCTGGAGTTGCCTATCTGTCAAAGGGGAGGAGATAGTCAAGTAAATCACTACTTTACTTTTGTAAAGTCTTGTATAATAAGTTTTAGCCCAGAGATACCAAAATATATTTATTCAAGAATTCAATTTAAACGTTGAGTCCTTTTAATTACTTGGAGGGGCGGAGTTGTCAAAAGAGGCAGAGATACTAGTGGGGAAAAAACCGCCGATGAATTATGTTTTGGCTTGTCTCACGGCTTTTCATGAGGGCGCCGACGAAGTTGTAGTCAAGGCCAGGGGGCAGTCCATCAGCAAGGCTGTGGATGTGGTCGAGGTCATCAGAAGGAAGTTCATGCCAAATGCCGAGATCAAGAGCATAGATATTGGTACCGAGGAGATCCAACTCAGGGAAGGACAGGGAGTTAAGAGGGCAAGCTCGATAGCTATTAAGTTAGAGAAAACCAAAAAGAGTAAAACGAAGTGATCAGAGTTGAGAGCTCCTATCTGCTTCTTCTGTGCAAAAAGTGGGGTTCTATGCCCCAAGTGTCAGGAGAAGCTAGATAGGGGGGAGATCACCGAGGATGATATTGAGGTCTCGAAGTGGTTTATTAATCACGAGGCCAAAAACCCTCAAATAAAGGATTACATAATCCATAAGACTGTCAAGTTGCCTCGTATGATAATAATAATGGTAAGCGGTGGAGGAGGGGCAAGCAGGGTATTGCTGAGCAAACTCAGCAGGCAGATAAGTGAAGATAAGAGGATTGCGGTGAGGGTAATTGAGAAGAGCTCTAGCATAAAAAGGCTATTGGAGCAGATAGTCGTGCCGGCAAGGGTTATAGGGGCAAACACAGTCTGGTTGCCGGATGGGAGTTGGGAGAGCACTATCAGGATACCGAGGAGTGATGTGAAGAAGATGCCGATAGATGCGAGATCGGCTGAGGAGGCAATCAAGAGGCTCACAGGCGAGACCATACATATAGTCTTTGAGTAATATTGCAGAGTGTATTAAAAATGCCAATCAGAACGCATTACACATCAGAGATAAAGCCAGAGGACGCTGAGAAGGAGGTCGTAGTGGCTGGCTGGGTTCATAGGATAAGGGATCTTGGCAGCCTGAAGTTCATAATACTCAGGGACAGGGAAGGGCTGATACAGGTAACGCTGAAGAAGGGGGTGACGGCACAGGAGCTTATAGAACTTGCCGAGAATCTGAGGGAGGAGTGCGTGATAGCGGTCAAGGGGGTAGTAAAGGCAAACAAGATAGCCCCAAAGGGCAGAGAGGTCATCCCAACAAATATTGAGGTTATAAGCAAGACTGTTTCAAACTTGCCGGTATCGGTCTCTGGTAAGATTGAGTCCAACTTGGACACAAGGTTAGATAACAGAGTTCTTGATCTGAGAAGACCTGAGGTCCTGGCAATCTTCAAAATACAGTCGAAGCTGGTTGAGGGGATGCAAGAGTACCTCTCTGAGGACGGTTTTCAGCAGATCTTCACGCCGTGTTTGATGGGCGCTGCTTCAGAGAGCGGGGCGGAGGTCTTTCCGGTTGTTTATTTCAACAAGAGCGCATTTTTGAGGCAGGATCCTCAACTCCACAGGCAGCTCGCGGTGATAAGTGGTTTAGACAGGATATACGACC
>CAZQQB010000049.1:2508-4484 GCA_964595415.1 uncultured Nitrososphaerota archaeon | reverse complement strand
GGGCTGAGCCCAGCCACACGCCGAGGCATCTATGCGAACATAGGGGATGTGCTGTGGAGTTGGGGTTCATTAGGGATGAATACGAGGTCATGAGGGTAGAGGAAAATTTGGTGAGGGGAGGGCTAAAAAAAGTCAAGGAGGAGTGCAAGGAGGAACTCGAACTCCTGAACAGAGAAGCTGAGGTGTCGAGCACGCCCTTCCCAGAGTTGAAGTTTCCCAAGATATATGAGATACTGGAGGAGTTTGGCAAGAAGATACCCTTTGGAGAAGACTATGACAGGGAGTCAGAGGCCATACTTGCCAATTATGTAAAGGAGAAGTACAAGTGTGATTTCTTCTTTGTCAACAGGTTTCCGTTCAAAGTAAAGCCCTTCTACGTGATGAGGGTGGACGAGGAGCCACAATGGGCAAGGAGTGTGGATCTTGTCTACAAGGGGTTAGAGGTGAGCTCTGGCGGTCAGAGGGAGCACAGGTATGAAAAGATAGTGGAGCAGCTAAAGGAAAAGGGAATAAGCCTCGTGGGGATGCAATGGTTCACGGAGCACTTTAAATATGGCGCACCACCGCACGGAGGCTTCAATATTGGGATTGAGAGGGTGACGATGCAGCTCCTCGACCTCAGTAATGTGAGGGAGGCAGTGCTCTTCCCAAGGACGCCGGAGCGGCTGTTGCCCTAAAACCCTGATTTTTTCGGATCTTCTGGTTTCATAAGCTCTCTTAGTAAGACTGTAGCATAGGAACCCCTTGGCAAGGAGAATCTTATTGTGAGTTTTGTTTTGCCAGGGTTTAGTTCATCGGGCGACCGATCCAAGAGTTCTAGGTTGTACGAATAAAAGACGGCGGGTCGTAGGGCTCCTCTGAATGTGAGCCCCATCACTTCTGAAAAATCCCTAGATGAGAGGTCTTCGGAGTCCAGTATCTTGGAATACAGCTCATGATTGATGCCCTCGATGTGAAAGTTACTCCCAGGGATCGGCATGAGGAGGACCGCCCTTCTTGTGTTTATCAGTCTTCTCAATTTCTCTATATTTGAGCGTGTTGCTTTGATGGGGCAGGACGGGTTGAGGGAGTTGTCAAGGGGGGCAACCACATCGCCCAGATCTACATGGTGAAGACCGTATCCCACCCACCTCTCAGAGAGAGCCAAGTTAAAGAGGTAAGACTGATAGGCATCTACAAAGAGACGTAGGAGACGCCTTGGAAGCGCATTCAGGGCGCGTAGAGGATCCGCGCCGCTGCAGAGGAGTGACTGTATGACCCTCTTTTCGTAGATCAGGTTGTCGGGAAATGAAGCTAGGGCACTCTCTAGGTCCCAAGTTTCCTTGAGGGCTTTCCGGAGCGAGTAGATTCTTGAAGGCTCGCCATCGTATGGCTCTGCAAGGAGTTCACGAATGGCAAGATCGTAATCTCCTTTGACCATGAATCTTCCCACCTTGTGGGTGTTTGGGCGAGATGTCCCGAATCGTTGATGTCCAAAATAGCCAGGCGTCCAGCTCAAATAGGGTGAAAGGTCAGGAGGGAGGTTTTCGCCGCTCAGGTCCCTGATTGTAATTGTAAACCTGTTGCCCCTGAGCTCGCCAAGTCTGATCTCCCACTTTGAGGTTCCCACGGACCATAACTCCGAGCTGTTAATTTTGATGAACCTAAGAAGAGGGCGGTTGATGGAAACTAGTTGGTAGGTAACCGCTCTTCTGTCCTTTATGCCCGCAAATGAAATTTTGGCATCAAGTATCCTCTGGAGCATAGCGATTGTCGGTAGGAGATCTCTGGAGACCTTCTTCAGAACTGCGAGTGTGAATGGACCATCGCCCCTGCTCATCTTCCTTAGGGTATCGTTTACGATGATTCCCTCGGGCGTAATCTCTTCGACCAAGAAGTCGTTAAGAGTTAGGCGGATCCTACCACCAATTCCCCGGAAAGATGTCGAGTAGTAGAGCATGCCAAAAGACTGTTCTAGTCGGGAGAGTGTTGGTGTG
>CAZQQB010000049.1:0-2498 GCA_964595415.1 uncultured Nitrososphaerota archaeon | reverse complement strand
AAATATCACAGAAGTTTTAGATTTCCGACGGCCCTGTCGATCAGATTTGATGGGGCAGGACCTATTCCGATGCATGTGATTGTGCCTGGTTCGAGTTGAGTCAGACCCGCGTCCGATACTAAGGAATGAGGTAGATCCTCTCTCTCTGTGGATTTTTTTATGCTAGTCAGTTCGTCCAGGGACTTCGATTTTAGAACGACCTTCTTCTGACCCTCCCTTATCCAGTTCGATGCCCACTCAGGTCTGGTGTTTTTGGTGGCAATGTAGGAGGATATTGAGGCATGGGCTACTTGGACTGCGAGCTTCCCCTTGCCCATCCTCAGATCTTGGCGTACCACTATTGCCTGCTTGTATTGGAATTCCATAGTACGTGTTTTTAAGAAGAGCAGATAAAAATGTATCGAGGAGAGGACATGGTACGAGATATATTAGTGGTTGGCGGCGGTCCATCTGGTCTGGTCGCGGCAGCCGAGGCTGCCCTTGCAGGCGCTGAGGTCACAGTGGTTGAAGAAGATAAAGAGGTAGGGCGCCCAGATCATTGTGCGGGTTTAGTGAGCAAGGATGGTCTGGATAAGGTCTTAAGATCTGGGGATATGGTCCTAAGCAGGATAAGGCGGGTTAGGATTTTTTCACCAAGAGGCAAAGTTTACGAAGTACCTCTTACGAGGGATAAAGCCGTTGTCATAGATAGGGAGAGATTTGACTTTGAGCTTATGAAAATTGCCGAAAAGGTAGGCGTCGAGGTGATCTTGGGAACTAGGTATGAGCCTCCAATGGATTTCAAGGTAATGATTAATGCCGAGGGTACAAAGGGGAGGGTAGCGAGGACCATCAGCATGGAGATACCCAAATCCATACCTGCTGCCCAGGTGGATGTGGAGGTCAAGAACTTTGAGGGCGATGTTGTTGAGATTTACACTGGGGGGTGGGCTCCTAGGTTCTTTGCATGGACAGTTCCGAGGAGGGATCAATTAAGGGTTGGTCTCGCGACGGACCAAGGACTGCCCAGGGAGCTGCTGCGCAGGTTCACGGAAAGGAACGAAAGTTTCAGGGGAAAAGGAGTCGTCAGAGAAACCAAGGAAATTTTGGGGAAGGTGGTGGTAGGAGGTCCTGTGAATAATGCCGTTAAAGGGAATGTCGTAGCCGTAGGGGATGCGGCGGGCTTTTCAAAGCCCACGACTGGGGGAGGGGTGGTTCTCGGTTGCCTGACGGCGAAATTGGCGGGAGGGGTCACGGCGCGAGCGGTCTGCAGAGGGGATCCGCTCTCGGAATTTGACAGGGAATGGAAGAAATTATACTTGAAGAATTTCAATAAGATGAGAGTTGCAGCAAAGATCTTTAGGAATATGAAAGAGAAGGAGTTGGAGACTGTTATGGAGAAGGTTTTTAGAGAAGAGTTATTGAGTCAACTGGTTGAATATGACATGGATCTGCAGGGAAGGGTTGTTGACAGGTTGGCAAGGTCTGGAATTGTCATACATGCAATTCTGCCATTTCTGAGGTCTTTGTTTGAGGGTTAGGTTGTGGGCAGGGTTTGGTGGACTGATTGGTTTGGTCAAAGTTGAAAGTTTTATTTTCCGAGACTATCCTTTGATTGTGTCAGGACCGATCATGTGATAATAGTAAGTTTATATATTCGAAGAGTTTTTAACCTTCACACCTTGGTGAAGTTCATGAGCGAACTGGATTTACCCGTCTGTATCTCTTGCAAGGAGCCGATACTCCCGGAGCAGAAAGGTGTTAAACTTCCATGCCCGAACTGCGGAGAGGTTGTCTTCTGGCGTTGCAGGAAGTGCAGGGAGTTGGTGAATAGTTACAAATGTCCAAAATGTGGGTTTTTAGGGCCATGAGGTGAGACAAAATGGCGAGACTTTTAGCGGTTATCAAGATCCTACCTGAGGATGATGGTGTTGATTTAGAGTTATTGAAGAACGGACTGAGGGAAGCTCTGTCAAAGGGGAACAAAGATTTGTATATTCACAATATAGTGGAAGAAGAGATCGCCTTTGGGTTGAAAGCACTAAAGGTATTCGTGATAATGCCAGGGATCTTTGAGGGAGGGACGCAGCCCATCGAGGACGCTTTCAGCGGCGTGAAGGGTGTTGGACAAGTAGATGTCGAGGTTGTTCAAACACTACCCGGCTGATTTTCATTAAAGGATTTGGTCGTCCCATATTCCTTTGACATACTTTGGCAAACGTCTTTTTTACTTTTCTCAATCTATCCATAAAATTAAAAAGTAACTGAGAGCATTTGGCTAATAGAATATTTTATTAGATCGCTATGGTTTGGGGGCAAGAGTTTTGGAGAGGGATAGAAACGAGCTAACGCTAAGGGTTGCAGAGTCCAAGCAGAGGGATGTTGGAAGAGGCAAGGTAAGGATAGATGCCGATGCAATGAAGGCCATCGGCGTGAGTGTTGGGGATGTAATTGAGATAGAGGGAAAGAGAAAGACGGCGGCGATAGTGTGGCCCGCCTATACCGAGGACCAAGGAATG